>CAZJGX010000014.1:0-18171 GCA_964545825.1 uncultured Muribaculaceae bacterium
ACGATTGTGGGTTGTTTCATATTTCTATACAGTATTATCCATCCAATGTTATGATTGGGGGCGGTCTTATTAATCTACACCCCCATATAAAAACAAAACCACCCAGAAAATACTGTGCGGTTGGAGGTTAACAACTATCAAGTGCAATAGCGTCGTTTATTCAATATATTTAACGACCCTCCAACCACATAATGGTCAGAGGAACTTTTGCGTCAGTTCTGACGACACTTGTAGGCTTGTTAAGGCCTCCGCATTGATAATTAACCAATGCAAATGTATTATAACATATGATATTTTGATAAATCCAGAAATTTGTTATTTTGCATGCGTGTGACATAATTTTTTATGTTCAGCACAAAAACGCGCCCCCCCAGGCGCATAAACATTATCCACCGAACAGGCTTATAAAAAACGCCCCAAACGGGGCGGATTTTTTTATTTGATAACGTGTACATCCATTTGCGGAAACGGAAAATTCAGTTTCTTTTTCGGCAGTGTTTCATATATCTGTTCACGGATATCCGCCGCCGCGGCATACATATCTGCATACGATGTCCAAAAGCGTACGGTCAAAACAACCGCACTGTCCGCCAAATCAGACACAAATACAGATGGCGCCGCCGGCTTGTTTAACACACGCGAATCTGACATCAATATATCCATAATGACACTGCGTGCCCGGTCAACATTGTCACCATACGAAATACCAATGGATAAATCTGTACGACGATTTCCACCACGCGACATATTTGTAATCACCCCATTAGACAATGTTGAATTCGGCACAATAATAACCTGATTATCAAATGTCTGAATTTCTGTTGTAAAAATCATAATTTTTTTAACAACACCTGTTTGACCGCCTGGTATTATAATGGTGTCACCAACCTTAAATGGCTTAAAGAACAGTATAACCAGTCCCCCTGCCACATTTTGCATTGTGCCCGACAACGCCATACCAACTGCCAATGCCGCCGCACCCAACGCCGCGGTAATTGCGGTCATTTGCACCCCAACCGTCGTCAACACAATAACAAATACAAATATTTTTGATACAATGCTGACAAACGATGCCAGAAACGACTGCAACGAAGGTTCTAATTTACGACGTTCCATGCCGCGTTTTACAATCTTGGTCAGTCGCGCAGACAGCCACAATCCAACGGACAATATTACCAACGCAATCATTATCTTTAAACTGAAACGCAATGCACCTTCTATCAATTTATGCAATAAATCGTGAAAATTAATACTTACCAATGGTGATGATGTATCTGGCGTCATAATTTTATACCCCTTACTTTGTCATTATATACCCGGCATAATGCCGGGATATATTTTTATTTTTTCAATTGCCTACATTATAAGATCTTCGCAATCCGGCCCCTTGGTTGTGACGGTACAACTCTGCTTTTTACCAATTCCCAAGAAACCGCCCTTCTTTGTACAACTTTGAGTTGATATGGTCGTACAAATATGACAATTGCGTTCTTCGCGATTGAACAATGCAGACACAGTTCTGGTGACACCACTGCCCGCGGTGGTCGTATATTGCGATTCCATATTTGCATTTTGTTTCATCAGGTCGCCGTTATTTATACCGGCACCAACATCATATGAAATTGCATATGGTGCGGTAAGCGGTGTATCAACCTCGGCCGAGCCAACACCTGCCGAGCCACCGTTTTGTGCCATCTTATAGCACATATACTGGGCCAAGTCGGCAGATGCATCTTTGGTTGCATCGGTTATTGCCTTGTTCAATTTTGCGTTATAGTTATCCTGGGCCTTGCGCAGTGCGGAAACCGCAATCTGCATTTTAACCTGGGTCAACAGGTTTGGGAAACGCCCGCTGGTATGGTCACGCTTGTTCCCAGTTATTTGTGACAAATCACGCCCATTTATACAGAATTGAATTTCCGGGTCTTGTTCAATCATTTCAATCGTACGGTTAATCGTACCCGCAATATTATTCAATTCTTCTTCGATAGACGATATGATTGCCGCGCCATCTGCAACATCTGCATTACGTTTACGCACATGGCTTAGATATTCTTGGACACCTATTTGCCCCGGTTCCAGGCGCGTTTCACTGTCGTCACCAGTATCTTTCATGCGGCCCGATGCATCACCCATTTTAATACTGCCAAACGAAATCATACCGGTCACACGATACACATTGCCATCTTTTTGTGAACGCAGCGATCCCGTCCCCATCGTATCATCGGCGGCAAAGCGGTCACAATCAGTGGTACTGCCACAGATTTCTTCCATCTTTGCTTCTACCAAGTTCTGGCATTGTTCCATCATGGAATTATCAATATTTAAATACAATCCCATTAACATAGAATCCAAATCATCCATTGAAAACGCCGGATTATTTGCCTTACATACAACCAGTTTATCCAACGGGCAAATATCATGGATATAGTTATAGTCCATACCGATACAGTTCTGGAAATTTTCACCGCAACGCGTATCTTCGGTAAAGCAATCTTTGACCTCTTGCGTACAGGCATCAACACGCATCGCCGCCAATTTATCAGTCACATATCCCCAAATTAACGGTTCCATACGTTCGCACGGGTCAATTTCAATTTTACAAAAACTGCGCACCATATCCGGTCGTGACAAACACGCATCCATGGTATCCACACCCTTGCCAACGATATCATCTTTACATGCCTTTTGAATACATGTTGAGATATTAGTCAAACAAGACTGTCTGAATTTTGATTCTGCATTGTTTTCAGCCAATTTAATTGTCGGCGCGGCCTCGCGCAAGAAAGCAGGCCATACTTCATTACGAACAACAACACAATTATTCAACACGCTTTCACAAATAAAACGCTTGGATTCCAATATCTCCATCGTTGACGCAGTAATATCATAGGTATTTACTGTTGCAACCTTGGTTCCGGCCGTCGATTTGGCCTGGTTGTTCTGCATATTTTCAGACGCGATGGTGAATACACAATTTCCCCAATCCTTGCCACATGCATCATCAGTCTGCATACATTTTTTGAATTCGACCATACATTTACCCAGGTCATACTTGTTTGCAGAATCAAAACTTTCTTTTAATGCGGCACGCACCTCGCCTTCGGCATTTGCGATGGCCAGTTCTGCCTCACTTTCTTTGATTTTTAATGTATTATCAAATCCCTTGCAGTCAGATACAATTTGACGCGAATACAATTGATGCAAAAACAATGCATCTTTTTCACATTTTTCCGGAATTTGCTGCATACATAAATCTTTGGCCGCAGAAAATAATTCGCCCCCCTCTAATGTGGACAAATCAACATCATCTTCTTCATCTTCATATAACGAAGAATTAAACAACGCCATCAAATCCGCACGCTTCTTTGCCTTGGCATCAGCCGCAGACATTTCGCCAACTTTTATAATATTACCATTTTCGTCATATTTACGTTCACCCGTGAATATGATATCCGCCTGGGCACCGGCCTTAACCTTTTCAACCTCTACCGTGCTGATACGTTCAGCCTCTACCAATTTATCCTGAATATCCTGCAGTCTTTTTTCATACTTTTTGTTTTCATCACTGCATGCACAACTGCCGCCGTTGGAATTATCCGTTATACAAAACGAATCCATACAGCCATAATATGCCTCATAGCACTCTTGATCATATATTCCGGTGGCCGCAACACGTGTACGCACAGTCGTGCTATTTTGAATTGCAGCCTGCTTGGTTGCATTTTTCGATGCAGTTTTTGCGACAGCCGCATAACAATGCGGGGCGGCAACAGCAATCGCTGCCACCGCCATAATCCCAAATCCAAAAAATATGTTCCGTTTCATTTTATATCCTTGGCGCATATATTACATATTTACATCTTCACAAGATTCAATTTCCTGACAGTATGTTTCTTTGCCACTGGCGAACATCCCTGCCAGACCGCCACCAATCATACCGACCGCACCACCGATTGCAGTACCCCACCCCGGTGTCACCATCGTACCCGCCGATGCACCGGCCGCCATACCGCCAGCCGCACCCTTGGCAAATCCTGCACCTTTGGATTCACCGCCGGTTTCACAAACCTGTTGCATACGGCAAACATGGCAATTACGCAAATCCGGTTCAAATGACACGCTGCGGATATAACTGTAATTTTTCTTGCCTTTTGCCTCAAATTCAGCTGCATCTTCAACCTTGTACGTGTTCAAGCAGTTCTGACGTGCATGTTCAATATCCTGTTTGCGTGATAATTCTGCAATCTTGGATTCCAATTCACGCATTGAACGATTTTCTGCACCAATTTCCGCAATCAACTTTGCCGTATTGAACACCGATGCACCCAGACTGGAACGTTTGGTTCCCTTGGTTGTTGTCGGCTTTTGCGTATCCTTACACGCGGCAACCGTTATGTCTTTTTCAAACTGGGTAAAGAACTGTGCGACCGCGGTCTTGGAATTTGCACGAACCGTTTCACGCAGCGACATCAATCCCGCTTCATCCTCTGGCAATTCAACCAAAGATGTAATCTGTGGATCAATTGTCAAACAAGACATATCAGTACCGCAAGTCTTGCCCAACTGTTCACTGAAATAGTTCAAGCATCCCTGCAACATCTGATAATCCATTTGCAACAATGCCGCCTGAACAATGATATCATACTGAGATTCACCCTTGCACGATGGGAACATTGTCTGTGGACACATGGCAACAATTTCACTGGTGCTTTTGCCGACACACTCTGGTGCGGTAAAGTCTGCACCACATTTATCTTGCAAGCATTTATCAACGTCGTTCTGACAGAACTGCAAACGCAGATAGCCCAATTTGTCGTTAACAACAGACTTAATTCCCGGAATTATCGCATTACACTCGTCAATAATCGGACATACACCCGCCGCAACATTAACATCTGTCAAACATGCAGAATTTGTACTGGTACTGCATCCCTCTTCCAAACAGTTTTGAATCTGGGCCAAACATGTCTGACGTTTATATTTGTCTGCATATTTTGCCGCATCAACCAAAATAGATTCAGATTCAGCCTCCCAGTCTTTTAAAACATAAGATTTACTGGCCGTGCATTGATCCAAAATATTTTCACACGCATGCGCACGACGCCCCAACAAATCCGCATCCAGACAGTTTTCAAAATTCGTACCACAACCGCCCTTGTCCGCGATACATCCACGATATGCAATCAAACACTCGCCACGATTGTATTTGTTTGTTTCACTGAACATTTCCAAACGTGCCTTACGCACCGCAGCCTCGGCCGTGCTTTTATTCGCCTGGGCATTGCGTTTCTGTTCCGCCAGGTATGATTCAAATCCCTTGCAATCTTGAACAATCTGACGAGAATACAGCATTTCTTCCATTTCGGCACGATTACCACATGATTCCAGCGCATACGCACAATAATCAGTTGCCATCGAATACAAACCATCACCAATATCCGCATCGTTCCCCAATGTACCATCAGCCAAGTTATCACCAGTACTGTTCAACCAATTAATAAAACTCATACCCGATGCATTTGAACTCTTTTTGGCGCGTTCACTTTCACCAAAGACATATGCAGCCTTGGCCCCTAATTGTTCACGTTCTACACCCTCGGTATACAATTTATCAGCCTCAGCCTGGATAGATTGAATTTCTTGGATTAAAGATTTTGATTTATTTATATTAGAACTGCATGCACAACGATATCCCTCAGACTCATCCAACAGACAGAATTCATCCATACACGCACGGTATGCATCGCGACACGACCCGGAACCAGCCACCGCACCATTGTCGGCATTGCCGCCACTGCCACCATTATCACCACCGGAATTGCCACCACCGTTATCACCGCCGGCATTATCATTATTATCACCGGTGCCATTGTCATTAAAGCCAATATCACCACCATTGTTGCCGCCGGTATTATTATTCTGAGTACCATTATTTGACGAATTGCCACCACTGCCAATATTTACAGACATTGTAGGCGCATGAAATCCCGCCATCGATAACCGCGACACACCAACACGTGCATCCGGGGTACGCGATGCAGCAACAGCCGCACCACCAGAAACCAAACCTAACAAGGCAACAAGTAGTCTAAAATTCATGTGCATCCACCCTACATAATTATCTTTATTTTATCAAAGATGCCCCCTTTGTGCAAGCAGATAAAAACATCTTGCAATTTTTCAGACAAACGCATATTATGTATCTCAACAAAAATATAAAATTCAAAGGAATAATTATGGCAAAAGATGATGTGATTGTTTTCACCGGAACGGTCGAAGATAAATTGCCAAATACTATGTTCAAGGTAAAATTGGAAAACGGGCATGAAATCCTGGCCACTGTTTGTGGCAAAATGCGCAAGGCCAGAATTTGGGTTAACGTTGGTGAGCGTGTACGCGTTGAAATGACACCATACGATTTGGACAAGGGGCGCATTACATTTGTTGAACGCAATCGTCCAACCCCAGATGCCACAACGAATAATTAAAAAAAACGCCCGTCGGGCGTTTTTTAATTAGAGTTTAGGTAGTAGAGTGTGGGTAATAGTTAACGTGTGGCGCAATATGCGCCACAACTTATTTATCTTCACTCTGCTACCTACTACCTAAACTCTACACTCTAATCCCTTCACTCTAAAAATACCCCTTGCCCCAATTTGCAAATATTTGTTATCATTATTACACAAGGATGAAAAAGATTTTGCTTTTTATCGGTGCGTATTGCGCATGCATTGGTGTGGCCAATGCAGTTGTTCGTGACGCAACATCAATTTCACGCACAACATCAACGACAAAAACTGTATCTGCACGAACCCCCAGTTCCCAGCCACGCACAAACGTCACACATACCACCGGGCGCACCACCGATACAGCACGCCGCACCACACAAACCAGTGCTAAGACACGCACCGCACGAAATACGCAACCGACTGTCACACGCACAACGTCCAGCACTATATCACGGGCGGCCACAGCACGCAGTACTACCGGTCGTGGTTCAACACAATCAACCGCCGGCAATATCGTATCCGTATCACGCAGTGCAACCCAACCAAAGACCGCACGCGCCGCAACAAACACACAAACATTTGGCACCGGATATAACACATGCCGCGACGCATACTTTACATGTATGGATCAATTCTGTGCAAAGCAAAACGAATCGTATCGGCGTTGTATATGTTCATCGCGCCTGGCAGAAATCCAATCACGTGAACGTGCACTAGGTGTCGCCGCCGACAGTCTGCAAAGTTTTCATGACTTAAATATCGAAGTTATACCCAAAACCGCGGCCGAGGTTAAGGCCATGTTAACCGCCACCGAGGGCGAGTCAATCGCAACAACAAAAAAAGACAAATCCGCCGCCGCATCACAGCTGGCCGGCATCAGCGATGTCTTGGCCAAAACAAAAAAATCCGCCCTGTCAACCCAGGGCACACTGGATATCGCAGGCGACATTAACGCAATATGGTCAACCACAGATTTAACAGGTGGCGCGAATATTGCCGACCTGACAGGCGAAGCGTTATATAACGCTGTACATGCACAATGTGCCGCAATTATGGAATCGTATTGTTCAACGGCCGCAACCCAGACAATGGTCATATCTGCATACGGTATGTACATTGAAAACGATTGCAGTGCGTTGATAAACAGTCTGGATAAAAAAGCAATCGCCGCAAACAGTACTATACGGCAAACAGAACGCGAAATGCAGACCGCACGCCTAGAAAATTATAACGCGCATAATTCATCGTCAATAAATGACTGTATCGCAAGCGTACGCGCCGACATTACCGCCGACACTGCATGTGGAACAGATTTTGTTCATTGCCTGGACGTCAGTGGCAGATACCTAAATCGTGACACCGGCGAACCAATATATACGGCTGATTTCTATCAATTGGAAACCATGGTTTCATTATCCGGCGACATATTGACCAACCAAAACAACCGTCTGGTTGTGGCAGAATTACAATCAAAACGAAAATTTGCCCAAAACAGTTTGAACACATGTACAGACCTGGCGGACGATGTTTGGGATGAATTCATGCGCCAGGCTTTACGTGAAATATACCAGGGTCAACAAGAACGTATCCGCAAGGTAAAGGACGAGTGCCTAAGCGTGGTCAGCACATGCTATGATGAACAAAATCAATCATTGAAAGATTTTAGCAATGTCAAAGATCAACTGCTGTTGGGTCAACGTCTGGAATTATCCGAAGAAATGTGCAAGGAAAAATTAAACGCGTGCAGCAACCTGTACGGTGATTTAAGCCTGTTGGTCAAGGCTATGCACAACATCACAGACCAACAGATTGGCAAACAATGCCGCGTCACATTGCAAGAATATGCGGCAGACCTGTGTGCCACCGCCAGCAATGATACCCAGCATAGTTATCCTTACGCATGCCGCACATATACACCGGGTCAACAAAAATATGCAACCATACCAATGTGCAACCAGTTATCTGGGCTGGAAACAACACCAACCGATGAAGACAGTGGTGACACCCCGGAAAAAATAATACAAACAGTATCATCACGGGCCGCCGAATCATCCGGTGGATATAATTGCACAAACAATAAAAAGTACATATCATGCAACCCAGGATATTATCTGTCAGATTGTGGCACAGATTATAATGGCCGCACATTGAACCTGGCACAAATATCAACCGGTAATTCATGCAGACCATGCCCTGGCGGATACAGTTGTATCGGCGGAACAACATGTCCCGGCACATCCGGTGAAATACAACAGCAGGCATGTGACGATTATAACGGCAGTCTGTACCAGAAATTAGTACGTTATGCATTGAATACATGCGTACGCCCATCTGATGCCGAGGCTAATCAGGTTTTACCAACCACCGTATTAGAAGATGTGAACGTTGTCATGGATCAAATCCGAATTGATATGTCACGTGCGTTGGCCACCGAGTGCACAAAATACGAAGGTATTTGGATATCTACAGAGTGGACTGATAAAATCGCAGACAAAGGTGCCGACGGAGAACCCATCCCTTCTTACGAAGGCCAAGATGGTTATCATGACTCAACCGGTGATAAGAAACTGAAACGTTTCTATGACATGACAGGTGCAAACGACAAATGGGGATATTGCGCAGAAAAAACCGACGAAAACGCTGACAAGGGTGGCACTGTGGTACCACCAACAACCACACCCGGGTCACGCGGTGATGGCGACGACACGCCCCCCACACCGTAATAAACGGGCTGCAATGTCACCTTGCGTCATGATGAAAAATTTGATACAATATAATGCAACAGGATTGGATATGAAAAAATTTGTATGGCTTTTTTCTTTTATGATAATTTGTAATGCGCACGCTATTAATTGGTGGCAGCAGCCGACAATCTGTCGACTGGATCCGACAAAATGTTATTCATCAATGGGTACCGGATATGATACGGAATATTGGGATGCAACATCCAATTGTCGCGGCGTGAAAATGATTTGCCCAGATGCATTGACCGATAAATCCATCAACGAACCCCAGGCGGTTGGTCGCGCGGAAATCGCCGCCGGCAAACTGATTGATTCAGATTTCGACGTGACGGTACTGAACGGTGATTGCTTTGGTTCACGCAAAACTCAGGCCAATGGAACCCAGGCAGTTGTCAATGGAAATAATGTGAACGTATGGTGCCCGGGAATATTAAATTCAAACAATATTGAACAGGTTGCATCCGGTGAAATATTAACATCTGGCGCACAACCAACATGTCAATCTTTGGCAAATGATGGATATATCGCCGTGGTAAATAATCGCTGCTATGGTAAATATTACAGTGACGCTGAATATTTTATAGATTGTGGTGCAAATACAAAATTACTGCCCGACCGCATAATCATATTAAACGGCGCATATTATACCAATGGTGCATCAAATGCCCCAATGGATCAAACCGCGGCAAATACAATATTTGACCAGATGTACGAAACATCTCAAAAAATGCGAACAGAAAAATTTAAGATTGATATTGAATAACCAACGGGGGAAATCCCCGTTTTTTTTCAATAAACTTTTATCCAGACAATGATATAATGTGCGTCATGAAACTGGAAAGTGACGGTATTTTGATTTCATTGCGCCCGTTTAATGAACGTGATTCAATTGCGCATATATTCACATATGATTATGGCGTCGTATGCGGGATGATGCGTGGCGCAGTTATTGCGAAAAAAAATCGTCCACTGGTCGGACAAATCGGTACAATGACATGGAACGCACGCCTGGATTCGCAATTGGGCGTATTGCACTGGGATGCGGGACGAAACCTGGCCGCAGCATTGATGATGGATGCAACCCGTCTGGCATACATGAACGCAGCGTTCAGTCTGATTGATACATTATTACCAGAACGCGAACAATACCCAGAACTGTATGCAGAAACAATTGAAATGTTATCGCAAATCGTCACCCCCAGGGCCGCAAGTCATTATTTACAATGGGAAATTAACCTGTTGCGCGATTTGGGATACGCGCTTGATTTAACAAGATGTTCCGGATGTGGAACATGTGAACAGTTAAACTATCTATCACCACGCACGGGGCGCGCTGTCTGCGACACATGCGCCGCACCATACATTGGGCGATTATATGAATTGCCGCTGAATTTGGATGTGACATCACGATTTTTAGATGCCGTATGCGCGCAACAGGGCACGAATATGCCACTGGCACGAAAAATGCTGAACAGGGTATAAAAATGCGTATTTTATCCTTGCGCATTTTTAATTTTGTGTGCTATGCTAAACACGTTCAACAGAAAAGGAGAAAACTATGACTTGGACAATCTTAGTCTTGGTTGTTGGTATTGCTCTGTTTATGTTCGGCGGCATGTTGTTGCGGACAGACAGCAAAAAACCATCAACAGGTATCATCTTGGGTAAGAAAGCAATTAAATTAATCTCTGTTTTGCTGATTGCGGGCAGTGTATGCCGCCTGTATATGCCGATTTATCTGCTGGATGTAAATCCATCGATAATCCAGGAAATGGTCACAAAAATGCAGGAACAGCAGAACGCAGAAAAAAACAAAGAAATCAAAAAATTCGTACGTTCTAATACAGACGTTATGATTGCAGATGCACCGGTTTTGGGTAATGCAGAGGCAAAGAAAACTATCTTTATCTGGACAGACTTCTCTTGCCCATATTGCCGCCGTGTACATGGCGAATTGGATCGCGTATTGAAAAACCGTGACGATGTTCGCGTTGTAATTAAAAACTTCTCTATCCATGGTGATTTGTCTGATGCACCGGCCAAGGCTGTTATCGCTGCAAAATTGCAGAGCAACGAAAAAGCCGCCGCATTGGTTGAAATGTTGATGACACGTGAATATTATTCTCGTGATGATATGAACGACCAGTCCAAATTGGCGTCCAAAGTCGAAGCGAACGTTATGAAATTCGCCGCAGAAGCAGGCTTGGATACAGCCCAATTGAAAAACGACATGAACGGCGAAGTTGTCGCACGTGAATTGGCAAATGTCCGTGATACTGCACAACGCTTTGAAATCAACGGTACACCGTTCTTGATTATCGGCGAACAAGCGTTCCCGGGCGCAATCCCATACGACCAGATTAACGCTGCGTTGGATTAATTGCAAATTACCAAAAGATACAAATCCCCCGATTGGGGGATTTTTTTGTTAATCCCCTTCGCTGGCGAAGGGGTGGCCCCACGCCGAAGCATTAGCGAAGACGTGGCCGGGGTAGTGGTTCACCCTATGCAAAATAAATATTATTTTTTATCATTTGGGATGTATGCTATCCGTCGTGCGTTCAGCAATAATAACCCATAATGCAGTATTTTCAGCATCACTTGTTCCGGGATTATTTCACGCCCACGTTCATACTGTTGCAATTGTGATATACTGATATGCAATATCTGTGCCGCTGTACTACGACTGATATGATTATTCTGACGGGCCTGACGCAGCATATAGCCATAATGTCGACAATCTGCCAAAACTACTTTCATTTTTTTACTCCATTGTTTTTCGTTTGTAATCCCCGGTCTTTTCTGGTCGTCATGCCGTTGAAGAACGGCATCCAGTGCGTTCTGGTATATTCTAGCACCAGGCTAACCGAGGAACACAGTGGACACCGGCCTTCGCCGGTGTGACAGCACGGAAACAGGTCGGTCGTAAAAAAAACACCGTCTTGATTAAGGACGGTTGGAGGCTACAAACTATCAAAGATAATAGTGCTGTTTATTTAAATATATCACAGCCCTCCAACCAAATTGGAGTTAATCTATCTTTGCGAGGCTTGTAGACCCCACATTGGTAATCGGCCAATGCATGCGCATTATAACATGGGAATTTAAATTTGTAAACGAATTACTGGCCATAAAAAAAACTGCCGCGACAAATAAGTCACGACAGAAGCGGGCAACTGTTATATATCCGTTATGCGGCCTTTTTGCCATCACAGCATACATATTTGTCATTTGATTTTATATACGAAATAAATTATAATCCCAGTGAACCCAATAGGGATATTGAGTTCGGGACTTAGAAAATCCCATCATTATGCGACACGCGCAAATGCATGTCGTTATCCGACACATGAAATGTCGGCGCGATTGCGCCATTTTTTCTGTATCCCGATTTTCATGTCGGGAAGCCACGGTCATAAGGCCTAGCCAAAAGCCGTGGGGTCAATCATAATGATGATTTTTCTAACTTCCCGACCATCAAATTGTTTGATGGTTTTGTTTTTTTCAAACAAAGGGAAATAGAAAATGAAAAAATTAATTTATATCACCACCGGCGTTCTGACACTGGTGCCAATATCGCTAAACGCGACAACACTGGCAGACTGCCAGACAAAATGCGGAACAACAACATCAACCTATTGCAATTGTGACAACAACGGCAAAGCACGTTGCGAAGAATCAACCGATTGCTCTCATAACGCATACATTTCAGAAAGTGCATGTAAAAAGGCAAATCCCGGCAAAACCTGTTCACGTGCAGCCCATACATACCGATACTTTCAGTGTTATGCGTGCGAAAGCGAAGATGTTAAAAATCTAAATATCGGCTCAAATCAGACATGTGGCGGTGGTGGCCCCACATCAGATGGACGCGGATACTATTCATATTCCACAGTATGCGCCGCAGATAACTTGGGGACTTTTAGCGTCACATGCTTTCTACCAGATTAAGACAAAAGGATAATGATATGAAAAGACTATTATTATTTCTGATAGTTGTCGCCAGCGTTTACAATAACGCACACGCCAACACATGCCAAACAGACTACGATGATTATACATCCTGCAAACCAGGATTTTATCTGGCCAGTGGCAAATGTGAACTGTGTCCCATATATTCTGCAGTTTTTACAAATTCGACCCATACCGCTGTCGCACGCGGTACCAGCAAGGATTACAACGACGGCAGTATTACATCGTGCTATTTTGCCGCTGGAACAATACTGTACGACGCATCGGGAAAATTTACAATAACCGAAAAATGCAACTATACGAAATAAACAAAAACTGCTGATGGTTGTATAACCATCAGCAGAAGCGGGAAACTGTTATATATCCGTTATGCGGCCTTTTTGGCATCACGCAGGATTTCAACCGGTGCCTTTTTACCCGTGACGACATTTTTATCAATCACGATTTCGGCCAAATCTTCCTTGTCCGGCGCATCAAACATCGGTTGCAACAATATTTTTTCCAAGATACCGCGCAAACCACGTGCACCCGTCTTGCGTGCAACCGCCATTTTTGCAATCTCACGCAATCCATCATCCGTGATATTCAGTTTAACACCATCCATTTCCAGCATTGCACCGAACTGTTTTACAATTGCATTTTTAGGTTCTGTCAAAATTTTAACCAATGCGCCTTCATCCAATTCTTGCAATGTTGTAATAACCGGCAGTCGTCCAACCAATTCCGGAATAATACCGAATTTCACCAAGTCTGATGGTTGCACCGCATCCAAATAATTTTTAGATTCGCGTTCTTCGCGTGACGCAACCGATGCCCCAAATCCGATTCCCGTACGCGTATTAATACGCGACCCAATTATCTTGTTCAGGCCATCAAATGCCCCGCCACAGATAAACAGTATTTTTGATGTATCCAATTGGACTGTTGCTTCGCCCGGGTGTTTACGTCCGGCACCACCGGCCGGCACGTTTGCAACCGTACCTTCGATTAATTTCAGTAATGCCTGCTGAACACCTTCGCCAGATACATCGCGGGTCAATGATGGATTTTCAGATTTGCGTGAAATCTTGTCAATTTCGTCGATATAAATTATACCGCGCCCTGCCCTTTCAACATCAAAATTCGCATTTTGCAATAAACGCGTCAGAACACTTTCAACATCGTCACCGACATATCCGGCCTCGGTCAAGGTTGTCGCATCTGCAATTGCAAACGGCACATCCAAAATACGCGCCAGGGTTTGTGCAAACAATGTTTTACCGGTACCTGTTGAACCAATCAGCAAAACATTTGATTTCTGGATTTCAACATCTGTACGTGTGGTCGCCAAATTATGACGCTTGTAATGATTATATACCGCAACAGATAATGTACGCTTTGCATTTTCTTGGCCAATAATATATTCATCCAAGATTTCATAAATCTGGCGTGGCGTTGGCAATTTCGCCGCATCATGGGCGATTTCAGCATTACCGCCATCTTCGGACATGATGTCATTGCACAGCGAGATACACTCGTCACAAATACAAACATTACGCCCACTGACCAGTTTTTTTACCTCGTACACGGCCTTGCCACAGAAACTGCAAAACTGTTGCGTGTTCTGAGCGTTCTGTTCATCCGGTGTTTTTATTTTATCGTCACTCATATCAATATTCCTGCTGAAAAAGACTTATTTTCTGACCAAAACCTTGTCAATTAAACCAAAATCTTTGGCCTCGTCCGGGCACATCCAATTGTCACGTTCCATCGCGTTAAACAATTCTTTTTCAGATTTGCCTGTAAATTCAGCCATCTGTTTAATCAGCATCTTTTTATTCTTTTGATACTGGGTCAATTGAATTTCCATATCAGTAATCTGCCCCTGGGAACCGGCCATCGGCTGATGTATCATAATCTGGGTATTTGGCAAAACAAAACGTTTACCCTTTTGCCCGGCCGCCAGCAATACAGACCCCATAGACGCCACCAATCCCATACCAATTGTGGATACCGGCGATTTAATATACTGCATCGTGTCCATAATCGCCCATCCGGCAGATACATCGCCACCAGGCGAATTAATATACATTGAAATATCAGCATTTGGATTTTCTGATTCCAAGAACAACAACTGGGCAACAATCAAATTAGCCATATTCGGTTCAATCTGACCACTTACCATAACAATACGATCCCGCAACAAACGTGAATAAATGTCAAAAGACCGTTCACCACGTGGGGATTCTTCGATAACCATTGGTATTAATGCCATAATAAAATCCTTTTGTCATAAACAAATATATCACATAAAAACCCGATTCGCGAATTTATCATGTATATAGATATTTCAGACCTAAATACAAGCACCAAACCAATTGACAAAACAAACATTTAGTGTATTATACTTGATAAAAGGTAAAAAAATGACATCAGAAACATATACACATACACCGGGATTTGTACAAATTATGCGAACACGCATTTTGAACGATATTGCAGACAACCGTTTGGCACGTCAAATAAATAATACCAGACGCGCAGAAAACGCAGCCATATTAAAATTACTGACCAAGTATCCACCACACCGGTCAGAGATTACACAACAAACCACGAAATTTATAACATATCAAGACATCGTGCGTACTAAACTAGACCGGCAATTACAAAATTTACAATGTGAATATAGTGAATTGGTTTCGCAATCAAAATCAGAATCAGAAATTATAAACCGTGCATACGAGGCCGCCTATGATTATGATACAGTTGAAGCAACGGCAGGCATCCAAAGTTCTGGATTTATGAAATGCATTACAAAATTATTTTCACAAAATACAAAGTAAAAATAAACGCCCATCGGGCGTTTTATCTTACGCGATATTCTTCTATCCACTTGATTTTATTCACGATATAAGATACAGTAAATATTGAATCTGACACGGATGTTGGGTTCGGGGACTTGAAAATCCCATAAGCAAACGGTGCGTATCGCATATGTACCGAATATCCGACTGTGAAAAATATGTCGGCGCGTTTTGCGCCATATATTTTGTTTACCCGACCGTCGGTCGGGAATCCGCGATTATACAACAGGAATATTCCGAAAGTCGCGGGGTCATTTTTGCTTATGATTTTTCAAATTCCCGGCCGTCAATACCATGTTGGCGGTTTCTTTTTTTACACGGGGATACAAATGCGTTATTTTTACAGTCTGTTTTTTTATATTGTGTGTATATGGCCCGCACTTGCAATAAGTTGCGCACCAGGCACATATCTGTCGGTATCTGAACAAAAATGCGCGGTATGCCCTGAAAATTACTATTGCCCGGGTCAAGAAAATATTGACATATACGAAGACAGATATATTGCCGTACCATATCTTGAAAGTGACAGTTATTCATACATAGACACCCAAATTATCCCGACAATGGACAAAGATTTCTATTTCCTGGGCGAATTGCCTGAAAACATTGCCACAAACAGCACCCAACAGGTGGCATTTTATTGGGTGCGTGGCGGCATAAACAATGTTATAAGCTATCCGACATACGGCTGTATTTATAATCCGGAACACCCAACCCTCCTTCGCGCATATCGCAACAGCCGGGGTGACAAGCAGCTATTATCTGGTCATACACAAATCAAGGCATTAACAGGCCAAAAATTAGAATACCAGACAGATGGCGAATATTTTTATTTGAACGGTGATAAATACAAATTCCCCGACAGTTATCCAACTGAATTAGTCCCTTATCCAATATACCTGTTTAAACTGAACGAAAAAAACAGTGGCGAATACACAAATAATTACCAGATGCGGTCAGGAATTAAAATATACCGATGGCGCGTGACCCAGGGCGATACCGTATTGCAAGACCTGGTACCTGTATACGACCCGATAAACAATGAATACGGGATGTACGATATAATAACAAACCAATTTTTCGGAAACGGGAATAATCAGGGCGATTTTATTGGTTCAGACACGAAAAAGAAATGTTCCACAGAAACAAACAACATCGCACCAAATTCGCCTGCGGGTTCGACCAGTATAAACGATTGCGGCCGCGTATTGCATCTTGGCAATTATAAATTATATTTAACACTGCAAAAACGAACATCACCCAGTCTGGTATTGCAATACGGCAACAATATGTTTTATGGCAGTATGACGACCGACAAACACGGCCACATGCGCACAGAATACAACAACACAATATATTCCATATACAGCCCAAATATTGATTAAATACGCGTGCAGGAATCTGATATTACGCGGCTTTCTTCATATCCGATTTTACCGACCGGATGTATTTGCGCAAATCATCAATTGGAACCAATGTACCATCCTGCTTTTGTGCAGACCAGTAATCCCAACCATTAAAACTGACACTGTGCTGAATCTTGGCCGCCATGACATGGATTGAAGCCTTGCCATACAGAGTATGCGTCAATTGCCCATCGCGCGTTATCATGACACGTTCACCACGCGGCGACACCAATGTTTGGCCAACATACAACAATCCGGCATCTATCAATTCACGGAACGCAACACGAATCTCGGCACGTTTTGGTGCGGCAACCTCTATATCAGACAAATCAATTGGCTGTACATTATCCACACGCTGACGTGCGGCCGCAACATACGATGCATCACGGTCAATCCCAATAAATTTACGTCCCAATTCTTTGGCGGCGGCGGCGGTGGTGCCACTGCCTACAAAAGGATCCAGTATAACAT
The DNA here is from genome assembly GCA_964545825.1 of uncultured Muribaculaceae bacterium. Classification (GTDB taxonomy): domain Bacteria; phylum Pseudomonadota; class Alphaproteobacteria; order Rs-D84; family Rs-D84; genus Enterousia. The sequence goes on from CAZJGX010000014.1 coordinate 17,949, forward strand.
CGCCCGGCTTTGTTGATGCCAAAATAACGCGACGCAGTAAATCAAGTGGCTTTTGCGTGTTGTGCAAACTTTTGCCATCTGCACCCTTGACCCGTTCTTCGCCCAGGCAAATATTCAATCCCCAATCCGAGCGCATTTGCTTGCCACCGTTTAATTTTTTCATCGTTTCATAATTAAACGTATATTTACCAGTCTTGCGCGGTGTTGCCCAAATCAGTGTTTC
>CAZJGX010000015.1:0-17386 GCA_964545825.1 uncultured Muribaculaceae bacterium
TCATACTCCTTTACCTGGTTTTAAATCCTAGCAAATAAAAAACGAAATTCAAGCACGCTTATATCGCGCGACATTATGTTTGACAAACTTTGCATTTGTAATATAATCAAGTTGCAATTAAAATTATATCAAAGGAGAAGGTTATGCATGCCGCAATGAAGTATCTGATATTAAACACAATCCAAAACAATAATGTTATCGCACGCGAAAACGATACGACCGGTTTTACAACATATGTTATTTTGGATAAAAACAACACCCATTTGATGAGTGTTTACTACAATTGGAAATACCAAAACTTTTTTGTACATACTGCAAACGATCAGACAGTCACAGAAGGCAAAATGCCAGAAAGCAGATATGCCATGATTTCAAAACACCATTATGATTTACAAGATATCGTGACGGCTTGTTTCAGAAAGGCAAATAAATTCAAGCGCCCCACCCCAACAATGCGTCGACCGGCATCACAACATATACTGGATGTTGCCGCCAACAAAATGTGGGATGAAGAACGTGCACGGTTCTTATTATTACAGAAATCTGTCAATGTAAAATAATACAACATGACAATAAAAAAAGCGGGGTTATTAAATCCCGTTTTTTTATTTTACTATTTTTTACCGCCCTGCAATTTTTCCATAAATTCGTTATGGATTGCCAATTCATCATCCGGCACCGGAAAATCACGATGGGGAAAATCTGCACCAATTTTTGGATGGGCCAGAAATGCTGCGTGTTGTTTTTCAATAATTTGACTGACATCAGGGGCCGGTTCTGTATTTTCCAGTTCAATATACACACGTGCCAACAGTTCCGAGTCAATTAAAGCCCCGTGTGCATCAGCACGCGCCGTCAACGATATGCCATACCATTTTGCCAGCGCATCCAATGTATACACTTTTAATCCAAACACACGGTTGCGCGCGATATTCAATGTGTCTAACTGTTGGCTGCGCGGGATTTGCGGCAATCCCAATTTTGCCAGTTCATAATTTAAAAACGGAAAGTCAAAGTCAATTCCATTGTGCGCAACAACCGGACTGTCACCGATATAGGCCAAAAATTTTGGGGCGATTTCCGCCATTTTAGGTTTGTCTGCCAAAAACGCATTTGACAGTTTATGAACCATATAGTTGTCATGTGTAATTATTTTACCATCAGGATTTATATATTCATGAAAAGAATTATCTGTTATTTTGCCATCAATAATTTCGACCGCACCAATATCAATGCAACGGTCACCATGCGCCCAATCAAATCCAGTCGTTTCAATGTCAAAGCAAATAACCCGTCCCATATTTTAAGCCCCGTATAAATAATGTTTTTGATAAATAAACTTTGTGTATTATAATGAACCCGTGAATTTAATGCTAGAAAATCTTAACACAGAACAGAAATTAGCCGTCGAAACAACAGAAGGGCCGCTATTGGTCTTGTCGGGGGCGGGCACTGGTAAAACACGTGTGTTAACCACGCGCATTGCATACATATTAAATAATCATTTGGCCTATCCGTGGCAGGTGTTGGCATTAACATTTACCAACAAGGCTGCAAATGAAATGAAATCACGATTGGCGGCATTTGCAGATTCCGGTGACGCACAATGGTATGCCGGCGATTTGTGGTGTGGGACTTTTCACTCGATATGTCTGCGAATACTGCGCGCCAATGCACCGGACATCGGATTGCGTCGCGATTTTTTAATCCATGGCGAAGATGAACAAAAGGCTGTCCTAAAATCAATATTTGCAACCATGGGACTGGATGCCAAGGATTTCCAGCCCAGTGATTGGATTGAACGTATTTCCGCATACAAGGACAAGGGATTAAATGCCCACACGCCGTCTGGGATATTTGAAAAAATATTAAATGCGTATAATGCAGAACTGGACAGACTGGGTGCGGTTGATTTTGGCGACATTATATTAAAGGTATTGCAATTATTTCAGGCAAACACTGATGTTTTGGCAAAATATCAAAATCAATTTAAATATATTTTGGTTGATGAATTCCAAGACACAAACAATGCCCAGATGCAATTTCTGCAAATGTTAACCGCAAATACCGACAATCCAAACATATGCTGTGTTGGTGATGACGACCAATCAATATATTCGTGGCGCGGTGCAGAAATCAAACATATATTAAACTTTGATAAAACATATCCAAATGCCCAGATTATACGATTGGAAACAAATTATCGCAGTACGCCGAATATACTGGGGGCGGCAAATTCGTTGATACGCCATAATCAGGGCAGACTGGGTAAAGATTTACGCACCACACCTGATGCGCAAAATGGTGAACCGGTTTATATTTTAACCGTTCCATCCGATTGGGACGAGGCACGCGTTGTCGCCGATGCCATCACCCGTCGTGACGCATCCGAAAATTATTCTGATTTTGCAATTTTAATTCGTACAGGTTCATTATCGCGATTATTTGAAGAAGAATTTGCCACCCGCGGTATTCCATATCGGCTGGTCGGCACAACCAAGTTCTATGACCGTGCAGAAATTCGTGATGCAATTGCATATCTGCGGGTGCTGGTATATCCGTTTGATGATTTATCATTTCTGCGTGTTATTGCAAAGCCGCGACGCGGATTTGGCCCGGCGGCAATTGCAAAATTACGCGCAGCGGGTGGAAATTTAATGACAGGACTTAAACACGCAAATTTAACCGGTAAATTGCGCGACGCGGCGGATGCGTTTTTATCTGCATTTGATTTTGATTGGCAATCAATGTCACCACGGGACGCGGCGGATACACTGCTGGAAAATTCGGGATATTTAAAAATGTGGCGTGAATCCAAGGATACAGATGCACCAGACAGGATTGAACATATTCGCGAACTGACAACCAACGTCATATCCAAATACGACACACTGCCGGAATTCTTGGAACATGCCGCCCTGATGATGACGGACGATAACGATTCGATTGATGCTGAAAAAAATATGGATGCGGTATCAATCATGACTATCCATGCGGCCAAAGGGTTGGAATTTTGCAATGTATTTCTGCCCGCATGGGAAGATGGAATATTCCCCAACGATCGCACCATTAACGAAGGCGCATTGGAAGAAGAACGACGGCTGGCCTATGTTGCGATAACGCGTGCGCGAAAGCGTGCAATTATATCCAACACAATGTCACGCATGATTTTTGGCGAACGCAAATATAACAGCCCGTCACGATTTATCACAGAAATGGATAATCGTTTCCTGGATTTCCAAGGCGGCACGCCACGCGTGGCCACACGCCCAGCGATTCCAACATCATACAGTTCACGACCCGCATTACCCAAGCGCGCACGCCCCGTCAATACGTCTATTGTCGGAAAATTATGTGAACATGGCGAACTGGGGCGCGGCGTTGTTATAGAAGAAAACGGCGACATCGCAACGGTTGCATTTCGCAAATGCGGAATAAAAAAGGTCGCGAAACAATATCTGAAAATTACAGGCTAAGTTTATTTCTTACGAAAAGCCTTAATCCAACCGGTGACGTTTTTATATCCGGCCTTGGTCCAATTAACGGCGTCTTTACCCATTTTTTCACCCATGGCAGAATTTATACTGCCACCGATTTGACCCGCCAATTTATCTGAAATGCTGGACAAATACCAAACCAAGCATCCTGTCAACAATGTGGTTAAATAACTTGCATTTTCCAAAGATGGATCAAGACTGGATAAATTTGTTGTCGATGTGCCGGCTAACAATGCCACACAAATCGCAATCACAATTGACAGCGACACAAAATAAATTGCCGCATTGATAAAACGCCCAATTTGTTTGGATAACGTTTCTGAATTGAACAGTCCCATAAATCCCTTGAACACATCGCCGGCGATACCTTTGTACGATGTTTGTTTGCCCAGTGTTTCTGTCAATGCAGTAAACGGCAACATTAATATTGCCATAAATAAATCTGCAATAACACCCAATGCCATCAGTGCAAATTTCCACATATTAACAGTAAACAACACAACAAATATTGCACCCGCCAAAAATTCAAAAAAACTGTGCCCGATACCATGCCACATCCACTGAAATCCGGCCGCTATTGCCGTATAGAAAAAACCAGACAATCGCGTTGGCAAACACATCACATCCGCCGCCATTGATGCATCTATTAACATATTTGGCGCCGTATTCGCCGCCGCATATTCGCGTATCGCAGCACATGTATCAGGCAAACCACTACCAACAACACTGGTAATCGCGTTTAGTATAAAATCTGCGATTGTTGTACCAACAGCCCATACCGGCCCCATAACATACAAAAATATCTTTGCCGCACCAAAATTTAAAACCATTATCCAAATGGCGATAAGGCCACCTTTTTTTACAATCTCTTCGGCCAGTTTTTTGATATTACCATCGCCTTTTATCATCATGGCGTATGTTTCCAACATAATCCAGAACGCATACCCGATTATCATAAATATAATCACAAATCGCACCAGTGACCGGTCTAAGATTTCAGACACCCATGACAGCGCGTTCATAAAGGCAAGGCCTACCTTGGCCTCTACCGGAACATAGTCTGCGACCATCTGATTTTGATTAAATCCCGTGCGGAAAAAATCAATATCATCACGCATATTGTTATTTATCATTTCTTGGTTTGCAGGCGTTGCCCATACGCCATCATCCCCAATCGTACCACCATTTGGCAAATTCGACACCGCCGCACCAGCCCCGGTCGCCAACGTCAACGCAATGACACAAATTCCAATTCTTGATAAAATGCGTTTTAACAGATTCATTACATTAACTCTTGCCTAATTTCTTGACGATACCAGATACCCACTCTTGCGGGGCAGACCACGCCTTTTTACCCAAGCCCTTGACCCAGCCGCCAAAATCAAATTCTTCACTGCCGGTGCCGGATAATAATTTATCAACCTTTGGTGCAATAATGTAATAGTACAGAAAGAATATCCCAATCATAACCATTATAAAATCCCATCCGTCATCCATAAAATCAAATGCACCTGGGTATTGTGCCTCGATTTCATAACGCGCCGAGATAAAGCAATCTGCAAAGATACCACTGTCCAATTCGCCGTCTACTAATGACACAGCCTCGCAATCATTAAAGGCCCGCATGACAGATAGACTTTGTGCATCCATGTTTGCATCGTCACGACCCAACAATGGCGGTAATATTGAACTGTATCCGTCAACGGGGCCCGGAAAGAACTGGTCTGCGGCAAATGATACACATGCGTATATTATTAATATTTTCAGTGTGATTGATATAACCTTGACCGCGGATGACACCAACATTTTTATCGCTTTGTCGGTCAGACCCTTGGCCTTGGACCAAACGGGCTCGTACGCGGCGGCGGCCAAGAATATCGGCAGGAATATTATCAAAAATATTAATTTAAACAGTACGGACAAAACCTGGAAAAATAAATCAAACCCGATTATCAAGAATAATAGAACCAATCCCAATCCAGCAACCCATGTAAATGCGCCGCCCCCCAACCCCAGCCACGAATAATTCATCAATGCAAATCCACCCGCCGCACCGGCCAGCATAACGCTGTTCAAATTACCCATCACGCACATCAATGGTTGCATAACAGGATTTAATATATCGTCAGATGTACCCTGCAATGCCGCGGGATAACATGTCGCCGCATCAGACACACCAGTTGCCCCCATCGCCAGATGCGTACCAACAAACATAACCGGTGTGATTGTTATGTTCGTCACGGTCTTTAAAGCCGTGGTGCCACCCATCCCCAGTGCGCCCATTAATACACCAACGATTATGATACGCGCGCCCTGGCGCCAAATCTTGTCAAACCATCCCTTTATCGCCAGATTTTTTGCCGCAGTGTCTAATTTGCCCGTCGCCTTCATCGCATCAAACAAATATTGGGCAGTATAAATGAATATAAATATTCCAAAACCAATTGCCATAACAATCCACAGGTTTTGAACCAATACATCCCAAAACATTTCTGTCGCACGACCAATAACAGAAAACATATCTGCAACATATCCGCATAAAAAACACCCTTTTGCGGTTGCGATATCACCACCTTCGACACCGATAGCCTCTAAAAATCTGGATGTACTGGAATATGTAAGCGACGCCCCACCAATTGATGACGACAGATACCAAATTCCAATCCCCAGTGCGACACCACCCATAATCCAGCGCACCAGTATCATAATAAGTTTTAATTTCCACGTCATGGTGCTGTTCCCCCACCGCTGGTGCCCCCGGATGATTTACCACCCGACACAACGTTTTTAATTATATTGCCCGCCTGGGTTAACTGTGATTTGACAAAACTGGTGGCCTGGGATGCGACATTTTCGCTTAAATTCTTTTCTTCTGCAACATCAAATGTTTGCAGAACCATTTTTGTCACCTCTGGTATGCGGCCATAGATATAATTCAACACATACACCAAAATAACACAGCCGGCAATTGTCATATTTGCAATGTTATCGGCGGACAGGTCTGCCTCAAAAATTTCACCGGAATTTATCATATTAACAATATCTGTCGATGTTGTGCCCGCACCTGCAAAGAAATTTGCAATTATAATCATTATTACCGTATATGTAATTATCGCCGCCGCCAATGTGATAATTGCGTTTATTAGACTCTTTATCTGTTTTGCACCAATGCCAGAGCCCAGGCCCGACACCCATCCGGGCGCATCCGTTCCCTTGAACGCCATCAGCATTAATCCCAGCGGAAAGAAAAATGCAAAAAACGTCATTGCGACAATAATATCTGCAAAATAAAAACAGAAATTAATAAACAATTTGAAAAATCCATAGAACAAATATATTCCTATGAACAACAATATTATATGCTTTATTAATACACCAACACCAAGTAATGCCTTCCAACTTAATGCAGTATCCATGATGGCAATCCCTAATTTCATGTAATTTTGAAACTGGGTTATTGTTGTCTTCATCAACATGATTATAGTGTCGCGCAATTGCGGACGGAAAAATCCGTTGTCTGGAATCGGTTCAGGGGCATAGTCAACGCGCGCATTAACGGTATCATTATCCGTCTGCAACATTGATTGAGTATAAATCAGCGCAACCTGTGCCGCAGGTTCAAATGTAATTGTTGACACAAAGCGCGGCAATGCCACCCCCATGCCTAAGAACGTTAATGTCACCAGTGAATTTATCGCCAGTGTCTTTAATGATTTCTGATATGCCGCGGGCCCTGCCCCACCGCGCATGTTTTTCCACACCATATTCAGGATTACAAACGCGAACAGCACACAGAACAAAACCATGCACAGAATAACAAACTTTCCATATGCGGCCGCACCTGCATCTGATACAATCCGGAACAGGCTGGCAAATACCGGACATCCAACACATTGGACGGTGTTGTCGACAAAAGAATTCATCATGCCTTCCATTATCTGAACCATCCCCCAACTTTACCACCAACCCATTTCATACCGTTCCAGGTTTTTCCACCCAGCCATTTGGCACCATCATATGTTGCAACGGCGCCCTTGCCTACGGCCTTGGCTGCATCTGGTGCCTTTTGATATACTTTAACGCCTTTGTCCCATGCGGTCTTGGAATCACTCATAACCTGTTTATACAGACCATCTGATACGCCTTTGGTATATGAACGCAACTGTTCGCGGGTTAATTCAAAAATGCGCAACATCAGATAGAACGTCAATATCGTTGACAGCCATAATACAGAGTGCGAACCAAACCCCATTGGCCCCGCCACAGACGGCACATTGCTGGTTGACACGCCACCTGCACCAACCATAAACACAGAATTATTCCAATGAAACAGCGCACGTATCACCGCAATATTAACGCACAATATAAACGCACATGCAATCATCGTTATGACAATCTTTTTCAATGCGTCGATTATTCCGGAAAAAGGCGGCCATAAATCTATCCACTTGTCAGGATTTTTAGGTTTCGCCACCCACATCAAAACATTAAACGGATACAATACCAATGCCATACCAAAGTCAAAAATCGCCTGGATAATCAGTAATGCCATAAACAAATTGCACGATACAAATGTTGATACCAGCAATACACCCGTCACCAAATTCATAATATCTGCGGCACCATGTGGTATCAACAATCCCATTAACCCTAACAATCCGCGCTCAATAAAATCAAAACCACGTTTTATAATCTGGTTGTTGGCGTGTGATATTTCAGATACCGGCTGAACTAAAAATTCACAACTGCGCTGTGAAATCCATCCCTTTTCAATTATGTTTTGCGGGCATGTTATTTTGGGGGCACCGGCCTGATTAATTGTATCTAAAATCCCACTGGTATAAACCGCCCCGAATTCCAAGAACGGATTTACCAGCCATTGCGTGACAAAAACAGGACGCACCTGCAATAAAAACACGGCGGCAACAACGGCACGAACCATGGGCTTTAATAAATTCATCGACATTTTCATCCCATCGATATTGCCATCGACCAATTCGCCACCGCCTGAAAAACCAAAGAACGAAACCCACATCTTTGGAAAGTACATTTTTACCAAATACAATGCGACAGATACCGCAACAAATCCCCATACCAGCAGATAAATTATCCCGGTGCCATGGCCTACAAAAAAATCATATCCGCCGGTTGCAACTGTCATCAATGCATCCAGCACCATTGGAATAAACGGTGCCAGATTCAGTGCATCAACAATATTTGCATGCGCCGCATTTGGCATAATACATAATGCCATCCCCGTGACAACAGGCGCCAGGGGTAAAACACATCGCAAAATCTTGTGCAACAAACCGGACATTTCAAACATATAATTATTTTTTCAATTATATCACATTTAGGACAATTTATGATATAATTAAAATCAATGAGTTGGATAAAAAAATTTTGGATTGTGTTTCTGTCTTTCCTGCCGTTTGGGGCGGGTGCGATTGCCCCATTTGTTGTTGGCGGGATTGCAGGCCTGGGGGTAATTGCCGGATTTTCCATATATCGAACGGCGGCACCTGTAAACATGGCAGACGCAATGAAGTTTTTTTCAACATGTTGGACATGCCAGATGTTTTCCGACGTAATGCAAGAAATGTCAAATTTGTTGCCGGCAGTATATAAATCTATCGGGATTGTAATTGTGCCAATGGCGATTGCATTGACAGCAATCTGGTTCGGATGGAAAATAATTTCTGGATTTATTGATGAAAAAATTGCCAACGCATGGGATATAACCGTTACATTTGGTACACATATTGTAAAACTGGTACTGGTGACAACAGTACTGTTATTGCCGTTGCCACGTATGATGACAACTATTGTGATAGAGCCTATATTCAGTGTCGGCCTATCTGTAAATCGGATGGTTGCAAACTTGAACTCATCAGACACATTTGACCAATGTGTGGTTGCAACCGCATTGGCAGACCCAGTGGCAACCGACCAAAACGCCGTATCGCATGGCGCGTATTCACCACGATTGCGTCATAATTTGGCATGCGAATTGGCATCTGTACATCAGATGACGGCAATCGGACTGACCATGGGATGGACAATGTTAAACATGGCGTTCAATAACGAATATATGCACAAAATTATGTGGGGTGTTCCGATATTTCCAAATGTTCCGATGTTCTTTGGGGGATTGGCGATAATTGTACTGTTCTTTTTTGCATTACTGCCGGTGCCGCTGTATTTCTTGGAAATATTTATAAAACTGTCAATGGATTTAATTATGTTGCCACTGATGCTGCTGTCGTGGTTATTTGCCGGATGGCCCATATTCCCCCAGGGCGGTCGGAATATAAAGCAAATGATTGACGATGTTGTATCAGGAACACTTGGGATTGCGATGACCGGCATATTCGTCACATTTGCAATCATGTTCTTGAACGCGGTATTTGGCAACTGGCACGGTGCAAACGCATTACAGGCCGCATTAGAGGCAAACGATTCGACGATTCTGTTGGATGGCCTGCTGATGAACAATGACAGCCTGGTGACTGTAATCCTGATGGGTATATTCATCGCCATGTTTATGACCATGATTCCGGCACTTTCCAAGACTTTATTCAATGTCAGCATATCCCAAGATTTCTATAATACCGCAAAAAAGAACGTGAATAATATCTGGGAAAATGCGAAAAAACTGAACAAGTATCTAGGAAAATAAAAAATCAAGCACTTTATTTAACATGCCCCCCTTTTTTATATATTCCGAATCTGATATAATTCTTATCAATGAAACAGTTTCCGATTCTTTACTGGCCACGTCAAACCAAGGGTGATTCTGATTACCAGTTGGCGCGCAAGGTTATAAATAATACCGCGGGTATTATGCCGGATGTCATAACAGATGACATTGACCTGCCGGCGTTCATGACGGCACACCCGGATACGACGGTGTATTATCCGGTATTCTGCGAATCAACCGGCTGGTGGGGCGAATTATTGGGCGGCGGCGCAGTTGTCACCGATAAAATAATAATATCACCTGAGTGCCAGTTAATGGTTATAAAATCCGATGACAGTGCACCACATCATCGTGGCGGACACCAGTTATTGGCGGCGGAAATTTATCCGACCAGCGGATTTTTCAAAAAAATGAATTCAAACATCGCGACCGTGGCCGATATGCTGGCAACGGATGCAGGAACAATATTGGCACTGTTTTCGGGTAAGAACCAATCTCAGTTTATAAATATACTCGAATCGACCGGCAATTCATATCTTGGATGTATTGGCCGGTATTAATATGTTAATACTTCTTGCAAATTGCAAAATACCGTGTATAATTGCGGGGCTAAAATAATTAAAAGGGTTATGCTATGAAAAAAGGAATTCATCCTGAATATCATGAAATCAACGTCACAATGACAGACGGCAAGACTGTAAAAATGTACTCTTCCGTTAAAAAAGACTTGGTTTTGTCCACTGATAATTTGAACCACTCTGCATGGACTGGTCAACGCAGCAACGCCGGTGACAAGGGTCAACGTGCAGCAGAATTTAAGTCTAAATTCGCAGGCTTTAATTTCTAAGATTTCTGTACAATCGTCGGGACGGGGGCGCGCACATGGTAGAAATGCTGATAAAAGGTTCAACCGAATTAAACAAAATGTTTGCCGCATTGCAACGCACGGCATCTGGTCTGCGTCGCGACTTTGGCGAGGTTGAAAACCTGCAGCAATCACTGCGTGGTGCACGCGACTTTGTGAACAAGGCCGCCCAACGTATCGAAGAAAGTATTTTGAACGATTTGTTGCTGGTGCGCCCAAATGCGGGTCTGTTAACACCAAACATGACGCGTGATGGTGATGGTCGTGACGAATTTGTACTGGCACTGTCGGGTGCGGCAAATTTCGTGCGTGGAAATCCACATTTTGCAATTTCGTTGGCAATGCGTCATTTTGGCGAAACACAAATCGCACTGGTTTATTCACCAATTGACGAAAGATTATATTATGCCGAGGCTGGTGCCGGCGCATACGCGTTTTCTGCCTATCACTCGGCAAAACTGCGTGTGTCAAATTTATCAGAGCCGGCAGATTTGACAATTGCATACAACACATCTGATAATCGCCAAACAATTGGTGACGCACGTCGCACCGGTTGTCCGGCCCTGGATTTGGCCTGGGTCGCGGCCGGTAAATTTGACGGTTTTGTGTCTGATGCATTGGATTATGCGGAAATTGCGGCCGGCGATTTAATTATACGCGAGGCCGGGGGCAAAATCGAAATGATGGCCGACCTGGTCGCAACAAACGGCAAAATAGATTTATAAAAAATCACCGCCCAACTGGGCGGGATTTTTTAACATTATTCTTTGTAATAGCATTTATCATTGACATATTTAAACGCGCCAGTTGTATCAGTGCCTGTCATTGTAGTACGCGGAATATAGCAAGTGACAATTCCATCATTTCCCATATCCCAATCAATAACACCATTGCCGGGGCATTTATGACATTGGGTAAAATCGCTGTTTGTATACCAATGCTCGTCGGTACACTCAAACACCTGTTCATTTTCACGATGGCATGTACCACCACATTTCGGACATACCCAATCATAATCGCACAAAGTTGCGTTTGGAATTGTGCAATCTTCGGAATCTGTTATATGGGTGACAGTATTACCAATACAACCCGCTCCTGCACAAGTATCGTTATCAAGATCATATTCAGAACACAAATTAATACACTGATCTTTTTTTGATTTGCAGTACGCTTTGTCTGCAGCGGTTAGGCGCAAATTATCACAGTTCCACAATGCTTCTTTATAATATGGATCATTATAACTGATGCAACAATACCCCGATGGAACGGTTGTTTCATACTCACATGTGCCCGGGGCTGTACGGGCGGCATTTGCCCCATATGGCATCAGCCCCAAGATTAAAAGTAATGTTAGTCTTTTCATTTTCTATTTTCCCTTTGTCTGTTTTGTTAAACAAAAAACCACTAAAAAATCAGTGGCCGGGAAGTTAGAAAAATCATAAAACAGAATGATCCCGTCGGCTTTCAGGAACCGATGGTTCCTTGTTATATAACTGACGGCCTCCCGGCCTGATGGCGCGGGAAAACATGACGGTACACACCGTCTATATCGGATTTCGACGCTGATGCGTCGCTGTTTTATGGGATTTTCTAAGTCCCGAATCCACATCCCTGTGGATTCAGAACCAAGTATAATTCAGGCCCCATATAAAAACAAGTGAATAAAAAAAATTACAAACTGACTGCGTTCGTATTCCTGGCCATTTCTTGTCGTCATGCCGTTCTGCGTCGGTATGACGAAGCAAGGAAACTGAGCGGATGTTTTTTATAAATGGTAATAACAGGCGCTGGGTTAGGGATGAAATGACACCGTTAAAATGCTATGCGTATTTGGTATATTCGGCATACCCCCAACCAGCAGAAAAAAAATAAAACCACTGTAATAAAAAATCACAGAGGTTGGAGGTTAACAACTATAACAAATAATAGCGTCGCTTATTCTAATATTTCGCGACCCTCCAACCAAGTTGGAGTATTTTATTTGTTTGAGGTTGTTAAGCCCCGCATTGGTAATCCGCCAATGCACGATTATTATATCGGATTATTTTCGTGTTTGCAAATTATTTACTGGATTGCCATGTCATTGTGAGTGAAACGAAGCAATCCTGTAAAAAACTACTAACTACTCGCTAAACTCTACTCATAAAAAAACGCCCCGTGGGGCGTTTTTTTATTATTCGGCGTCCGGTACAACGGAAACTGTTTTTCTGTCGCCATTGCCCTTTTTAAATTTCACAATGCCTGCGATTTTCGCAAAGATTGTGTGGTCTTTACCCATACCAACATTTAAGCCCGGGTGCACAGATGTGCCACGTTGGCGAATAATGATGTTGCCTGGGATAACACGGCTGCCACCGGATTTTTTAACACCTAACCGGCGTCCCGCTGAGTCACGTCCGTTGGCTGTTGAGGCGCCACCTTTCTTATGTGCCATAATTTAACTCCTTTTATAGGAACATTGCGATGACGCAAATTATCCCTTGATATCCGTAATTTTCAGAACAGTGATGTGCTGACGATGGCCCTTGGTACGGCGATAATTCTGGCGACGTTTTTTCTTGAACACCAAAATTTTGTCTGCGCGTTTCTGTTCAACGACTTCGGCAACAACCTTGGCACCCGCAACGTATGGTGCGCCAACCTTGTCCCCAACCATTAAAACCTGGTCGAATTCAACCGCACCGTCGGCGTTCAGTTTTTCAACCTTGATAATATCGCCAGACTGTACACGGTACTGTTTTCCACCGGTTTGAAAGATTGCAAAATTGCTCATATTCTTTCTCTTTGCTATTGTTATTCATATATTTTCGACCGTTTTGTCGAAAAACTTATGCAAATAATGACATTTTTATACCAAAAGTCAAGCATTTTGTAGAAAGATTTATACACATTGACATGATTCTTATAAAAAACAGGCACCACAATGTGGTGCCATGTTTCATATTTAATATAACAACTAGTTTGCCGTGCCAGACCAACTTGTACGGTCAGTATTATCCTTGGCCGTCCAGGTACGCACGCCTTCGATATCGATAGTTTTCAGGCAACTTTCGCGCATTTGCGTACTGCTGCCTTCGACCGCACCTTGGGCATATGTGCCACTTAATATTTCAGATAATGTGACAACATTGCGACATGTATTATTTGCAAATTCTTCGGAATTATTACACGCCAGCACATTACCCTTGTTATCTTTGGCATCCATTGTGATAACTGCCTCTAACTTATGATTCGGGGCACCACATACCATTTCTTCATAGCAATGCGGAACGTTTGCAACCTGGGCACAGTATGTTTTGATACGTGATGTCGACCATGTATTGTTCGACTGTTCCTGGGTTGTATAGCAATCATACAATTCGGACAAACACTCGTTAAAGTTGCTGATTGCGGCACGATAGTTAGCAGCAATCGTTTGAACTTCTTCCTGGGCGAATTGCAGACGCTTTTGTTGCAATGCCTGTTGGGCGGCAACCTTTTGATAGCCAATATTTTGCGCAGTTGTACGCAATTGTTCGCCATATGCGTCACAATCTGCATTTGCATCCAGCGCATATTTCTGCATGATACTGCGGCGTGCATCTGCAACCGGGCCACGCAGACTTGAATACGGGTCGCCAGATGTCGATGTATAACCAAAGCATGCGGCAGAATTTGATGCAGTATAACCATTGTTGCTGGTTATAAAGTTCAATTCATATGTACCGGTATTGCTGACCGAAATATAACTGTTGTAGTTATACGGGCACTGGGACGAGCCATTGGTACATTTGCGACCCGTGGATGGCGGGGTGCCGCATGCCTCGTATATTCCGTTAAAGCAAGAATCCAAAACGCGGCTGCACACGTTATTATGGGCATATTCAAACAATTCATACCCCCATGTTTCAGCCAAAGAATCCTTTAATTCTTGTGAATTAGACAACGCGCCGCCAATGCCCGCCATCTGAGATACGGTATTTGACAGATTTGTAAACGCACTGGTCAAACTGTCGTTATCACTGGTGACAATGGTCAATGTTTGTTCCTTGGCATTGGCCCATGATTGCAGGGATGCCAAAATATCACTGCTGGAACCATCAATATTTACAATATCAAAACCAAAACTGTTTCCGGATGCAGAACAATATGACGGTTTGGCACATGTGGATAATTGCGCACCATTTGATCCATAGAACCCGTGATTGTTGCACCACTCAATCGCCTTGGTTGAATTTGCACCGTATTGATTTGTCACTTCCTGCCACGAAACGCAGTTCATAACCTTTTCCGCATCGGTCAATTTGAACGCATCGGATACATCTTTACCCTTGTTCGCAATTAACAATGCCAATTCACCCGATACCTTTATCAATTCTTCATTGGCAGATTCAAGTGCGGTTTCCGCCTCTGCAAAGGCCTTTACACGGCCAGCGCATGCGCAACGACGTTGTGCACTATTACGTGCCGTGCAGATTTCATCCATACATGTATAGTATGATTCCATACAATTTTGAAATGCATCATTTGAAATCAGACCGGTTGTTGAATCAATAATGTTTGAATAATTGCCGGTGTACAATTTGCTTGACAAATAAGTGTAGTTGCTGCCAACAGTGACAGCCTTGCTGCCGCGGATTGCACTGCCCTGTAATGATATGCGTGCATTGTTCGCCGCGGATGTTGTTGCCGTGCGACTGCGTACCGAGCGTGAATTATTTGCAGTTGTGCGCGATGCGGCCGTACCTGTACGTGACACGACATTGCGTGATGTTGTTGCACGTGACGCACCCGTATTGGTTGCCGCCGTTGTACCTGCACGTGACACAACATTGCGTGTTGTCGCCGCACGTGACGCGGTTGTATTTGTTGCAGTACGCGCAACATTTGTGTTTGCCACAGTGTTTCGCGGTGTTGCACGCGATGCACGTGACGTGGCAGTTCCCGCACGCGATGCCTGGGGCGTGTTCAGCGTACTGTTATCCACAGGCGCAATTGGGTCTGCAAAAACTGCACGCATTGACAAAAATGTTGAACAAACAAAGAACGCACCGGCCAACAAAAACACCGTGCCAACGGCATTTTTACAACAGGCTGTGATATTTTGGCGTTTCATAAAAACTCTCCTGTATTTCTGGCAAGGCCCAGAAACCCGTCACTTTCTGACAAAACGCAATCGCGTCTTGCGCATATACTTATTTTTATTATAACATTTTTGGCACGGTCTGTAAACAAGAAAACCCCGCATATCGCGGGGTAATTTTGTGACAAAAAACAGATTATTTTTCTGTGGATAAAGAATCTGCAATTTGTGCCTTTTCTGCATCTACCAATGCACGGGCCGCGGCCTTGGTTTCAGCCAGTGATTTTTTCAGTTCTGCCTTGGCAGCCTTGGTCTTGGCCTTTTGTTCGGCGGCAGCGGCTTCTGCGGCATCAGTTTTTTCAGATGCCGTGTTTTTTGCGTCTGCAACCTGTTGCTTTACATTATCGATTTTTTCTGTTGCAGATTTTTTTACAAAATTTACACATTTTTTTGAAACCTTGGATACGTTTTCCATAACGCACTCTTGTATTGTTTTGGTTCCCAACAAGACCTCTGGACAAACGCTCTTGATTTCATCGGTATTGCATGCCTCGGCCAGGGTTGTGGGTTCAGCCTCTTTCTTGCCAAACAGACTATCAAACAATCCTGCATTTGCCGTCGATATCATCATAGTACCCAGCACACCAATCATAATTAATTTTTTCATTATTAAATCCTTTCCCTTTTTGATTTGTACGGGCCTATATTAAGATTTGTTTCACAAATCGTCAACAGTTTTTAATATCACCGTGCACCGCAGATGCCTGTCACTAATTCGATTCCGATGCCACAGGAACGATTAAGGTCGCCGCATCCATATCTGTGCCAGATGATTTTTTCTTGGTGCCTTTGATTGTTTTTGGTTTCGCAGCCCCATGGTTCGGATTATTCTTTCTTGAGATTGCCAGTTTAACAAACTTGCTACATTTTTCCGATACACCGTCAATGCTTTCTACGCCACAATCGCCAATATCTTGGGTTCCAGCCGCAACCGCAGGGCACATGATTTTGATTTCAGCCTGGCTGCACGCCTGTTCCAATGTTTTTGGTTTTACCTTCTTTGATGCAACACCGCCAGTGACAGGCGCGGCATTAACCACCGTTGCCAACATAATGACAAACGCACTGAATAAAATCGATTTTTTCATTTTCTGCCCTCTTTTTTTATTGTTATTGTATGGCCAAATTCTAAGAATTGATTTCCGTTCCGTCAACAGTTTTTATTTTGAAACCAATGTATATTTTGATATAATTTTGACCAT
>CAZJGX010000016.1:0-16824 GCA_964545825.1 uncultured Muribaculaceae bacterium
TGGAAAATTAGGAGTCAGAGTCCGGAGTTCTACCGTTAAACTATGCCCCAAGCGTCGCAGATTATAAGGCTTTTTATTTTTCAATGCAAGCATAAAGTTTGCCACATATGAAAACAGGCCTATTTTGCTTCAAATTCTGAACGCGAATTTTCAGCACATAACGCTGCATTTTGCATAATTTTCTTGTTTTCTTCCGCCAACATGGTCTGTGCCATTTGAGAAGCCTGATTCAATGCCACTTCGCCACGTTCGCCGGTTGCGCGATTTTTCCACTCCGCAACACCACGTTCCAGGGTTTTAGGACTGATTACAAATTGCATTGGAACGCCCAACAAATCAATGTCTGCAAATTTTTCACCGGCGCTGACCTCGCGTCCGTCAAAGATAACATCTATACCCAGTGCTTGCATTTCAGTATAGATTTTTCTGGCGGCATCACCAACCGCACCATCTGATGCCGATGGCTTTAATGCTGTCACAGACACTTCCCACGGCGCAATTGTCACAGGCCAAATTGGGCCGCGGTCATCATTTTTTACCTCTGCTACACTGGCCATTAAACGCCCAATACCGATACCATAACATCCCATAATAGGAACCTGCAATTTGCCCTGTTCATCGGTATATGTCATTTTCATTGGTTTTGTATACTTGTCACCCAATTGAAAGATATTACCGACCTCAATTCCGCGACTCAATTTAATCGCGGCCCCACAGTCTGGGCATTTGTCACCATCTTTGACCGCAGAAATATCAGCAAATTCTGCATCCGAAATATCCCTGGAAACATTGAAATTTTTCAGATGCCAATCCAATTCATTTGCACCGGCAATCACATTTCGTTCATCACGCAATGTTTCATCAACAATAACCCTGGCGTTGCGAGCATTATATCCCGACGCAAAGCCCGGAATAATTCCACTGTTTTCGAAAACATCATCACCGGCAAATTCTGGTACTGCACGCAATATTTTCGCCAACTTGTTTTCATTAACTTCACGATCACCGCGAATCATAACCACTATCGCACGTGTATCAGAATTAACAGGCTTATAGACCACCGTTTTGGCGATACGTGCCTTGTCTATATTCAAGAAGTTTGCCAAATCTTCAATTGTTTTAATTCCCGGCGTATGAACTCTTTCTAATGCTGCGAAATCTGCCGCACCGTTTACAACATCAACAACAGATGTCGCAACTTCTTTATTTGCACGGTAATGACATCCGGAACAAGTGATAATTGTATCTTCGCCAGACGGTGTCAACAGCATATATTCATGCGAAACAGACCCACCCATCATTCCACTGTCAGATTTTATAGCCAAAACTTCTGGGATTCCAACACGTGCAAATATACGACTATACGCCGCAGCATACTTTGCATATGTCTGTTCAAGACTGGCCTGATTCAGATGAAATGAATAAGCATCTTTCATTGTAAATTCTTTTACACGGATAAGTCCACCACGTGGGCGCGCCTCGTCCCGGAACTTTTTGGCAAATTGATAAATAGAAAAAGGAAAATCTTTATAACTTGTTGCCTCGGTTCTGGCCAACGCCACAGCCGCCTCTTCGTGTGTCATCGCCAACACATCATCGTGATTATTTCTATCCTTGAAACGCACCAATTCATCATTTATCGCGTCATAGCGACCGGATTCCTGCCACAATTCTTTTGGTTGAACCAATGGCATTTCAACCTCTTGACCACCGATGGCATTTATTTCCTGGCGGACAATATTTTCAATCTTTTTTAAAACTTTTAAACCAGGCAACAAACTTGAAAATATACCGCTACTAACCGGACGCACATAGGCCCCGCGCAACAAAAATTCATGACTTTTCAACTTTGCATCATTGGGCTTTTCTTTGTACCTTTTGCCCAGAATTTCATTTATTTCCAATTTGGCCTCTTTTATTTCAATTAAGTGCTTATGATTATAGATTTTTTTATTAAATTGTCAATTTTTATTAAAAAGGCATTATACCACAAAACGCCAAACATATTGACAATATATGTTTTTGTATTAATATGTTTAATATGGATAAAGACGAATTAATTTTACAGACAAACAACAATAATGGCGCAAACAAACAGTCGCTCCAAAGTTTTCTGGCATTTATCCACGAAAAATTGATAAATAATTTTTCACGTCAGCATTTTATGGACATCTGGCGTGACGTTCCAATAAGCCTGCGTTTTCGGTGCACAAATCGGTGCAATGAAAATTGCGCACGTTGCTTTGAGTGTTCCGGCCCGGGAAATCCATTACAAGTGTTGCCCGTGGCTGACATTGCGTTTTATCAAAAAGCGGTCAAACATTTGCAATCTGTATATATGACCGGTGGCGAGTGGTCAATGATATATGACATCGACCCTGGATATATGTTGCGTGTATTTAATTCAATAAATTTACGCAATTCAGATACATATGCCGTACAAACAAATTGCCGATGGATGTTTGGCCCAAACCGCGACAAGATTTATTCAGATTTACAGAAAATCCAAACCAAACTGGGCACTGCGGGTAAAATACTTAAATTAGACGTTTCCGTAGACAGTTTTCGTTCACAACGCGCATTGGATGGTGTCCGTGAACTGATATGCAAAATTGGCGCAGACCCAAGATTCAAACACACCAAAGTTCGCATTATGTCCGCGCGTTCTGATTATTGTATGGCAAATGACACAGTCTTACAGCCAGAATATTTTAAACAACGCGGTGTAAATCTGCGCTTTGAACCACGCAGTCCATACAATATGTTTTTCCAGGTATTTTATGCAAATAACAAGCGCATGATTATTCACGAAGAAAACCCAACCATGCGTATAGGACGCGCCGCAAAAAACAAAATCGGATATAAAATATTTTACCCAGAACAACAGTGCGGCGGCCTGGCGGGCAACAAACTAATGGAACTAAGTTTTCGTGAAGATGGCACTGTTAAATGGCAAAGTTATTATGATTGGAATATCATAATCCCATACAAGGATGCATCAGGCGAAAACAAGCCGATTGAACAAATAAAACAAGAACTGCTGCAAAAGGCATGGCGTAAACACCTTAAACAAAGCATTATTGAGACTGCATGGGCATTAGTTCCAATAATTGGGACATACCGCGAAAATAACAGATATCGCCAAGCACAACAATCATATAAACAAAACCAGGCGCAGATTATATTACACGCAAAAAAACTGGAACTGTAAAACACGCATAATCGCACCCAACCAGGAATACATACCATACGGATTGAAACCACTCCTATAACTTTGTGGATGGTTGCATGATACAATTGTGACATGCAAACGAAAAAGATTATTTCTGCGCTGGCATTGGTTGCTGGATTGCTGGCTGCAAACGGGGCTGATGCCTGTACGGGCATCACCCTGAAATCGCAAGACGACGGTGTCGTTGTTGCCCGTACAATCGATTGGTCTGGGGCCGAAATGACAAACATGTATGTCATTATGCCACGTGCCGAAAGCCAACAATCCCTGCTGCCAGACGGCCAAACCGGCGGCATGCAGTTCATCAGCAAATATGGATTTGTTGGACTGGCGGTTGAATTACCACAATTTGTAGTCGACGGTACCAACGAGGCAGGCCTGTCCGCCGCCCTATTCTATTTCCCAGGATACGGCGAATACAAACCATATAACCCGGACATGAAAGACAGCAGTATCGCAGACTTTCAATTGGTATCGTGGATATTGTCAAACTTCTCAACAATTGACGAAGTCAAATCCGCGATGCAAAAAATAAACGTAATTAATATTGATAGTCGCGCGGCAACTGTGCATTGGCGCATTACCCAGCGTGATGGCAAACAGGCAATACTAGAAATTGTTGACGGCGTGCCGCATTTCTATGACAGCAAGATTGGTGTCTTGACCAATTCACCCGGATACCCATGGCAGACAACAAATTTAAATAACTATATAAATCTGACATCCGGCACGGTGCCACCACAGAAACTGGGGCCAATAATACTAAAATCATTTGGCAGTGGATCTGGGTTCTTGGGCCTGCCGGGCGACATGACACCACCATCACGATTTGTCAGGGCTGCGTTCTTGTCTTCATACGCACGGCCTGAAAAGACAACATACGAAACCGTTATGCAGGCGTTCCATTTGCTGAACAACTTTGACGTGCCAATCGGTATTCAGTATTCTATTGATACAGTTCCGGTCGACATGCCATCTGCAACCCAGTGGACAATTGCCAGCGATCTGCAAAATATGATTATATACTATCATACAATGTACGACCGCACGATACGACGCATTGACATGGGTAAAATAGACTTTGCCCAGGTTCCGTACCAGGCGCACCTGCTGGATCCGACCAAGACCCAAACAATTATTGATGCCCAAATCAGCGACACCAGTAATATACCAACAGGTGAAAACATCGAACAAATCGCACAAAAAGTATTTGTACAACATTAAAAATATTCAAATTGCCTTTTGATGGGTATGTGATTATCATTAATCCATAAACCATCAAAAGGAGAAATGCATATGAAAATCAAACCATTTGCAGGTGTTCGACCACCCAAAGAATTCGCACAACAGGTTGCATCACGCCCATATGACGTACTGAATTCAGCCGAGGCTAAATCAGAGGCCGGCGAAAAATCATTACTGCACATTATCAAACCAGAAATCGATTTTGACCCGATTGCAGATGAACACAGTGCCCCCGTTTATGACAAAGCGGTTGAAAACTTTAAACGTTGGCAATCCAATGGATGGTTGGTTCAAGACGACACAGAAATGTACTATATATATGCCCAGACAATGGATGGTCGTACACAGTATGGATTGGTTGCGGCGGCAAATGTCGACGACTATATGACCGGCAAAATAAAAAAACACGAATTAACGCGCAAGGACAAAGAAGACGATCGTATGATTCACGTCCGTATCCAAGATGCAAATATTGAACCGGTATTCTTTGCATATCCGGATGTTAGTGAGATGAACGACATTGTTGAAAATTTTGTAAAAAACAACGCACCGGAATATGATTTTGTTGCACCTGATGGATTCGGCCATACATTTTGGGTTATCCGCGACGCATCAATAAACCAGCGCATTACTGAAATCTTTAAAGATATCCCGGCCCTGTATGTTGCAGACGGCCATCACCGAACAGCGGCCGCCGCGCGTGTTGGTGCAGAAAAACGCGACGCCAATCCAAATCACACAGGTGCCGAAGAATATAACTATTTCCTGGCGGTGATATTCCCTGAAAGCCAATTGAAAGTTATCGATTATAACCGTGTGGTCAAAGATTTAAACAGCCTAACCGCAGATGAATTTCTGGGCAAATTATCTGAATCATTTGATGTCACCGACATGGGAACAGACATTTACAAGCCCGGCAAATTACATAACTTTGGCATGTACTTGAACGGACATTGGTATTCACTGACCGCCAAACCGGGCACATATAATGACAACGACCCGATTGGCGTTCTGGATGTGACAGTGTTATCAAACCTGGTATTTGACAAGATATTAAATCTGGGCGATTTGCGCACCAGCAAACGTATCGACTTTGTTGGCGGGATTCGCGGTCTTGGCGAATTACAAAAACGCGTTGATTCCGGCGAAATGGCAGTGGCATTTGCACTGTACCCTGTGACAATGCGCCAGATTATTGACATTGCCGATACCGGCAACATCATGCCACCAAAAACAACATGGTTTGAACCCAAACTGCGCAGTGGCCTGGTAATCCACAAATTGTCATAAAAAAACAAAATTTATAGGCGGTGTCATTTTATGGCACCGCCATAATAACTTAATACCAATTTACAAACGAATATTCCTGTGTTATAATTTGTGCACATTGGCCGATTACCAATGCGGGGCTTAACAACCTCATATCAGATTTTCTCCAACCTGGTTGGAGGGTTGTGAATATATTGAATAAACAACGCTATTACTGATAATAGTTGTTAACCTCCAACCGTCCTTAATCAAGACGGTGTTTTTTATTCCCCGTCATCGGCGGGGTGGCACATCCCTGATGTGACAAAACAAATGGAGAAAAAAAATGAAAATAATACTTATCGACAGTAAATACCTGGGCGCCGCATTAACAAATGCACGCAAGACATCCGGCCTGCGCCGTACGGCCGCCGCAGAAATGTTGAACATAACGTACCAAGAATTATTACAATACGAACGTGGACAACGTGTTATCCCAGACCACATATTACACAAAATAATTGCAAATGGCCTGATGTTGCTGCGAACAAAAACAGGACAACAAAATAAATAAAAACCAAGGAGTGGCTGTCGCCCGCCAGTTGTGGAGATAGATTTATAACAAACATAACGTTTGCCATATGCGCGCGACAACCATAAATAAAAATACCACCAATTTATACAATGGTGGCTGGAGTTTAAGACCAAATATCAAGCAATATCGCCGGCTTATTCAATATATTCACCAGACTCCAACCCAGTTGGAGTGTTTTATGTCCCTGCGGACAGCTTGATTCGGGGTCTTAATCCCAGCGCAATATCATTGCACCGTGTGCATTATACTATATGATTTTTTTATTCGCCACAATTTTTATAAAAAAAATCCCGCCTGCGCGGGATTAATTTTTTATATTATTTTGCAAAGAAACGATTAAATACTTTTTCATTAACAGTCACCGGATACTGTCGTTTCAAAAATGCATTATAATCATCTATAATCTGCGTCGATGACAGATTTTTCAATTCTGTCTGAACACCTGCTGTTTTAGTTGCATCTGCCTTTGGCATTTTCTCATCACCAATATGCAAAACATAAAATGCATCCGCACCTTCTACAATTGAATTTGTATTCAGTACACCATTAAATGCCGCATTTAAAACAGTAATAGGCGCCCCAGATGCACGCGATACTTCGACCGATTTTTTGCCAGCCATATCACCACCGGCATTGACATCAACCAAAATCTCATTGGCACGAACATATGCCTGCTTTTTCTGTTCAGCCTTGCGCCAATCCGATACCAGGTCAGATTTTATACTGTCAAATTCAGCGTTATGTTCCGGAATAACACTGTCAACACGTGCGATAACAAAACCATGCTTGGTTTCAATTAATTCTGATTCCGTACCTTCATCAATATGGAACAAACGTGAAATCATTGCAGAATTCAAAATATCGTCTTTTGGTTCAGATGATGACGTCAAACCATTAAACGACACATACTTTGCATTATGACGTTTGGCCGCCGCAGATAAACTCTCGCCACCAATGATATCATCCTCAACCTTTTGTGCGATGGTAAACGCCGCATCATAACTGTCGGGCTGTTCCATCTTGGCGGGCACCAATACGTATGAAACATTGCGTGCCTCTGCAATAACTTTTGGATTCTGTGCATAGAAACTGCGCAATTGGTCATCGGTTGGACTTTCAACTTTAAAATCTGCAAAATTCACCGTTGTATATTCAATCGCACGCTGTGCATGACGAGCATTATACGCGGCCGTCGTCACAAAATTCGGTATATTCAACGGCGCAGACATCGCACCCAAAACCATCGAGCGCAAAATCTGAGCACGCAGATACTGTGCGAAATCAGCCTCCGTTAGGCCGGAATTCGCCAACACCGTGTCAAACATGTACGTAGAAAACTTTCCATTATCCTGGAATTCCGGAAATTCACGAATTTCAGTCGCGATACGTCTGTCACTGACGACAAAGCCCAAATCATCGGCACGGTTTTCAGTCATTTGCTGGGTCGATAATTTTTCCAATATTTTATCTGTAAACTGTGCCATTGCAACCGGGTCGGCATACAGTTCACGTTGCGCATCACGTGACATTTCCGCCAACTGGCGTGATCTTTCATTACTGAACTGTTGTGCGGTAATCTTGGCATCCCCCACACGAACAAGTGCATTATCACTGACCGCGCCACCAAAAATCCACTCAGCAACGCCCCAACCAACAAACGAAAACGCCAGAATCGCAATCAAAAACTTTGCGATTGGCTTTTCAGATGCATTACGTAAATATTCTAGCATTTAATCCCCTTTTGCGATACCATAGCAAAACGAAATCTGAAAAATCAACGAAAAAAAGGGGAAAATTATGAAAATAATTGCCGGAAATTGGAAGATGAACGGAACATGTGACACATTAGTCGCGATGTCGGACGCACTGCGCGATGTAAAAACGCAAAATCGCGTTATTTTATGTGTACCATTTACAATGCTGGGCGGTAAATACGACGCATTTGCCCTGGGGGCCCAGGATGTCAGCACTCATGACAAAGGCGCCTATACAGGCGAAATATCCGCATCCATGCTGGCGGCGGCAAATGCAAAATACGTGATTGTCGGCCACAGTGAACGTCGCGCATATCACAACGAAACAAACGAAATTGTTCGTGCCAAGGCAACCGCCGCATTAAACAATGGGCTGACACCTATTATATGTGTGGGTGAAACAATGGATGAACGCAATGCCGGCAAAACAATGGAAATCATTGAATCAGGCGTTCGCGAATCGGCCCCAGAAATTGATGGTGACATCATCATCGCGTATGAGCCACGCTGGGCAATTGGCGCCGGTATCACACCAACCGATGACGACATCGCAGCAGCCCACACACTGATTGCAAAAACATTAGAATCAATGGGACGTGGCGGCACACCAATATTATATGGCGCATCGGTCAAGGGTTCCAACGCCGCACAAATTATGTCAATTGACCACGTTGACGGTGTATTGGTTGGCGGTGCATCCTTGAAACCTGACGATTTCATACCTATAATAACCAGTATGAAATAATAATATAGTATTGAACGCGTGGGGGCACATCCGCCGCCCCCACACGCAAAAAAATAAAGCGCAGGTATAAAATGGAAGATAAAGAAGTAAAAATAGACCAGGTATCAATCACTGATGACGCAGCCACCGCACCCGCCACAGAATCCGGCCAAACGGATGATTTGCATGCACAAATTGATACATTAAAATCCGAAATATCTGAATTAAACGATAAATATCTGCGTTCCGTCGCTGAATTAGAAAACACACGCAGACGCACCGCACTGGATGCCGAATCACGTGCAACGCGTCGCGCAATGGGTGTCGCGGAAAAAATATTGCCTGTTATGGACGCGATTGAGGCAGCCCTGACCCACACACCGGATGACGAAGGTATTCAGTCTATGGCACGTGCAATGGAGTCTGCATTTGCACAAATTGGGATTACAAAAATAGAATCTGTGGGCCAGATTTTAAATCCGCAATTCCACAACGCAATTCAGGTTGCCGACCGCCCAGATGACATGCAGGACTGCAAACCCAACACAATCATTACAGAAATGCAACCGGGATATATGTTTGGTGACACGGTTCTGCGTACCGCCATGGTTATCGTATGCAAATAAAAAAATCCCGCATTGCGGGATAAAAAACAATTATTTTTCATGCATACGTTTATGCACCGCGGCAATGTATTGTGGAATATCAAATTCTGCAGAATTCACCGCACTGAAACGTGAATTAATAACTTTATCTATAAATGCCTTGGCCTCTGGATGCGAATCTAAATATTCAACTGGTACGCGCACAACTTCCTTGCGACTACCTGAATACATCTGATAGCCAGAATAACGCCGATATGCCAAAACACCATTAACATTTAACAAATACTGAACCATTTTAGGTTCCATATAATAATCAACAAAATAATAATATAAATTACCATTTGTGGCAAGAATTTTGCCAGTATTTTGACACGCACGCGCCAATGCCTGGGCATCAATGTCTGCATATGGATTTGTTGCGGTTGAAACGCGACGTGAATTTAAACTGTTAGATATAGTCAAAAAAACATTTTTATAATAAATCATTACTTACGCCTTTTATTAACGCGTACATACTAATATAGATTAAATTTTAATCAAGCCAAAAAGACGTCTTGATAATTTAAATGCCCCGCATTACACGGGGCATAATCAAATACCATTAAATCCCCACGCGATGAGTAAATTTCATCATAAATATCGATTCGTTTCCAAAATCATCCGTATTATCCGGATGCACACGATATATGAATCCCAATACCCCGTCTATAAATTCACCAAAGTTATGACGATACGTGCCGTTAAAGCGCAACTCACGATTTTCCGGGCGCAGGCTAACATCCGCAACATGCATATCACGCACATCCAGGTCAAATTTGCCGGATTCTGTTTCTATCATCTCATATTCCGCATGGGCATATTGCAACGAACCACGCGTCACCGACAGTGGCCGCATAACACCAAAACTGAAATTCCCCCAATCTATTTGCGCTGCAAACGCATTGGATGAAACATCAGACATCCCCAATATAAAATCACCGTTCGCATCAGATGTTGTATTCGCAAATGTTCCACGCAATGTAAATGCCAATTTATCCATTGGTGCAACACGCAACAGGGCATCAATATACGTTGTGCGCCCTGCCCCCAGACTTAACAATCCACCCGTCTGGGCACCCAAAATCGTATCGGATTCATGCGCCACCCCGGTGGATGCAGTAAGCCCCAGCATATCACCATGCCATCCAACATGTGATTGTGCCCCCTGAACAGTTCCCAATTTTGCAGGCATAAATTGTGAAGTCACCGTCGGATCATTTTCCAATAATCCTTCATCTGTTATAGCACCTGAAAATACGCGTCCACCAAACGACCAGTGCCCTGCCCTGTATTCAACATCAGATGTAATTGCATTTGATGCCAATGACAAAATCGGATTTACGGCCCCAGTAAAACGCGATGCACCATCGGTCAAATAATGCTGATAACCTGCCGCAAAATTCCACGCACCAGTTGCATAATCAAACCGCAAAGAATCCAGTCCGCTTAAATTATCATTATATGCACGTTGACTGCGCATCAAACTGAATCCCATATTTCCAATTTGCATACGTTCGTCTGGCGCATTATAAGTTTTCAAATCACCCAACACATCGCCCATATACAACCCGCGCCCACCGTCAGATGACAATGCAAATTCATTTTTCCAAATACGCGGCATACGCATATCACCATCCACACTTTCCAATATATCATAGAACGGCGCACTGATTGTTGCCGCCCGTGGACGCAGTGCACTGGATGCACGAAACGCGGTCTGGGTTGCCGCACGCCAATACGCATTACCATTTGCCGACACAATTTTATTACTGCCATCATAGAAATATACCTTGGTACCTGGCGTTGTGGCACGATCCAAATTAATCAATCCATATCCAAATACTTCTTTAAATACATCCAGATAATCCTGGCCTTGCTGCATCCATTTTGAATTATATTCATTTGGCATGTCATACAGCGCCTGTAAATAGGCAGTTAATTCATCCTTGGTGATATTTTTACCATCCATTGTTGCCAAATACGGCCCATCGGCAGTTAACGCCAATAACGTAAATACTTCATCATTACTCAGATAATCAAACGCAGATTTAATTGAGCCCGCAGCCCCAGCCGCCGCAGATACCGCCATTTCAGCATTAACGCCGGTCGCCGCAAAACACCATGGGTCAATTTCAGTTGTTCCGGTTCCCGCGACACCACAAACACGTGACTGATAATAAATATCATCATCAGTGGCGATGGTGCCATTTGTATTCTTCCATCGTGACAAGATATATTTATTTTTCGGTGTGTATCCTGCAATGGATGTTGCCTCTGACGTGCCGGTTCCAATTTGCCCCACCGCAACCACAGACATGAACAAATGTTCCGCATTAGGATACGCCAATGGTACCGCATTTTCAAACGTTGCCGACAAGACATCATTAGTATAACCTGCATCTGTTTCAAAGGCCCCAGTTGAAAAAATTACCAATGGATATGCAGTACTGCCAATCGCCCGAAAAAACGTGGATGCATCACTTTTTGGATCACTGGTATCTGTTTTATCCACATTATAATATTCATCAACAAAACTCATCATTGCAGATTTATAATCATCGGCAGTTGTACCACCAGCCAATACACTTTGAATTGTTTTATCTGTCAAATACAGTGGCGCAATAATTGATGCATTTGCAATAACATCAACCCGCGAACGCCCATTTGTTGGGCCATCCGTTCTGTACAATGATGCATTTAACAATGCCTTGTAATTATAATAATCTGCAACATCTGCCTTTTGTGCCAATGTCAATGTTTTATTATCAGCGTCCATTGTATAAGACAATATACCTGCAGATTTACTGTCAATATACAACATGCCATTAACACCGATATATCCTGTATATGTATCATCCGTACCTGCGGTTGCAGTAAACGCATTACCATCAACATCCGTCAAAGTTAAACTTTTGCCAAACAGTTCCAACGTACCATCTGTTGCAATTGATGTGAACGTACCGCTACGCATATCATCTGTGATACCGGGTGTTGTATCCGTCACAGCCTTCATTGCCATACCATTACCGGTACGAAAGATTGTCATCTGTCCATTTGGCATAAAACCAAAATAGTCCGCCGATGCATACCCACTGTCACGGCCCCCAACAATTTTTGCCAAAATATTATCATCAGCCATTGCAAACGGATTCTGAATTGCCGTACCAAAACCACCCAAATCCATCAAAGATAAAATATCTTTGTCTTCGGTTGTATACAGGTTCATGAAAGAAATTCCAAAATCCGGCCCATTAATAATATTGTTAAAATATTTACTGGACAAAGAATTGCGATTTGCGGTTGCCAATGCCCCGGTTGACGGATTTGCAACCTCGGTCCATACCAATATCGTATCATCCAAAGAATTCTTTTCGGCCGACAATTCACCCGCCGGCTTTAATGCGGCATTTATCCCATTTGCCGTCACCAGCGCAACATTTACCGGCCGCCCACCAATCACAGGTTGTGACGGATCCAATGGATACGTTCCCAGTTTTTCAATTGGTGCACCCTTTGCCGGGAATCGCAACGTACGCATCCCCTGATACCCACGCGCCAATGGCGAATACCCATGCATCATCAACAGATAATTTTGTCCACCTGCGTTCATCAGGTCAAAATTATCTTTTAACAACGTAATATCTTCCGTTGCAGTACTGTAATAATTCAAATTATTTGCATAATTTGCGGACTCAGACGCGGAGTTTGGCAACAGTGGCCCGTATGCCAGTTCAAATTTTGCATCGGCCGGTGTCACAGTGCCACCACCAACACCGCCACCATTTGGTCGATTACCACCACCGTTGCCACTGTCATTACCATTACCCGCATCAAATATATCCGTCAGCAACAGCAACCCACCTACAACAACGGCGGCCCCTGCCGCCGCCAACGTCAATTTATGCGTGGACGACAGCCCACTGAACAATCCCCCACTGCCCTTAGGCTTGGTTCGATTATTATAATTTTTTATTTGCTGGTCGCACTTTGATGCATCTGCACCATACATTTGCAGAATCTGGGCCGCACGCATATCATTATTCATCAGTGCCGTACACACCAATGATAATCCTGTTGAATCAACATAATTAACATTTGCGCCACTGTTGATTAAAATCTGAACCTGTTGAATATCCGCATTTTTTGCCGCCGACAACAACTGGGCCGCAACCATAAAATCATTTGATTGTGCACGTACAGAAAACGGCACAAAAACCAATGCGAACAATAATAATCTGATATATTTCATATTAACCATTCTCTCAAATATACCCTAACAGTTTATCAGCAACATATTTATATGTCTAGCAAAAAAACAGCCCGTCATACGACGGACTGTATCACAACAAACAAAGGAGAAACTGTAATTACATACTATAACCGTTTGTCACATATGTCGTCACAGTCAGTGTTGACGAACAATGCCCTGTCACAGTACGTGTGGTTTTTGTTGTTTTAACTGTATCTGCAGGTGTTTTTACCGCACTGCCATTATTTATAATGATAGTATTATTGGATGAATTATTACCAATAGATACTGACGCATTTTGATTAGAACCAGATCCCGCAACCACTGCGCGAACTGTATCACGGCATACCGGTACATTATTTGGACGCGCCGGACGCTTCGCAGTCTTTTTTACAGCCTTTGGATTAACACATGGGCATTTCTGTTGCAATTTTGTAATTGAATCAACACCCATTTTCAGACTGTCAATTTCTGTACGATGTACCGCGACACTGTCTTGCAGGTCTGAAATATCGCTTTCAGCCTGGTTCATGCGTGATTTCAAACTATTGATTGCATCAGAATTGCTCTTAATGCGTGTTTCATGATTATTAATCACCTCAATAATCTGTGTCTGGGTTGTTGTCAATGAATCAACATTTGCTTCTACCCCGTCAATACGTGCATCACGTTCTGAATTATTAGAACACTGCGTCATCGACATCGACAAAGCAATCACAGCGATAACGCCTGCACTTAAACCAACATAATGTTTTTTCAAAAAATCTTTCATTTTTTTATTCCCTTTTGTTTGACTACGACACAAATATAGACAAATGATTTATTTTTGTCAAGTACTAAAATGCAAAAAAATAAAAAAATAAATAAACGATACTTTTTTTCACTTTTATGCGCCGTGCTTTTTTGATATAGTTTTTACAAGAGAGAACATGAAAACACATAAAATAGTTTTAATAATGTGCGGTTTTCTGGTAATTCCGCATGCAAATGGGGCAACCAGTTGTTCCCGCGCAAATTTGACGCGGTGCCTGGATTCTGCCTGCGCAATTAACGTCAGTTCAAATCCGGCGGCACGATGCCAATATTGTGGCACGGCCAGTGCGGGCACTCCGCCCACCGCATCCGGTATGCGCAATGTGTCGGCCGGCACATCTGCAAAATATAACCTGACGGACAAAGAATTAAAGTCTGCGCCCGCAGACCCTGGTGACCGATATGCATGGGCAACCGCCAAATGCGTGGCCAAGGTCACAGGATGCACTGTTGATGATGTGACGGATGCATATGATTCATTGATTGAACAATCCTGCAAGGCCGCCGGCATTTCCGCCCAAATGGCAACATTACAGGCCGCCGCCCGCAAAAAGCCAACCAAATCATCATGCAGTACCAGTATCCGTGCATGTATGGTTGCATCTGATAAATGCGGTTCTGATTGGCGTTCATGCGAAAAAGACGCCGATTTTGACAAGTTCTTTTCAACATGTGGTGTTGCATCAACCGGATGTGATTCTTTCCTGGCATCAATCCGCACCGATATATCCGGCGCCCGTGACAGTGCAATTGCCAGTGCGGCATCCGCGGTCAATGGCCTGGTCGCCAGTTATAAATCTGCGCGCGACGCAAAATTGGCATCAGCCACCGCATCCTGTAAAGATAACGCCAGTCGCGATGCATGTATTGAAAGCGTATGCGCCAACAATATGCGCAATCATTGCGAGGCAGGATTTGAAAGTGAACGCTCCATGGCGACTCAGTTATGTAAATTCTATGAATTGGCATGCGCGGTATTAAAATAACAAAATGTGGCACAAATGCAGACAATGAACAAAAACGGTCTTTTTAAATATTGCAATCGTATATCCAATGCGACACTATCTGTCGCGCTGTGCGTTTTTATTGCGTATAACATTGCACCGGCGGGTGCATCTGTGGTCCAGCGTACAACGCCGGCCGCCACAACTGCGACCACACCACGCCCTGCATCGGCACGTATGCCGACAATGACAGCTA
Source organism: uncultured Muribaculaceae bacterium (assembly GCA_964545825.1). GTDB lineage: Bacteria > Pseudomonadota > Alphaproteobacteria > Rs-D84 > Rs-D84 > Enterousia. Next base: position 15,705 of record CAZJGX010000016.1, read on the forward strand.
AATTGGCAACCGTTGGAACAGGTACAACGACCACAACAACAACAAATAACAATAATAATGATTCTGGTTCGACAAATAATACAGACACACAACCGTCCACAACCACCGTCACAGACGACACCAATGTCCAGGATGTAAACCAAATTATAGAGGATAAAACATCACAATTTGATTCTGTATTAAACACTGCATCAACCGGTGGTACAGACGCATCAACGCAAAGTCTGGCAGACATGATACGTGCCCAGCGTGCCGCACTGGACGCCGCCACATCCGAAGAGTTTTCACAAAATAAAACAAATGTTGTGACCGCAGGTCTGTCTGCATGCGACAGTGGTCTGCGTGCATGTATGAAGGAAAAATGTGGTGCAGACTTTTTAAAGTGTGCCGGCGACGGGGATACAATTTGGGGCGACAAGATGGATTTATGTCGTCGCAATGTCACATGCAGTGGCGAAGAATATCGTTTATTTACCACTGAAATCAAGGCTGACCGTGATATGAATTTCCGCATGTCTCGATATCAGGCTGTAATTGATTGCGGCAACTCATACAACGCATGTATCGAAGAACAATGCGGCGCAACATTTAATAAATGCCTGGGCAAAAAGGCGGGGGATGCGGCCATTGCAAAATGTGCATCCATTGCCCGTGATTGCACCCAGCAAGACAGTGGCCTGGCCGCACGCGCCATGAACGTATTTGCGACCCTGCGCCAGGATGCGGAAAAACAAATAAAACGTGACGAACAACGCCTGTATGAATTGCGTGATACGATGCGCAATCGTTGCCAACGCTTGGGCGCATTATTTGATGAACGCAGTCTGGATTGCGTATTCACGGTTGAATTCTGGGCCGGCGGTTCCCCCAGTACATTGTACGCATCTAAAAAGGCCTATGCCGGTTCAACATTTGATTGCACACAAAACTGGTTTGGTGTGGACATTACAACATTTAAAGAAAACGCATATCGTGAAACCCGTGCCCAAACATCTGCAACATCTGCATTATTGGGATCTGGATTGGGTATTGCGGTTGGTTCTGTCACATCAGGTGCAATTGACCGCGCAATTGACCGTCACAAGGCTGAACAGGCTGTAAAAAAGGCAGAAAAAGAAGA
>CAZJGX010000017.1:0-15313 GCA_964545825.1 uncultured Muribaculaceae bacterium
TGGTGTTTCTTCTAGTGTATGCAATGCACTATTATACTTTGATTTATCAAAATTTTTAAGAAAAGTCATATTTTGTGTCGCGCAAAAATCAGCATTTATCGGTTCACAGTCAGACCCAACCGAATTTGGTTTATATCCACTGGCACACAAAATTTTTTCAGGCCCCACAGTTCCCATTGACGCCACAAAAGAATCAACAGATCTCCAATTATCACGCCCGCAACAAACCTGAATAGGTGCCGCAAAAAACCCATGTTCCATATATTTGGTAATACCCAATATGACATCACATTCTGGGTCACTGCCCCATTGTGCGAATCCAATAATTTCGCTTTCGACCATGTTTTTACGTTCACCAGACGTCTTCATACTTAATCCAGAAAATTTACCACCAGATGATTTATTCTGAGGCTTTACATCACACGACACCGGCACATTATCCACAGGCATACAGTTTGATCCAGAATACCCAGATTCACATAACCACGCACATTTATCCTTACTGAATCCTGTTGGTTGATAATATTCCGTCCACGAACGCTTTTTCCCTTTCTTGTTGGCACACTGAATCTGATACGGACAAAAATATCCACCATGTTCAACAATCTTGTTGGCAATCAATCCAACCAAGCCGTATTCATCAGAATACGTACCTTGACTAGTTTTTCCCAGTCCGCCTGCCAATACAAAATCACCATAGGTAGCAGTCGCGGTCGTTCCAGAAACCCATCCCCACCAGGATGCCTCTGTACTGCCGGCGACATTTATTGCAGACGCATTTCCTGTCATCATCAACAGTGCAACAAAACCAACAATAAGTCTTTTATTCATCGTTGTTTTATCCCCGATTATGGTGCCACATAACATACACCGTTTTCATAATATCCACTACCTAACAAATTACATTGCGTTTCATACCATGCATCTGTAAATGTACACTCATCTTTGGCACGGTCATACGATGCAAAAGCCGTCGTTTCACCTGTGTTATACGCCAAACAACGCAACATCGTTGTATTTTCAACACATTGACCCAACACCTTGTCTCCGGATGATGAATTACCATACACACTGGTATAGAACGCAACCAACTGTTTAACAGGATTACCATTTAAATCATTTTCTTCATCACCATCCAACCAATATCCATCCAAACTTTCACACGTTTCCATTAACTGATATTCCAATTGCTCGCGAATATTGTTAATTGCTTTTTCTACCTGTGTTTTGGTCTGTAATGGCAATGAATTATAATCAGCGGTACCCGCAGTTGGGTCACTGCAATTGCTAACCGCAAAATTTCTGATGTTATCAGCCACAGATGCATCAGCACCCGCTTTAAAAGACACCCCGGTCGCATTACCAATTGTTTTTGTGCGGCAATTCCATGGGAATCCCATTGTACCTGCGGTTGGTGTGCACAGGTCTTTGACATAACTATCGATTGCGGTGGCACAACCCTCGGCAACACGAACAGTATCAACGGTATCCACAAAACTCAACAGTGCAGTCAATCCACAACGCTTGCCACTGTTATCATTAGCGGTGACCAATTTTCCATTACCGTCAAACGAACAACCATCTGTATCACCATACAATGATGCACATGCGGTCACTTTGTCCTGACACATTGCCTTGGCCGCATACACCGACAGTGCACCCGCCACCTGGGCCGTGGTATCGTCAAACGATTTCAAACCATCCGACTGTGTGTCATAACACTCCTTCATTGTGGCAACGCAACTGGATTTTGTCTTTTCTATCAATGCATCCTGTGCCTGGGCGATTTCAATCAATGCACTGCGCTTAAATTCAGTCCAAACGATATCAGCCATATCACGACATGTATCCAATGCCGTTTTTGCAAACATACGCTTTTCATCCAAGAACGAATTAAACTGTGGATTTTGGCCCAACAAATCCGTCCCGGCGTTTGCACCACCTAATGAGATTAAATTCTCTAATTCAAATAAGCGTTGGGAATACACCGCCTCGCCAGTAGATGGATTTACATACGCCCCCGTATAATCCAAACACTTTTTATAATTTTCGCCACATGCGGTGTCGGTGGTAATTGCATTTTTAACCTTGGCCACACACTCGTTAACATCGGCAGAATTATGAGTACGATATTCTTCCAATCGTGCATCACGCAAATATTTTTCCGCAGTACGCACGGTTTGTTTTACAGCCTCGCGCTGGGATTCAACCTTTTTTTCATATGCATTGCAGTCCTGGGATATCAATACACTGTACGAACTGCGCGCCATGTTCAACACAGCCTGATTCTCGCAAGAATCCGCGACAATTTTCAAACACTGTGTATTTGCCTGATTATATAATTCGGCACCCTCTAATTGCGACAGGTCAACATTACCACCCAATCCACCAAACACAGAACCCGAACCATCACCAGACCAAATATCATCAACATCCGCGGTAAAATCCAATGACAATACGCCCAATGATGTAGATGCAGACGTATTGCCGGTTGCTTTTTTCTTGCCAGATAATAATTCACCGATTTCGTTCAAAGTCTTTTGTGCGGCACTGGTGTCTTTTTTAATTGCCGCTTCGCCCACAGTGGCGGAATACATTGCGTTAACTTCGGCCGCGGTCTTGTCCACAGCGTTCAAACTGTTATCTTCAAACTGCATCAACAAAGTTTTGGCTTCATCCAATGCCGCCTCGGTATCACGAAATTCTGTAAATCGCGCACTGCAAAAACAGCGACGATATGTATCATTAGCCTTGGCACATAATTGATCCATACATGTTGAATACGCGTCACGACATGTTGAATACCCCGTTCCCATTTTTGACACATCATCAAAAACCGCCGTTGCACGCGCCATACCCGCACGTGACGCCCCCGTGGTTGCACTGCGTGCAGATGCCCCGGCAGTATTCGAGACAGCAGAACGTACAACATTAGAAGACGCGGCACGCGACACAGATGCGGCGCCACGCACTGGTGATATTGATACAGACGGTGCCTTGCGTATTGTGCGACCGCTGCGCGATACCGTTGCATTTACAACTGCCGGCGCAGATATTGTACCACGCGCAACGGTCGATGATGTTGCACGACGCGTCGCGGCACGCGACACTGTTGCACCTGACGATGATGCGACAACATTACTGGATGCACGTCTGGATTCCGTCACATCACTGCGCGGGGCAGACACAACAGTTCCCCCAGAACGCGGATTTGGCGCCTGGCTGGCGAACGCACCCGTTGCCATACCAAACACGGCAACCAATACAGAAATACTACAAAAATTCGTCGTATTAAATTTCAAGTTTTTATTCTCTCTGACTATATTTTATCATTTTTGCATATTGTGAATCAATACCATTTTTACTCTATGCAACAATTAACTGCATTTTTCACCCAATTACCCAACTTACGTACTGTTGATTTGGATTCTGCTGTATCTGCAGATTTATTTTTGTTCGCATCCGCGGCATCTGATTTCAACGGACATTGCGCCATTGCATGTTCGTATACCGCCGGCGCCGCACGCTGAACCCCCGTTAGGTCAATCAAATCCATATTGATTCCCCAGAACAACGAATATAAATCATACGCCTTGTTAAACAAATTATACGCGTCAGTTGTATTCCCGGCAGACAAAGCCTTGGTACCAACCTCCATCAAACGCATAGATGCCGCCAACAGATGTTTTGATATACACCATACTTCACCATTTTCCGATGTTGATTGTTTTACAATACGTGCCATCAAATCTTTGCGCATATCACGCACAGTATTGATTAAATCATAAAATCCTGTCTTTTGTGTTTTGGCACCACTGAAAAAGAAATGTTCTTCCAACGAAATCAGATTCATCAGCGCAATCGACAAATCCTGGTCAGACGACAAGTCCAATGGATTCACCTTTTTAGACGCATCAACCTTTTCAATCATTTCCGCCATGGTCATCTTTTTCTTCATAATTCGAACCTTTTATTTATTTTGTAATCAACCAAAACACAACCGTTGCCACCAACAAAAAAGACAATGGCACAACAACCTTTTGAAACGCAAATTGTGCATGTCCGCCATTGGCACGCTTAATCCGGATATACCACCGCGCCCCCAAATAGAACGCCACCGTACCAACAATAACACCCAACAAGAACTTATCAATTCCCCACAAGGCATTTGCACCAAATGTGACATCCGGTATCAAATATACACACCCCAGCAATCCATAATACACCACAAACGGCAATATAATTTGCAACCAAAAATTCGTCACACCACGCTTTTTCAGCCATCCCACTGTCCAAAAGAATAATGACAGAGTGAGCCCACCAGCCCAGATACCAGTAATAACATCATCGACACCCAACAGACGTGCGCCTTCCAATCCTGCGCCAACTGCAATCGTGCATACCGGACATACCGCCATTGCACTTTGCGAAATTAGCATTGCAAACAATCCCAACATCAGCGATTTCTTCATAAAACTAAAACCTTTCCTTGTTTTTATTATTTTTTATCCTACACAAAACCATTAATGTGGGTCAATATGATTTTATAACCGCCCGCATGTGTGCGCTGCGCGCGCGCGGATTATTATCAACCTCTGTCTTGGTTGGCTTTTGCGTGCGTAATAATTCAAACGGCGCCGCACTAATCACAGGCATGCGCGGGTCGCCACGCACATTTGTCCAATCACGGAAGGTGTTCTTTACAAGTCTGTCTTCCAGCGAGTGAAACGTCACACACACGCATTTGCCACCAACGTTTAGCAGCCGTGGCACAGCATCCAGTGCACGTTCCACTTCACCCAATTCATCATTTACCGCAATCCGCAACGCCTGGAAGACCGGTGCCACATCTTTTGGATTATATATTAATGATTTTAATTCAAGTGTCGTACGCGGCGCGGCGCGCTTAATCGCAGACGCCAGTGCACCGCTACGCGTCACATCACCATAATCACGCAAAATGCGACTCAATTCATCCACACTGCAACGTGCAATCAATTCTGCGGCCGTTTCACCGGTTCCAGACATACGCATATCTAAATCCGCATCCGCCCGAAAAGAAAACCCGCGGGCCGCGACATCAATCTGCATAGACGAAATACCCAAATCAAATACAATTGCATCATATGTCTGGTCTAAATTTGCCATATCCGAAAACGGTCGCGCAATAAAAGAAAATCTATCGCCATATTCTGATTTTATTGCATTGACATCAATCATCACATTTGGATCACGGTCAAATGCCGTCACAATCGCACCACGTGATAAAAACGCCCGTGTATATCCGCCTGCACCAAAGGTTGCATCAATTACACGCGCACCATCCAAGTCACCCAGCGTATCTAAAACAGCATTTAATAATACAGGAATATGTTTCATTATTGAATATCCACCTTTATCCCCAATCCCACAAAATCCGCCGCCGTATTCGCCCCCAGTTCAACACCGTTCGGCAAAGAAATTGTCACGGTTTTACCATTTGTATGAATATTTAATTCCACCCGCGTTGCACCACGGGGCAGGGTTGTCAGCGCCTTTTTTACATCAACCAACACATTTTGATTCCAAATATCCAGTGTAATTTTGCGGGCAATTTTTGCAACCCACTGTGTCAATGGTGTAATAGAATCAACAAATATAGATGCCCGGTCATCACGCACAGATGTTTTTCCAGAAATCAGAACAACATTTTCCGTTGATAAAATCTGTGCAAAATCCATCGCAGATTGCCCAAATGCCACCGCATCAATATTGCCAAAACTGTCTGACGCATTAATCGTTATCATTTCCTTGCCGGTCTTGGTGCGACGACGTGAAAAAGACCCTACGTTTGCGGCAATTTGTACTGGTTTTCTATCGCCTAAATTCATCAAAGTTGCGCTGGTTGCCAATTTTGCACGCGATATCAAATGCTTATATTGGTCAATAGGATGCGCCGATATATAAAACCCAAGCGCCGACAATTCGTTTTCCAATCGTTGTGCAAATGTCCACGGTTCTACCTTTGGCAGATTTTTAACCAACCGATTTTCCGTCACATCATCTTCAATTGTATTTTCAAACAGTGACAAAGAATTGCCACCGCCACGCGATTTTGACGCATATGATAAAATCGCATCAGCGTTCATAAATATAGACGCCCGGTTTGGTTCCAACGAATCCAAAACCCCAACTTTGGCAAATGCTTCCAAGATACGTTTATTTATAATCGGCGAACAACGTTTTGCAAAATCTGTCAGATTCTTAAATTTACCGTTCGCATTACGTTCGGCAACAATCGCATCTGTCGCGGCAGTACCCACACCTTTTATCGCCGCCAATCCATACACTATCTTGCCATCACGCACGGTAAACAGCGACTCGCTTTTATTAATATCAGGCGCAACAATCGGAATATTAAAATTAGTCTTGGCATCATCAACAAATATTGCCAATTGGTCAGTATCGTTCAAATTACTGGACATTGATGCCGCCAAAAATTCAGGGGTATAATTCGCCTTTAAATACGCGCACTGGTTTGCAACGATAGAATATGCAATCGCGTGCGATTTATTAAATGCATACTTTGCAAATTCCTTGAACTTTTCCCACAAGTCTTTTGCGGTTGCTCTATCCAATGTTCCTTCTTTTTCGCATCCTTCAAAGAACAAGCCTTCCAATTCGTTCAGTTTTTCAATCAGTTTTTTACCCATGGCCTTACGCACAGTATCAGACTGGCCACGCGTAAATCCGGCCAACACACGTGTCAACTGCATAACCTGTTCTTGGTAAACAATAATGCCATATGTTTCCTTTAATATCGGTTCGGCACGCGGATGTACATATTCGATTTTTTCTTCGCCATGCATACGGGCGATAAATTGCGGAATAAACGCAATCGGCCCTGGTCGATTCAGCGCATTTAATGCCGATATTTCCAAGAAACTGGTCGGGTGCATCTTGCGCAAAGTCTGCTGAACAAATGTCGCATCAAATTGGAATATGCCTTCGGTAAGCCCACGCTGCCACAATTCCATTGTTTTGGCATCATCAACCGGGATTTTATCCAAATCAATATTTATTCCGCGTGTCTGCTGAATCAAACGCACCGCGTATTTCAGCACAACCAACGTTTCCAATCCCAAAAAGTCAAACTTAATCAACCCGGCCGATTCCAAATAGTGACCATCAAACTGACACGATGGCAACGGGTTCGCCGGATCACGATAAACCGGCGCAATTTTTGTTGTCGGGCGGTCACCAATAACAACACCGCACGCATGCTGGCCCAGGTTTCGCAACGAGCCTTCTAATTCTTCGGCAATCGTCACAACCTTGTTCATATCATCATCAGATTGCAATATATCACGTATTTCTGATGAGGTATCAACCGCATCTTTTAATGTCTTGGCATCCTGGGGAATTAATTTTGAAAATCTATCAGATTTAGAATATGGCATACTAAACACACGACCAATATCACGAATTGCGCCACGCGCCTGTAAACTGCCAAACGTTATGATACGGCACACAGAATCATGTCCATATTTATCACAAATATACGCCAACACGCGTTCAATACCCGTTGGTTCAAAATCAACGTCAAAATCAGGCATCGAAATACGGTCTGGGTTCAAGAATCGTTCAAACAGCAACCCATACTTTAATGGGTCAACGTGTGTAATACCCAACGCCCACGCAACAATAGATCCTGCACCAGAACCACGTCCAGGCCCGGTCAAAACATCGTTATGTCGGCACCAATTGATATAGTCCGCAACAATCAGGAAATACCCCGGGAATCCCATCCCGATAATAACGCCCAGTTCAAATTCCGCCTGTTCATAGTATGGCGCGGTATCTGTAATATTATGTTCGCGAATACGCGCCGCCAACCCGTTCATCGTATCATCGCGCAGCATTTGACACTCGGTCTCTAAATCATCACCGAAACGCGGCAACAAAGGCTTTTCGTGTACATTTACATAAAACGCGCAACGTGTCGCAATACGAACAGTATTCTCAATTGCCTCTGGCAGGTCACTGAACAAATCAACCATTTCATCGGTGCTTTTAAAATATTGTTCAGATGATTTACGCGGACGTTCCGGGTCAATAACCTTGGTCTGGCCTAAAACACAACTTAATGCGTCTGCGGCCTCGTACTCATTTGGCGCACCAAACATAACATCATTTGTTGCAACAATTGGGATATTTAATTCACGCGCAATTTTCAAGAATCCAGGTTCCGTCTTGATTTCATCCGCCAAACCGTGCCGCTGAATTTCCATATAGAACCGATTTCCGAATACATCCAGAAATTGTTGTGCATAAATCTGCGCCTGAGCATCCTGACCGTTGATTAGTGCCATGCCAATCGGCCCTGTATGCGCACCAGACAGACAAATCAAACCATTGCTGTGTGACGCCAATTCATCAAACGTTATATAAGGCCCCAAATGATGGTTATCCGTACGCATATACATAATGCGGCTTAATTCACACAGGTTCAGATACCCGTCATGATTTTGTGCCAATAACACAATCCGCGACAACGCCGACGCACGCAAAATTTTAGGGTCGGCATTATGCTGATTCAACGTGATTTCAATACCGATAATCGGCTGAACTTTATTTTTTGGCATAACGTCCGAAAACTCGGCACATCCGGACATCAAATTATTATCCGTCAACGCACATGCGAACATACCATGTTCAGCACATAATGCAGGAATACTTTTAACCTTGATAGTACTGACCCCTATGGACAAACGAGAGTGTGTGCGAAGATGAATAAAACCTTTTTCCATACCCCGTACCATAGCAAAAAACGAACCGACAGGGCAACCAGATATTTACATAAAAACCCACTTTTTTATTGACATTTTTTGCGTTTGGTATAACATAAAATTCAAGAGGATAATGTTATGAATAAATTACTGTATAACGAAACAATAAAACATATCAATCGTTCTATCATCAGTGTCCAAGACAATTACAATTATGCCCCAGATGATGTGAGCATGCGTGTACATAACCCCATATCAAACATATGTATATATTTCATCAAGAATACCATGCCAACATTATCTTATAATGTATCATTTGGCTCATTATCCAGCAATCCATTTACAGCAGCAGAATCTGAACAGTTATTCAAATACGTTGAAAAACGATACAACAACCATTTCAAAGACGTAGCCGAAGAAAAAATAAGTTTATATAAACGAATGCTGATCAGCAATAATACGACCCGCAGTAAATAAAAAACAAAGGATAAAAAAGTGAAAACTTTTGACGCCATTAAATTATACGGAATATTGGGATTAACAATCGGCATGACCGCCGATTGTGCATCATCACAGCATGGCGCAACAACCGATAAATCAGAAATTATATCCACCGATACGTTGCGTGTTGCCCATGTGCGATATACACCAGAACGCGATTATATAAATATGGAATTAATCAAAAATGGACATCCCACCGAAACATATACAGAAACAACTGCCGCACCAGAATCAGAAACAACATTTTTTGGCGACACAATATTAATGCACCATAAACGCATCGGCACAAATTTAATCAACATATCCGCCCAACGCCGCACACACCAGAAATAAAATTGTTCTCTGTTCTAAAAAAACGCCCACCTTTTGGTGGGTGTTTTTTTAACTTAACTTGCCACAGCAATGCTTGTACTTTAATCCCGAACCACACGGGCAGGGCGCATTACGACGCGATTCCATACCAGCCGCCTGGTTCAGACCGGCATCATGTTCCGCACGCTGACGTTCGGTGGCATTTACATCTTCGCGTGTCAGTTCCATACGTGCCAAATATGATACCGACATTACTTTGAAATTATTAACTGTATTTTTAAATAATTCCAATGCTTCACGTTTATATTCATACAGCGGATTTTTCTGGGCATACCCACGCAGACCGATTGACATCTGCAAATAATCCATCTGTTGCAAGTGACGTTTCCAAACAGAATCCAACGCCCCCAACATCATCTGACGTGACGCCATTTGCATTAATTCAGGACCATATTTTTGTGCCTGATGGTCATAACGACGATTAGCCAGGTTCAACAAAGACTCATATGCCTTGCGTTCAGTAATACCTTCATCTGTTTTCCATTTTTCAATATCGGTAATATCCAACGCAAATGCACGCATCATTGCATCGTGAATACCGGTTGTATTCCAATCCATCGGATTAGATTTTTCCGGAATATTCGCCTCGCATATCAATTCGACGACATCACCAATCATTTCACGTGCCAACGGTTGCAAATCATCAGACGTCATCAAATCATCACGTTGCTTATAAATAACAGCACGCTGTTCGTTCATAACGTCATCGTATTTCAGCAATTCTTTACGTGATTCAAAATACCGCGCCTCTACACGCTTTTGTGCCTTCTCTAATGCCTTGGTTATCCACGGATGGGTAATTGCCTCGCCTGTTTTCAGTCCCAACGTGGTCAGCATACCGTTCAAACGCGCCGCACCAAATATACGCATCAAATCGTCATCCAATGCCAAAAAGAATTTTGAATCACCCGGGTCACCCTGACGCCCACTGCGGCCACGCAACTGGTTGTCAATACGACGCGATTCATGACGTTCCGTACCGATTACATACAATCCGCCCGCATCCAAGACCAGTTTTTTATTCGCCTCTACTGTGGCATAGATTTCTTTTTTCTTGTCTTCATAATCTGGCGCATCTTTATCCAGGGTCGCAATTAAATCTTCGGCATTACCACCCAGTTTAATATCAGTACCACGGCCCGCCATATTGGTGGCAATCGTCACAGCACCCGGTGCACCTGCCTGGGATACAATTTTCGCCTCATGCTCATGCTGCTTGGCATTTAACACCGCCGGCTTTATACCCAATTTCTTTTGAACAATCGCGGCCAATTCTTCGGATTTTTCAATTGATACAGTACCAACCAAAACCGGCTGTTTACGCGACATACAATCTTCTATTTGTTTTATAATCGCATCATATTTTTCATCTTTGTTGCGATAGATTTCGTCATGATGGTCAACACGCGCGACCGGACGATTTGTCGGGATAGATACCACACGCAATTTATAGATTTCTTCAAATTCTGCGGCTTCGGTCATCGCAGTACCAGTCATACCGGACAACACCGGATACAAACGGAACAAGTTCTGATAAGAAATGCTGGACACCGTCTGATTTTCCGGTTGAACTGTCACATGTTCTTTGGCCTCTATCGCCTGGTGTAAACCTTTGCCAAAACGACGACCGGTCATAACACGGCCAGTAAATTCATCAACAATTAATATTTCACCATCACGCACAACATAGTTCACGTTTTTCTGATACAAATGATGTGCTAATAATGATTGCTGAATATGCATAACCAATGCAGCATTTTCAGACGCATACAAATTATCCCCAACCAGCAGGCCTGCATCCTTTAACAGGCGTGTTGCCGTATCAACCCCGGATTCGGTCAACGTCACATGACGGTCTTTTTCATCCTTTTTAAAATCATCTGATCCGAATTGTGCAACCACCGCATCAACACGTGCATACAGTTCACTGGTATCTTCGGCGGGGCCAGAAATAATCAGCGGGGTACGTGCCTCGTCAATCAAGATACTGTCCACTTCGTCAACGATAGCAAAGAACAACGGACGCAAAACTTGTTGCACCTTGGAAAATTTCATATTATCGCGCAGATAATCAAATCCCAGTTCAGAATTTGTCACGTATGTAATATCACACGCATACGCCGCACGACGTTCATCGTCGGTCATATCATGCTGAATAATACCAACCGTCAACCCCAGGAAACGATAAACCTGGCCCATCCATTGCGCGTCACGTGATGCCAGATAATCATTAACCGTAATCAGATGTGCACCCTTGCCATGCAACGCCTTTAAGAACAGCGCCAATGTCGCGACCAGTGTTTTACCTTCACCGGTTTTCATTTCTGCAATCTGACCACCGGTTAAAACCATACCGCCAATCATTTGCACATTGAAATGACGCAATCCGATTGTACGAACAGATGCCTCGCGCACCAGGGCAAACGCATCCGGCAAAACATGCTTTTCTTTTTCACCGTTTGCCAGACGCTGGCGCAATGCAACTGTTTGCGCACGCAGTTCATCATCACTCATTGCATGATATTTCGGTTCCAAATCATTAATCAATGACACTGTCTTGTCATAAGATTTCACCAATCGGTCATTTGCCGACCCTAAAATTTTACCAATTACGTTTTTTAACATTTCCTTTACCTTTATTATCCCAAGATTTATAGCAATTTTGCGCTATTTGGTCAAGTCACATTATGATATAATGCGATTGCGGAAACAAACAAGATGCAACACAAAAAATAATTTTGTTTTGATACAAAAATCGTGTATAATGCAGGCATACGACATGGGGGGGATTTTTGATATGCGTGAACCAGTACATAAACTTGATACATCAACCATCACCAGCGAGGTTTATACCATCGCACCCACCCAGATTGAATACATCGCACAAATATTTGGCGACAGTGTTGCCGACACAATGAACATGCGCACATTTTCACAGAAAATACGCCAAATTGCGGCGGCATCCCTGCGCCAGGCATTGACCGCCGCCCGCCACCAGGGCGAAGGGAAATAACATCCCATCCATACCAGTCTAATAAATAGTTTGAATTTATAAAAATCCGTGATAAAATCCCCAATACAGATGAGCAGAGCATAGCTGGCCGCAGGCATGTCTTGCGGTTGGAGGAAAGTCCGGACTGCATGGGACAACATACTGGCTAACGACCAGGCAGAGCAATCTGACGATTAGAGCAACAGTGACGAATCGATTAAATTCGGGTGAAACGGGCAATCTCTATGTGCAGCAACTTCAAATAGGCCCCCGTTAACGAGTCCCAGGGTTGGGGGCGGGTAGAAGGCTTGACATTTTGTGGCAACACATTATGCAGATTAATTATGCTCGCTACCTTGGTTTGGTTGTAAAAGACTGGGCCTTGGCAGAACAGAATCCGGCTTATCGTGCATCTGAAAACGCCCCATACGGGGCGTTTTTATTATTTTACGTTTGTATTTAAATATGCAACCAATTCTGAAAACAACGTATCCGCACGCACCATTGCCGCATCACGCCACACCTTGGACGATGGATACCAACTTTCTGTCAGATTACGCTTGGTTTGTTCATTTATAATCCCGCCATGCAATAAATCATATCGCGCATCCCCCATATCCATACGCTTGTATATCGGGGACATTTTTGGAAACTGGCCTGTGCCAATTTCTAAATCCGCTGTCACGACCGGAATATTGCGCATACCATAGCGTTGTTCCAAACAATCAACCAAATCCCCCAATAACACCGGACCATTTGATGCACGTTCGTCTGGGACAACCGGGGTTGATTTAAATATATCACGTAAATATTGTGTGTTTTTATGCGACGCAGGATGCGAAACCAACAACTGTGACGAAACATATCCGCGCGACAAATTAAAACGCCCCAGACCTGTATGCAATCCAACAGACATCAATGATTGCGCATCCGTATTCATAATTTGGTCATATATATGCATTGTCATCCGATTTTCCAAAACAGGCGCCGCACCACCATAAAACAAGCCATACGGATGCTTATATTGTCCATGACAAATTGCATCCCATACACCATCATGCATATGATTACGATAAAAACGTTCAATTGCGTCCCGCTTACGCACTGCATCCGGATGGAACAACAATAAATCATGTGACATTTCATACAATGGATTTTGTGGCAATTTATCCGGGCAAGAAAAATCAATTCCAAAATTGCGATTCAAATCAACCAGCCCACCGGACTTCGTATCATTTACTTCGCGCATACGATTTTGCATACCCCATCCATTAATAACATGAATCAATACAATCGTATAATGTTGTAATGCACGCGGACTTAAACTTTTAGCAAACTTATCCAAGAACAGTAATTGTGCGGCACTGCCAAAAAAACCTTCCAATCCATGAACCCCGGAATTTATAACAACCTTGTTCGCACCATTGCCAATCAATACATATGGGATATCATACGATGTTCCGTCTGCAACACACCAACGCAAATCACCCGCGTTTCGCGCCGATTGAAAGAACTTATCTGTTGCCTGATACCAGTTTTCAGAATAAAACCGCATTTTTACTTCACCTTTGGTTTATTCTCTCTCGCCGCCGGCAGTGACATTATATTACCACATTACATAACCGTCTTTACAGGTACGATCACACTTTTGTGTATCCGGATTCCATTTCATAGTACCGGTTTCATCAGAATACTCGTTGATATCACAAATCGGCACACACTCGTTATTTTCCAAATTATACAACTGGCCCTGATACATGCAAGCGGCAATTTCACACTCTCGCACCCATGAACTGACGGCAACGGCTTGTTCACCCAGAACGCTAAATTTATTTTTACATACACCGCATTGTTTCCACCGTTCGTTGGTCAAGGATGGGTCATTTGTATATCCGGCATTACACGATGTCGCAATACAGTTGTCCCACGAACGCGTCATATGATTCCACTCCTTCTGACCAATACCATTTTCAACATTGCACACTGCCACGTCTGGAACACACGCATTTGATTCAAGATGATATCCGGTATCACACTCGCTTATCATGCATACACCAAAACTGTTTAACTTAAAGTCCCACGTCTGGGTTGCCGCCAGTGCATACGCAGGCATCACAACACAATCGCGCGTATTTGGAACACATCTGTTCGCATCAATATGATACCCGGTGTCACACGATGTTATTACACAATTTCCATCTGCCGCATAAGCCAACGCATGTTCACGATTACACGGCACACAGCGTCCATTTATCATTTCATAAATATTGCGACATGATGTTTCAATACAAACATTATCAACGATATCACAATCATTACCTTGGTCTGATTTACCACGATATTCGCATACATTATCATAATACGCCCAATCATTTACAGGTATTGCGACACCGTTTTCAACCCTGTGTTCCTTACACTCTGCATAACAGTCCGTCGACTTGGTTGACCCAGGCTTTGACATATTCCAAGAACCATCCCCTAAATCAGCGCAAGAATTCGTCACACCATTTACATCACAATAACTGCCCGCAGGACATGGTACACACACACCACCGACCAGATTATATCCGGATGCACATTTTGACACCGCACAGGTATTTTCGCCACCATAGTAATCACGACCTGTCATTGATTCCGCATTTGCAGCCAATGCGCAATCACGATAACATAATGACGCATC
>CAZJGX010000018.1:0-14864 GCA_964545825.1 uncultured Muribaculaceae bacterium
CAATAAAACAACACATACTGCTGCAATCACGCCGGACAATGCCGTCAGCGCACCACCGATGATATCAAAATTTGTTGTGTACAAGAATAATACAACCGCTGCAATCAGCACAATTGTATACATCAGGTTGTTTTTCAAAACATTTAATAATTTTTCCATTTTATTTTTCCTTTCGCTTGGATGTGTGAATTATATCATATTTTCGATAAAAAATCCATTAAAAAAGAGCCGACGTGCAGAACGGCGGCTCTTATAACAATAGGCCTATATTACAGAATTACCTGGCCGCCCAAACGCGCAGTGCGTGGAATCGGGCCGAACGATGAACGCGGACTGACATAAATATTGCCGGTAATTGTAAAGTCCCCACAGAACTGCAACATACCCATGTCTCGCAGGAACAGATTGCCTTCTATTTTGATATTACATGGCAATGTATATTTGCGCATATTTTGCAAAAACAGGTTGCCCTTGATTTGTACACCGTTATGCAAAATAGTACCATCTGCACGGTTATCAATAATAATGTCACCATACATTTTTCTTGTTGCGTTGTCTGTGGCCACTTTGATTGTCGGGGTTGTGGTTGGAACGACTTGCACAGGTTTCGCAATCATTTTGCGTGTGGACGCATCTTGTTTTATTGGTAATACAACCTGTGGACGTTGCTTTACAGTGCGGCGCGGGGTGTAATTGTCATTTGTCACCTCTATCGTATGTGGGGCAACGACAACAACCTGGGGCTTTTTGAATTTCAATATATCAATAATCAGCATTGAAAACAGGACAATTATCGCAATTAATAATGTGATATTTACCAGTCCGATTAAATCAATTCCACAAATCCATTTCCAAATACGCGTGCAGATGCGTGCAATCATTTTAAATGGCCAACATATAATCTGCCATGTGCGTGCCCAGAATTTGTGCCACTTGGATTTGCCTGGCTGTGTCGCGCGGGCAACCCGACGTGTTGCGGTCTTTATTTTTTGTCCTTTTTGCATATAGTGCCCCTTTAGGTCTTTTTTTATATTATATAATGCCCTAAAAAAACAGTTTGTCAAGTGGATTTGTCAATCTATTTTGTCAATTATACTTATGGTTGTTTATTGACTGATACGATATTATAGAATACCATGATTTATATGTTATTGCGTCTATTGGCTTTATTCTTTGTATGCGTTTTATCGGGATGTGCCGGGACATTTCAGATGCCGGCCGATTTTGTATATGTTCCGGTTGCGGCGACACATTATGATATTGCCACATGGCAGAAAATTTCATCACCAACCGCACCAATTCATATTTATATAGAAGGTGACGGTTTCTCTTTTGATGGATATGGACGGCCGACGTCCAACCCAACACCACGATCGCATATGTTGCGCGATATGGCATCACGTGACAGTAATCTAAATGTTGTATATATGGCGCGTCCGTGCCAGTTTATGATGTCTGATAATTGTAATGTCACAGATTGGACGTCCGGGCGCTTTTCTGCACGCACGATAGATGCAACCGCCACCGCCATCCGCCACATTGCACAGGGGCGGCCTGTTATTCTGATTGGATATTCTGGTGGTGCGATGATGTCAGGCCTTGTTATTGAAAAATATCCGGATATAAATGTGCAAAAATGGATAACAATCGCAGGCGTTTTAAATCATCGCGATTGGACGGAATATTTTGGTGACAGCCCATTAACAGAATCACAAAACATGAACACATTGCCACAGGTTTTGCAATGTCATTATGTCGCAGAATCAGATATTATTGTGCCGCGTCATCTATCTGAAAAATGGACGGATAATAATTTTATAATTGTGCCGAATTCTGCGCATAATGATTTTGGTAATTTTGTACCGGATTGCAAAGCCACCGGTTTTGTATTATAATATCCAATATGAATATGATAAAAATCAAACCAATTTTTAATCAGTCTGCCCCGGGTATATGGGATGATTTTGCTCGGATTCAGGGTGCGGCAGTGGTGGTCGACTATAATATCACATGGACAGATGAACTGCATAACAAAACCGTCACAGATTATGAACGTCAGTTCCGCGGCAAAACCAAAAATTTTGCATTTGGGGCGTATGATTCAGATTCTTTGGTTGGATTTATCCGCGGTGATGTTTCGCGTTCAGAAATGAGTATTGAAGGCTTGTATGTCTTGCCAGATTATCAGAATATGAAAATAGGTATCCAATTGTTAAGCGCGGCAGAGCGGGCGGGCTCATTGGCAACCAAGTCTGTTAATCTGATTTCGTTGCCGCGGGCAGAAAAGTTTTACCTGCGCAATGGTTATCGGGTGTTGTACAGTAATGTTTATGATAAATCGATTACGCGTGTTGGGTATTCCGGTGCCGTGCCTGTGTTTAAATTAAGTGCGCCGTTGGCACGTATGACAAAGGATATGTTGATGCCATATGATATATCCATTGAAAAACACACACCTGTGTTTGTGTATATCAGTGTTGATTTTAATGTGTTGGGTGTTGCCACAACAAAAACGGATGCTTTTGGCAAAGCTAGTGCAGTTATCGTGTCGCGCGCACCATCTAATATGAAGAATATGGTTGAACGCGAATTGAACTTGGCAATTTCGCCGTTTGTTGACCGCTAGATATTTTCAAACACCAATACGCGGGCGATGCCGCCCAAATCGTATTCTGTACGAATATGATTCCATCCCTGGCGTACAAATATATCACGTACTGGGATGTCTTGGTCAATGCCGATTTCCAGATAAATTTTTCCGCCATGCACCACCCAGTTTTTTGCATTTTTTGCAATTGCGATATACGCCGCCAGCCCATTTTTATCGGCATACAGGGCACATTTTGGGTCGTGTATTGCGCCACTGTCAACACGCGCGTCACCATGTGCAATATATGGTGGGTTTGATACGATTATATCAAATTTATCTGATACCGTGTGTGGATGCGTAAAATCCCCATGCTTGATATCTATCATATCGCACAATCCCAATGTTTTGATGTTTTTGCGTGCGACATGCATTGCGTGCCATGATTTTTCCAGCCCAATACCGTGTGCCCCCTGGATATTTTTCACCAGGGCCGCAATTATGCAACCTGTGCCGGTACCTAAATCCAATATGCGTGGCATGCATCCCGGGCCACAGTCTGCGATGACACCGGATACCAGTGTTTCTGTATCTGGACGTGGATCCAGGGTGTATTTGTTTGTATAAAATTTCATACCATAGAACCAACGCATACCGATAATTTTTGCAACCGGTACGCCACGTCGTAATTGGCGCGCCATCCGCCAGACATTGAATCTAGTCAGATTTTTTTTGTTTTCTGTGATTATACGTGCTGCCCGCACACCGCCGGCAGATTGCAAGATTGTGAACGCTTGATTTATTTTCATAAAGCAATTATAATGTGCCCCATGGAAAAAGCAAAAGATATTATGAATTCAAAGTGGCTGGCCCGTGTAGTAATCGGGTTGGCGATATTATTAACTGTTGTTGCCATATACTTGGTCGCGACCCAGCGTCATGTGATGCATACTGTTTCTGCGGAAACCGCAGAGTGTCGGACGGTTGTCGTCGTCGCCAGTGGTGACACATTGGGCAAATTGTTGATGGAACAGGGCTTGTCACATAGTGACGTC
The DNA here is from genome assembly GCA_964545825.1 of uncultured Muribaculaceae bacterium. Lineage (GTDB taxonomy): Bacteria > Pseudomonadota > Alphaproteobacteria > Rs-D84 > Rs-D84 > Enterousia. The sequence goes on from CAZJGX010000018.1 coordinate 3,643, forward strand.
ACCGAAATTGCCAAGGTTTTAAAGTCTGACGCCGGTATTTCAACATTGCGTGCAGACCGTGATAAAATTGAGTTTTTACGCGATGCAGATGACCAGCCTGTGTCAAAAATCGTGATAATACCATCACCATGGCGTCAGGTCGAATTGACATGTGGTGACGCGGGCAACTGGTCATGCCAAACAACTGATATCGAACGTGATACACGTGCGGTTTGGCGTGGTGGTGAAATCTTGGACGGCGACAGTTTTTATCTGGCGGGCCAGCGTGCTGGAATCCCTGCTGGTATTTTGGCCGATGTGTACGATTTGCTGGCGTTTGAAATGGACTTTGAACGCGATATTCGTGCCGGTCAGAAATTCTCGGTATTATATGAAGAAAACTTTTCCGATGGTAAAAAGGTTGATAATGGTCACGTTTTGGCCATATCGTTCCAGGCGCTGCGTGGTAATGTTCAGATGTATCGTTTCCGCAAATCAGATGGTACAATCGGATACTATGATGGCGAAGGCAATGGCGCGATTAAATCATTGAAACGTACGCCTATTAATAATGCCAAGGTCACCAGCAGTTTCACCACCCGCAGAAAGCATCCGGTTTTGGGATTTACCCGTGCACACAAGGGGGTTGATTTCCGCGCACCAACCGGTACACCGATTCCGGCCGCAGGTGCGGGTCGCGTTGTTGCGCGTGCATACAACCGCGGACATGGTAATTATGTAAAAATCCGTCATAATGGAACGTATGAAACATTATATGCGCATATGTCAAAATTTGCCAAGGGTGTAAATGTTGGCACCACCGTCCGCCAGGGACAAATCATTGGTTATGCGGGTTCAACCGGGTTATCAACCGGGCCACACTTGCACTATGAAATAATAAAAAATGGCCAGCATGTGAATCCGTTAACTGTAAAATTACCGGCAATTAATAATTTGGATAATGCGGACAAGAAAAAGTTCTTGGAATATAAAAAAGTATTGGAATCAGGTATTGAACAATTATCCAAAAATCCAAATATGTTTATCCAGTTATAAAAACAAATAAAAAAAACAAACGCCCGGATGGGCGTTTGTTTATATGCGTGATATTTATTACATCATACCCGGCATGCCACCCGGCATCTGTTGTGCTGGTTTTTCTTCTGGTATGTCGCACATAACAACCCCGGTGGTCAATATTGCACCGGCGGTTGATGCCGCGGCCAGAATTGCTGTTTTTACAACCTTGGCCGGGTCAATAATACCCGCCGCCATCATATCGACATATTCGCCGGTTGCCGCATTATATCCAAAGTTATAGTCTTTGTTTTCCATAACCTTGCCAACGACAATTTCACCAGATACACCGGCATTTTCTGCAATCTGAGCCATCGGGGCAACCAGTGCACGACGAACAATATCAATACCGACATTTTGGTCTGTATTTGTGCCCTGTAATTTTTCCAATGATGCGGTTGCACGAACCAATGCGACACCACCACCAGCCACAATGCCGTCAGCCACCGCTGCACGTGTTGCAGCCAATGCGTCATCAACACGGTCTTTCTTTTCTTTAACTTCAACTTCGGTCATGCCGCCAACCTTGATAACGGCAACCCCGCCAACTAATTTTGCCAGACGTTCTGCCAGTTTTTCTTTGTCATAATCACTGGTAGATGCGGCCAACAGTTTGCGAATTTCATCCGCACGGGCAGAAATTGCCGCCTTGTCACCGGCACCCTGGGCCAACAGTGTTGAATCCTTGCTGACGACAACCTTCTTGGCGGAACCCAGTACTGCCGGGGTTATATTTTCCAGTGTCATACCCATATCATCAGATATAACTGTTGCACCTGTGACTGCTGCGATGTCTTTTAACATTTCTTTGCGACGGTCACCAAATCCTGGTGCCTTGACTGCGCATACTTTTAATCCACCACGCAGACGATTTAAAACCAATGTTGCCAATGCTTCTGATTCAACGTCTTCGGCGATAATCAGCAATGGGCGTCCCGATTGTGCGATTGGTTCCAAAATCGGCAACAATGCCTGCAATCCTGTGATTTTCTTTTCAGATACCAAGATTTGTGCGCCGTCCAATTCTGCCAACATCTTTTCAGTATTGGTCACGAAATATGGCGACATGAATCCTTGGTCAAATTGCATGCCTTCGACGACATCAATTTCTGTGTCTAATCCCTTGGCTTCTTCGACAGTGATAACACCTTCTTTGCCAACGCGTTTCATCGCATCTGCGATTTTTTCACCGATTTCACTGTCTGAATTTGCAGAAATAGTTGCAACCTGGGCAATTTCTGCACTGTTTTTAACCGGGCGGGCATGTGTTTCAATATTATCAACAACCGCCATAACCGCCATATCAATACCGCGTTTGATATCCATCGGATTCATACCGGCGGCGATAACGCGACGTCCTTCGCGGATTAACTTTTGTGCCAGTACGGTTGCAGTTGTTGTACCGTCGCCAGCATCATCGCCGGCTTTCTTGGCAACTTCTTGCACCATGCGTGCGCCAACATTTTCCATCGGGTCTTTTAAAGACACCGCCTTGGCCACGGTCACACCATCCTTGGTCGCGACCGGTGCGCCATATGATTTTTCGATAACAACTGTGCGACCCTTGGGGCCCATGGTAATCTTTACCGCGTCGGCCAGTTTATCTACGCCCGCGGCCAGTTTGTCCGTATTGAATACAATATCTTTTGCCATAATTTTATCTCCTTATAATATTCCCAAAATATCTGTTTCTTTAATCAGTACATAATCTTTGCCGTCAATCTTGACTTCGTTCGCACTAGATGCCCATTTCGCAAACAGAACTGTGTCCCCCGCCTTTACAGACATCGGAACGCGCGCGCCGCCATCAAATGCACCGTCACCTATCGCAATCACGCGACCACGTGATGGTTTTTCACGTGCGTTATCCGGGATAATAATTCCGCCGGCGGTTTTTATTTCTTCTTCTAAACGTTCCAATAATACATAGTTATGCAGTGGTTTAAACATTTATATTTCTCCTATAAAAATGTGTGTTGCCTGATGCACATGAATATAGTGCGCCATATTCTGATTTCAAGACTTGATTTTATAACGTCAGTGTAATACGCTGACCCCCATAGCACAAGGGGAATAAAATGATGTATGATAATGAAAATGTTTTTGCAAAAATAATACGCGGTGAAATCCCGTGTAAAAAAATTGCCGAAAATGAATTTGCCATCAGTTTTTATGATGTAAATCCGATATTTGAAAAACATGCATTAGTTATTCCCAAGGGCCCATATCAAAACATATTGGATTTTACAAAAAACGCATCCGCCACGGAACAGATGGCGTTTTGGGATTGCTTTAATAAAACGGCGGATATGCTGGGGGTGGATAAAAACTTTAATGTGCTGGCCAATGCCGGCGCGGATGCACCGTTTGTAAAACAAAGTGTATTTCATTTTCATTTGCATTTGGTGGCGGGTGCACCTGTTAAGGCATTGACAGAAATTTTGGGACAATAATGATTATAAATATCCGCGTGACGGCACATGCCAGGCAAAATAAAATAACACCATCGGACGATGGGGTACTGCGCGTATATACGACATCTGCCGCGACCGATGGCCAGGCAAATGCATCGGTAATAAAAATGCTGGCTGAATACTTTAAAGTACCAAAAACCAGCATTAAAATTGTCCGTGGTCAGACCGCCCGGGATAAGGTTATTGAAATCCCAGATTAATATTCCAAGATTTGCTTTATCAATTCATCGGGTGTTGCGGCGTTATGCATATTATAGTCGTTGATGCTTTCAATAAAGCCCTCGTGTTGCATATGCACGAACAGATTGCCGAACATTTCCCAGAACTTGGCAGTGTTTAAAAAGAATAAAGGCTTTCTGGTTTCGCCAATCTGTTGCATGGTCATAATATCTGTTAATTCGTTCAGGGTTCCAATCCCGCCCGGCAGAATAATAAACGCATCCGACAGGTCAAACATCTTTTGCTTTCTTTCATTTACGCCGTTCACGATTTCAACATCAATTTCTGCATGAACAGGCTCTTGTTTCGCAACCACATCATGTGTAGATACCCCAACAACATGTGCGCCGTTTTCCAATGCCGCACTGGCCACTGTTCCCATCAATCCAACATCGCCGCCACCAAATACCATGCGAAATTTATTGCGGCCTAATAATTCACCAACACGCGCCGCCGCACGGGCATATTCCGGATTTGTTCCAAATTCGTGACCACAATATACGGCAATAGACTTTATTTTTCCTGTCATTTTCTTTTTCCTTTATTTTTGCGAATTATACCATAAAATATAAACGCAATGAATCAGAATTTTGTTCATTTTATGGGTGCATATTCTCACAAGAAACTGGCTGTCGCGGTCAGTGGCGGTGTTGATTCAGTATGCTTGTTATACTGGCTGGTCAAAATGAAAATGGATGTTGTATGCCTGCATGTAAATCACGGATTGCGCGCTGTGGCTGATTCTGAAACGCAATACGTACGTGATTTATGTGCGCAATTGGACGTGCCATGCCATGTGTTTTATTGGTCGGATGCCAAGCCCACCACCGGGCTAGAGGCGGCGGCCCGCAACGCGCGATATCAAATGATGACAGATTGGTGTCATGCAAATAATATTGATGCATTGGTTGTTGCGCATCAGGCCGATGACCAGATTGAAACATTTTTGATGAATCTGGCACGGGGCAGTGGTGTCACAGGCTTGGCCGCGATGCGTGATGTATCAATGCGTGATGGATTGATGATTTTGCGCCCGCTGTTAACGGTGTATCGGTCGGAACTGGTGCATTTTTGTGATGCGCATAATATCAAATATTTCACCGATGAAATGAACAGTGATCCACATTATACCCGTGTAAAAATCCGCCAGAATCGCCATCTGTTGCGTGAAAAATTGGGGATTTCAGACAATAGAATTTTATTGGCAATTCAAAATTTATCACGCGTACGTGATACACTGGAATCTGATATTGATACCCATGTCGCCAGGGTCTTGGATTCAGATGATGCGTATTTTTTCTCTTCTTTTCTATTTGACCTGGCGCCTGATATTAGATTAAAGTTCATTGGTACACTGATTCAAAAAATAGGGGGGGGCTGTTATCCACCGCGCTTGAAATCGTTAGAGAACGCGCTAAATAAATTACAGTCGGATTGCAAATTCACGTTGGGGCACTGTACAGTGCGGCGACTGGGGGATGAAATCTTGATTGTACGCGAAGGAAACAGGGCAAGTTTTAGGAAAAAACATGAAAAACAAAAGAAACACATTAAACAAAAACAAATTTGACACATCTAAATTATATATTATTGGGTTTGTAATACTGTTTGCGGCCGTTGTGATGTTCACGTTCGGTCTGCCGTCTAATATAAATATGCCGACCATGCCTGGTGCCACTGTTCAGCCACGCCCGATAGAGATGTCTTTTTCAGACGTTATGCGCCGCGCATCTGATATAAAAACAATGAAAATTCATGGTAATGATGCCACGGGGACTTTAAGTGACGGCACACCGTTTAACGCAACAATCGCGTACGACCCGCAATTATTGACTAAATTGGCGGACGGGGGCGCACAAATTTCAATCGATACATCAAAATCATTTGGTGAACGCGCCATGACAGGATTGTCCCTGCTGATTGGAATAATGTTTCTGTGGTGGTTGTTTCGCGGATTCAAGGGTGGCGGTCTCAGTCGCACGTTAACACAGCAGAATCCGACAAAAATCACCACCGGTAAAACCAAGACAACATTTAAAGATGTTGCCGGCATTGATTCTGAAAAACAAGAATTAATGGAAATCGTCGATTTCTTGAAAAATCGTGAAAAGTTCAAGGGTATTGGTGCCCGTGTTCCACGCGGTGTATTACTGTCGGGCCAACCGGGTACGGGTAAAACATTGCTGGCCCGTGCAATCGCAGGCGAGGCGAACGTCCCCTTCTTTGCCGCATCCGGCAGTGATTTTTCCGGTATTATCGTAGGGTTGGGGGTTGCCAAAATCAAAGAAATATTTGACATGGCAAAGCGAAATGCTCCATGCATACTGTTTATTGATGAAATTGACGCCATTGGTCAAAAGCGCAGCCAGCACTCATACAATGACCAAGACCGCGAACAGACATTGAACCAGTTGTTAATTGAAATGGACGGTTTTGCAAACAATACCGGTATCATTGTGATTGGTGCGACAAACCGTGCAGATATGCTGGATCCGGCATTGTTGCGGCCCGGTCGATTTGACCGCCAGGTATATATTGAATTGCCGGATATGGCGGGGCGTCGTGAAATCTTGGATTTATATGCCAAACGCGTAAAGATAAATGACGATGTTAATATCCAAGATCTGGCACGTGGCACAACCGGATTTTCAGGTGCAGATTTGGAAAACCTGCTGAACGAGGCCGCCCTGCATGCTGTCCGTAATGGTCGTGATGCAATTGCCCCAACCGATGTAGAAGAGGCCCGCGATAAAATCTTGATGGGTCCGCGCAAAGTCCGCAAAATGCGTGACGCAGATAAAAAACTGACTGCGTATCACGAGGCTGGACACGCATTTGTATCCATGATGTATTCGGACGTCACAGACCCAATCCACAAGGCAACAATTATTCCGCGTGGCCGGGCACTTGGTATGGTGCAACATCTGCCAATTGATGACAAGGTTTCCATGACCATTGCCGAGGTTCGCGCAACCCTGGCCATAGATTTGGCGGGCCGTGCCGCCGAAGAAGTATTCTTTGGTGCGGATAAAATCACCACTGGTGCCGAAAGTGATATCGCAATGGCAACACGCTTGGCGCGGTATTCAATAACAACGGCCGGTCTGTCACCAAAAATCGGGTTGGCGGCGGTTAGTCAATCCAGCACTTTTGGTGGGCGCAGTGCATTGGAAAACGCGTCTGAAAAAACAGCCGAGGCCGTAGACGCCGAAATCAAATCATGGTTGGATGCCGCGCATCGTGATGCCACAAACTTACTGTCTAAAAACAAAAAGACGGTTGTAAAATTGGCTGACGAACTATTGGCGCGCGAAACGTTGACTGGTGATGAAATCCACGAAATTATATTTGGTAAAAAATCTGCCAAGAAAACAACGACTAATAAAAAGAAAACTGCCAAAAATGACAAGTAATCGCGACATTAAATTTGAAATTTTGCGTATGGCGCCGGAAAACACAAATTCCGTGTTGGTGACGGCGGGCAACGATTGCGTTATATTTGACGCATGGGGACGGGCCGATGCATGGGATAAATTATTGGATGAACGCGGATTGCAATTGCGTGCAATATATACAACGCACGGGCACAGTGACCATATATCCGCCGCACCTGATTTGGCCGCGCGTCATAATATCCCGTGGTACCTAAATCATGCGGATATGGATTTGATTTTATGGGGCAATGCGTTGCTGGATTTCTTTGAAATGCCTCATATAAAGCCAGATTTTGTACGGCCAGAAAATTTGCCGTCAGGCGAATATGAAATATTGCCAAATGTTTGTATGCATGCGATAACATCATCCGGACATTCTGCGGGCGGTATGATGTTCTGGTTCCCGGAATATAATATTTTATTGTCAGGCGATACATTGTTTCATGATGGGGTGGGGCGTACAGATTTTCCCACCGGTGACGCATGCAGTTTACGCAAATCAATTACACAAATTTGTGATATGAATTTGCCTGATGAAACATACGTCGTACATGGTCATGGCACAGATTCAACAATCGGTTGGTTGAAATCAAATCATCCGTATTTCCTGATGCGTCATTGCAAATGTGGCGACGGTGGTTGTGGATGTGGTGGCGGCCACCACCATTGCCATTGTTGCGATTAATAAAAAATCCCGCAATTTGCGGGATTTTTTGTTCTGTTATTTTTTTATCAGACTGTCCAAAGTTTTTTCATCAACATGACATTGTTTCAATATTCCAGATTCATTGTTGTTTGCAAAGTTCAAAGATTCAATCGGACGCTGTACAATTTGAACGCATTGTTTAAAAGTTTCCGTACTCGGACATGCGAAACACTTCTTCATTGCCCACTTGGGGACTTGTGTTAATTTGTTCTTATCAATACACGTTTGTGTTTTTGGATCAAAGAACTTTGCGTTATTTTCGCATTTCTTGCAGACTTTATGTCCGTTGGTGCCTGTGGTTTGTATACCCTGATAGTTTGTTGTTTCGCAATCAATACATTTGTTTGATGTCAGGGATTCGTACGCCTGACCGTCCGGACACTCTGTCGCGCATACACCATTGCGCATGACGTATCCTGCATCACATTTGCCGGGACTATCGCAGTCAACAGTTATTACATCGCCGCATATTGTTGTTTGAATCTTTTGGTTGCATGTGCCATTGTCAACAGTTTTTGTTTTGGTTTCTTCTTTGACAATCCATTTGGTGCCTTCTTCATAATGTCCAGCAGTTCCCGGTTTGTCATTACAGCACCAAAATGTACGACCACTCCATGAAAATTTGTCCCCATTATATTGTATTTTCATCATGTCATGGCCTTTATGCTTTTTGCCATTGCATTTTGTTGCGGATACACCGCAAAAATAGTACGCCCAATTATTGCCGGTGCTTTTTTTGCCATACCCGGAAATATAATAACAAGAATTATCTGTCGCGTGTTTCAGTTCTTGCCCTGCAATTGCATTGGTTGCGGATAATATAATTGTTAATAATAAAACTGCCGGTTTGCGCATATTGATATCCCTTTTTTTTGATATAAAAAAACCACTAAGGCAGTTATTTAGTGGTCGGGGGGTTAGAAAAATCAGTTTGTCAGTGATTCCTGTGACCTTTGGGCATGCCCTGTTGTATAGTCATCAGCCCCCCGACATACATCGGGGATATGCGATGCAGATGCACCGAATTTTTGGCATTACGGTGCAAATGCACCGAACAAACTGGGCTTTCTACGGCCCCGAACCAACATCCCTGCCGGTTCTGAGTATCAGTGTATTGAAAATAATGATTTGTTTCAATATGAATTTGACATATCAAGACAACTTTTCTTCATACTTTTCAAATACTTTGTTTAATTGGTTGTTTACCATTATCAGTGTTGCACATTTTGACATTTGCTTTACACAGGTTGCACCGATATATGTACAACATGATGCCAGGCCCCCGCGAATATCTTGGATTGTTTGCGATATGTCGCCAGTATATGGCACCAGCATTTCGCGTCCTTCGGATGTTCGGTAATTTGCCATGCCGCCCGCAAATTTGTTGTTTGCATATGTCGAAGACATCCCATAGAATCTTTTATATTGTTTGGTTATCATTTTTTGTTTGTCGTTAACAACTTCATTTGTTAAAAACATTTTTTCTATTATATCGCCTTCGGCTTGGTCTGTTCCTGCAAACATGCCACCCATCATCACAAAATCTGAATTCAGACAGAACGCCTTGCATATATCACCAACATCAACAATGCCGCCGTCTGCACAAATATGGCCGTCGACCGAGTGTGAAACATCGGCCGTTTCCAGAATCAGTGATACCATTGGCACGCCACATCCTGTCTGGCGGCGGGTCAGACATCCAGACCCACTGCCAATGCCGCATTTTACAATATCAACATAGTCTAATAATTTATGAATAATATCAGAACTGGCGATATTGCCCGCCATGATGATGGCATCGGGAAACATTTCACGGACACGCTTTGCAACATCCAACGCAGAACTGATATAGAAATTCGGCGCATCAATGCAAATGTTTTGCTTTACTGCGCCATTAAAATGACCATATACTGTTTTTAGTTTTTCAATATCAGCCTCAGCAGTACGCAATCCCATCGATATAAACAAATTATCAGTGCTGATAGATTCGCCCGCGCACATATCATAGAAATTAATTATTTCATCCGCAGAATAAAACTTATGCAGCGTTGGGAACATATTGTGTTGCAACATAACCTTTGCAATGCCAAAGTTTCCGGTTGTTGCCATATTGGCACTCATGACCGGCAACCCATCACGTTCTTGACCATGCTTGAAAACAAAATGTCGGCTTAAATTTATTAATTTGCGCGATGACAGATTGTTGCCCATTTTGGGTTTGATAAGAATATCTGAATAATCCAAGTATTTTTCTGATAAAATTTGTGTCATATTTCGTCCCCTTTAAACAAAGATTACCTTTCTGTGGCAGATTGTATCAGACATAAAAAATAAGTCCAGTTTCCATAATAAAATAATTAGTTCAGGTTTGTTCTTGCAAAATAATACGCGTATTGGCACAATTGCATACGAAGACACAACGGATGTGACTTCGGGACCTGAAAAATCCTTTACTTTGGCGATGCGGATTAGTTTTCGTATCGTAATCCGACGAAAAATGTCGGTGCATATTATTATTGCGCCGCTGTTTTATACCCGACCCTTAAACCCGGTCGGGGGTGTGTGGTTATACAACAGGGTATATACCCAAAATCCACACGGTCATTCCAAAGTATGATTTTTTCAATCCCCGACCGCCGTTATTTATGGCGGTTTTGTTTAACTAAAAACAAAAGGGATTATAAATCATGAAAAAACTAACATTACTTTTAATCTTGGGGGTGTTGCCATATGGCGCAGATGCCGCCCGTACAGGTCAAAGCACATGTGAGCCAGAAACAGTTGTTCCACAGGGGTACTGTTGCATCAGTTATTACGAGCCGAACTATGTAGAAAAACTCTGGAAGTGTGAAAATCTGGATTTGGATGCCAAAAGTATGGCCCTTTGCAAAAAGGGCGGTGAGCAATGTATTAATTTTTGTTATGAGTATGATTTAGATAATGATACATGCAGTCGTCATACCATACCAGACCCCTGCAAGGGATGGGTAATGGTGGAAAGCGAAATATACGGGACAAACTGCACGATTCCAAATGCATTATATTGTGAATATGAACGATATTGTGATTTGTGTGGCAACAATTGCTATAATGAAAACGAAGAAGTGACAGATTGCATGGATGGATATTATAATACCGAAGACTGGAAACAGTGCTTAAAGTGTCCTGGTAATGGGATTGTTGATTATGAAGCGGGTAATATCGGAATTGCACAATGTTATATTCCACGTGACACAATGACGGGTTCTGATTCAACAGGTACGTTCAAGTACGTAAATGACAAATGTTATTATAAAGAATAGAAAACAAAACACCATCGTTTGATGGTGTTTT
>CAZJGX010000019.1:0-14334 GCA_964545825.1 uncultured Muribaculaceae bacterium
GTATGACCACAGCGCGGACATACCTGGAACGGCGCAATCATCATTTTGACTTTCTTGTTCACCATCATCCAGATATACAATCCCAATGCCCATGCCGCAATTACCAATCCCCACGCGACATAACCAAAGTATTTATCAACAGTCTTGGTCAACGTGGTGATAATCGTCACATCCGAACGCGACAGGTCGTTATAAATCTTGGTTGCGACCGGCCATGATGACGGACGCCATGGATATACATGTTTTATACCATAGTTGGTCAGCAATGTTGTCCCCAGGCCACCGGTGCTTTTATCCAATTGTTCTTTGATAACCTGGTCAATCATCTTGTCAAATTCGATTTGCAGCAAGCCGGTCAAATCTTTTTCGGCTTTGTCCAGTTGTTGATTCACCTTGGCGGCGATATCATCAACCTTGGCAATTGCCTGGTCAGCCTTGGCGACACCTGCATCTACTTTATCAACGCCGGCATCTACTTTATCCAATGCGTTATTTATACCATCTGTTTTGACACCAAACATGCCGACAACACCAGCCAACTTTTTGACACCGGCGGTTGTTTCTTTGGCCTGGGCATTTTTTTCATGTGCCTGGGCGGTGACATCTTTGGCCTTGGCCGTGGTATCAGTCACTTTATCAACCGCATCACCCGCCATTTTTACCTTGTCAATAGCAAATGCGACGGGCTTTTCCAAATTGATTGCATCGGCAACGCCTTTTAACAGTTTTTCATACTGTTCAACCATATTGCGTTGCAGGTCAAAAAACATTGACACAACAATTGATTTCTTTATCGGCTGGGAATAAGTATTCTTTACATACAACGGTGATAATATTACAAACAAAAACCATACGACCGTTATAACCGCAAAAATTTGCTTTACACGTGTGACATACGATGTCTTTCTGGCGACGGTTTTCGCACCACCGCGGTCTATGACTTCGACTTCTTTGCTCTTTCGTGGCATGTGATTTCTCCTTTTCATTTAATATGGGAATATTATTGATTATTTCCGGTATATTGGTCAATAAATTCTTGTTTGAATTTTTGGAAATTACCTTGCTCTATTGCCGTGCGGATATCACGCATCAAGTCCTGATAAAACCATAAATTATGTTGCGTCAACAGCGTCGCCCCCAATATTTCATTGCATTTAATCAAATGATGGATATATGCGCGTGATAATTTACATGCAGGGCATCCACATTTGTCATCAATTGGGGATGCGTCATCACGGAAACGCGCATTTTTCATATTCATTGTACCGTGTCTGGTAAATGCCTGGGCGGTGCGACCGGCACGCGTTGGCATTACGCAATCAAACATATCTATACCGCGTTCAACCGCACCCAATATATCCAATGGCGTACCAACACCCATTAAATAACGTGGCTTATCTGTCGGCAATAGCGGTGTTGTGGTTGCAATCATATCAAACATAACATCCTGGGGCTCACCGACCGCCAATCCACCAACTGCATATCCATCAAACCCGATATCTGTTAACTGTTTCGCAGATTTTTCGCGCAGGTCTTTGAAATCCGCCCCCTGAACAATGCCAAAAATTCCATACCCCGGGCGATCTATAAAGGCATCCTTGCTGCGCCGAGCCCACCGCGCGACCATTTCCACATTTTTTTCTACACGAGCACGTTCGGCCGGCAGATGCAGGCACTCGTCCAATACCATTGTTATATTGGAATCCAGTTGATGTTGAATATGAACAGAGTCTTCGGGACGCAAGAAATGTTTTACCCCACCGTCAATATGCGATGTGAATTCTACGCCCTCTTCACGCATTTTTACCAAATTAGACAATGACATAACCTGAAAACCACCGGAATCAGTCAAAATCGGCCCGTGCCATCCACCAAATTTATGCAATCCGCCCATTTTTTCAACCAAATCACCACCCGGGCGCATCATCAAATGATACGTGTTTCCCAATATTACCTGGGTACCGGTTGCCGCAACCTGATCCATGGTCAGGGCTTTCACCGTGGCCGCCGTTCCCACCGCCATAAATGCCGGCGTTTGAAATGTTCCATGCGCGGTTTCAACAGACCCACGACGCGCATTACCATCAGTTGCAATTAAATTAAATTTTAGTGACATTTTTACACACCCCTATTTAAAATTTTCATACCAAACGGCCCCCAAATCATCTGAGAAATCCGCACCTTGGGTTATTATTGATATTGGCCCATCAAAGTATCCGCGTGAATATTTGATAACATCATCACGTGTGGCACTGTCTGATAGTGTTGAAATTTCATAAAAATCATGTAAACAATCAAACCATCTGTAATCAGATATCAATGTATCACAACGACGCCCCGCAGATTCCAAGAAATCTGCACGTCCCAATTTGTTTATATTACGGAAACGATCCAGTACGTCATCTGTAATCGTATTTTGAGTGTACACTTTGTACGACGTAGACGCAATCAACGCAACAACCTGTGCGATATTTTCCGCCGCAGTTTCTGTACAGATTCCGCAAACCCCAAATTTTTCATTACCAGCGCTGGCACCACCCAGACCATACACCAAACCATGTTGTTGGCGAACAACTTGGTGTAATTCTTGAATTAAATGCTTTTCAAATTTGCCAACGCACATATTCTGAAATCTGTTTTCAAATGTCGATTCCCAAATTTCAGGAAAATATATATCCAATTTGATATTTTTCTTGTCAGATTGCAAATTGTGCGCGATTGTTGGCGTATATGTTATTGCAGTGTTTTCAGATACATCTTGCGATGGCAAAAATGCAAATGTTTTTTCCAAATGTTTTAAAACACTATCTGGATTATTTATTTTTCCAGATATACAAATTATGCAATTTTTTGCAGACAGGCGACGCGATAAAAAATCCAACATTTGTTCACGTGTGAACGATGCAATATTTTCAAAAGGCCCCAAATTTCGATACGAAAACACCGCATAATTAAATAATTTTCCAGAAATAAAATCAGTAAACTGACGATCCGGATTATCCAATGCCCGACGGCGTTCATCGGCAATTACTTTGCGTTCAAGTTCGATTTTTTCCGTATCAAACAGTGAATTTTGAATTTGGTCACCGATTAAATCTATTAAAACATTTAAATTTTCGGCGATAATGCGACCATAAAAACAAATTCTGTTATTACCGGTTGATGCATTACGTGTGCCCCCATGATATTCCAGATATTCCTTTATATCACGCTGTTTTGGGAAACGTTCCGTACCCTTGCACAGCATATGTTCACAAAAATGCGTTATGCCGTATTCGTGTGGTGCCTCGTCCCGGGAACCGGTACGAAACAGCACCTTGACATTAGCCGTTTCCAAATCCATCGGATCCAAAATAACTGTCACGCCATTTGATAATTTGTGCAACGTCGGATTATATTGCATATTTAGGCCTTTTATCTTGTATGTGCCGTGGCGGTGCGCGCCATCTGTGTCATTTGCATTTGTTGCAGTTCGCGTTGCATTTATTGATTCTTTTTAAACAACAGACAGCAATCGCCATAACTGAAGAACCGATATTTTTCCGCAACCGCGTGTTTATATGCAGACTTCATTTCATCCAGCCCCGCAAATGCTGACACCAACATAAACAGCGTTGATTTCGGCAAATGAAAGTTTGTCAGCAATACGTCCACCGCCCTGAACGGATAACCAGGGGTAATAAATATATTTGTTGTTGAACAAAATGGCGCAACACGCTTTCCCGGCATTGCGTGGCGGGCCGCCGATTCCAATGTACGCATTGACGTGGTACCAACGGCAATTACACGTTTGGCATTGTTTATAATATCTGCCTGGGCGGGTGTGATACAGCACCACTCACGATGCATTTTATGTTCGGATAAATCCTCGGTCTTGACCGGCATCCATGTACCGGCACCAACGTGCAAGGTCACCTTGACCACAGTTGCACCACGCGATTCAATTTCGGCCAATAATTCCGGCGTAAAATGTAATCCCGCGGTTGGTGCCGCCAGCGAGCCCAATGGCTGGCTGTATACGGTTTGGTACCGTTCGCGGTCGGCAATCTCTTCGTCACGTTTCATATATGGCGGCAGTGGCATTTTTCCAACCCTGTCCAATACAGCAAAAACATCATCGCACAAGAATTCTATTTTCAGGCCACTGTCCGGATTCTTGGAAAGTATTTTTATCTGCGTACCGTCATCCAATGTCAATATATCCCCAATGTGCATTTTGGTAAATTTCTTGCACAGTCCCCACCATATTTTGTTATCGTCAGACATACATGTATGTAATGTTATTTCATGTTTGCCATTTGCCATAAAGCGCGCCGGAATTACACGCGAATTATTAAACACAACCACATCACCTGGACACAAGTAATCTAGAAAATCACGAATATGTTTATCTGCAACCCCATTACCATCCAGAACCAACATACGTGACGCATCACGCTTTTCCAGCGGATGCGATGCGATTAATTCAGTTGGCAATTCAAAATCAAAATCAGATGTATGCAGTGATGTATGTATCATGTTATTTCTGTCTTTTGTTCATATTTGCAATAATACTGTCACGTTTGGCGGTTTGATGTTGCAATTCATACACACGCAGAAAATCGACACCAATAATCTCGCGAATATTCGCTTTTTTCACATTGACCACCAATTCTGTATCCAGAAACGGACGCGCACACCCAATCGTATCACCAACATGAATATTGTGATAATATGCCATTTCTGTACTATCAAATGTCATAACACGCTGGGTGCGTTGGGTGGCAACATCTTCGAATATGATTTTGTAATCTTTCTTTGTCGTGACCACATATTGCGTCAAATTTTTATTTCCGGTTGTCGCGCACCCCGCCAACAGCAAACAAGGAAGCACCTTTATATATGATAAATATTTCATCTTACACCCCCATTTTTTATCTTTGACGTTCGTTCTTATAACGATTACGGAACTCATGCAAAGGAAAACCGTTAATACAGCGCACTTCTAACAACATGCGTTGTTCAGCATTGGTGGGATGATTTAAAACATTTGTATCACCTGCGATAATATCGCCCGGACGTATATGTGAATAATAATAAATCTGACACGGATTATCGTATTTCAGGACATATTGTTTTTCTGGGTTTGTCCGCTGTCTGTATACCATTTTATTATCACTGTTAGACACAACAACGTAATCAGACATATGACGCTTGGTGCATCCGGTCAATACAATACCGGCCAGAATTACCCCCATTGTTTTTATATCTTGCTTTAAATTTGTCATTTATTACCCCATTTATTTCTTAAACTCCAGGCCTTGGTCGGTATAATTTTCTGCTTTGTTTTCCCAATCCGGTTCAACACGCACAAACAGGTGCAGGCGTGCGTTTACACCCCATTGATCCTGGATATCATGACGCGCGGCCGTACCAATTTTTTGTAATTGTGTGCCGCCACGCCCGATAACAATCTTTTTATGCGCATCATTTTGCACAACTATTTTCTGGTATATATCCAGTACGCCTTCGTCATCGGTATCAACGCGTTCCGTCACAACATTAATGTGATATGGCAATTCCTGGTGAATATATTTATAAACCTTTTCACGGGTTAATTCTGCCAGGTACAGCATATCAGGCACATCCGGCGCATCAATAGTGTCAAATAAATACGGGCTTTCTGGCATAACATCCGCCAACGCATCCAGCATTTGTTTAACCCCGTCATCTTTTAATGCAGAAATCATAAATATTTCACGCCATGGGGCCAATTGCGATAATTCGGCAACAATTGGTAATAAATTTTCTTTGCGAACGGCATCAACCTTGTTCAATGCAACAAACAGGTTTGGGCGGTCTTTGACCCGCTCAATTAATCCACGTACGGTATCGGTGACACCCTTTTGCGCATCAATTATCAACAAAATCGCATCAGCGTCACCGGCCGCATCCATCGCCGCCCCAACCATAGCCCTGTCCAGCCGGCGTGACGGACGGAAAATACCGGGCGTATCGACAAATATCAGTTGTCGCGCCCCGACCATCTTTACCGCACGCAAGCGTGTACGTGTGGTCTGTACCTTGTGCGATACAATTGATACTTTGCGCCCCATGATTTGGTTTAACAGTGTGCTTTTGCCCGCATTTGTCGGGCCAATAATTGCAATAAATCCAGAATATGTCTTTGTCATGGTAAAAACCATACCACACCAATTTCAAAAGTGAATAAAAATCTTGCAAATCTGTACTTTCCCCGATAACATACCAGTCAGAGAGAGACCGCAATTAAATATCAAGGAAAAAACAATGCAATTAACCGGTCCTGAAATTCTGCGTCGCATGAATACCCCAAACCCCAATAATCCAGACAATGCCCCCGACATCGTAATTGACCCGTTTGATATCAAATGCCTGGGCAGCAACAGTTATGATTTGCATTTGGGTAATGTACTGCGGATATACAAACACACATTGCCATTTGGCATGCGACCGGCAATCGAATATCGCAAAGGCACCAAATATTCTATGGCTGACTGGTTTGATGATAAGGGCGCATATAAAGACTATCTGTGCCGTCCACAAGAATATGATATTCGCAATCCAAAATATATGTTAAATCCATGTGATGAAAAATCACACGAAACAATTGAAATCCAAATTCCGGAATCAGGCCTGATTTTATCACCACAAATCGGGTATTTAGGTGCAACAATTGAATATACAGAAACGCGCAATCTGTTCCCGTATATAGATGGAAAGTCTTCGGTTGGTCGCAATTTCATATTAAATCATCATACCGCCGGCCGCGGTGATGACGGGTTCTGTGGACAATGGACATTGGAAATCGCAACATTGTATCCAACAGTTGTATTTCCACAAATGCGCATTGGCCAAATTTATTACGAAGAATTCAAAGGCGACCGCAATCCATACGATAAAAATTCGGCCAGTCATTATAACGGCCAACGCGGTCCAACGCCTGCGGCAATTATCCCGATTGATAATTTTATAAAGCACAGATAATAAAAAATCCCCCTTCTGGGGGATTTTTTATTTATTAAAATCTGATGAATTAAATGCTGTCGGCATTAATCCAACGACCGTTCTTTAACAAGCCCGGGGCCATACCTTCATTACTGCGCAGGGCGTCAATTACACTGCGTGCCTTGGCCGCATCCAGGTCGACAATGCGAACCTTGAACAAATCACCCTCTTTTACAACGACGGCGTTGCCATATGTGCGCATACGGGCCGCCAATGAATTTGCACTGTCTTCGGAATACAGGGCCGCAACCTGAACACTGTAATCACCTGATGTGGCGACCGGTGTGACGGTGGTTGTTGTGACAGTTTCTGTCACCTGGGTTGGTGTTGTTTCAATTGTCTGGGTCTGTTGATATGTTGTTGCCCCCAGTGTTGCGTTCTTTACCGCCATTGATTGGTCAGCCAATACCTGAACCTGAACCTTGGACTGGCCGTTCATGCCAATCTGGCGTGCTGCCGCCGGTGACAAGTCCATAATACGTGTATTTACAAATGGGCCACGGTTATTTACACGAACAACCACAGACTGACCATTATCCAAATTCGTCACACGGGCGATTGTTGGTAATGGCAATGTTTTGCTGGTCGCCAACATCTGATTAACATCAAATAATTCACCGTTGCTGGTTTTTGTGCCGTTCAATTCTGCCGGAATAATACCTGCAACACCGGTCTGATTGTATGTCAAATCTTCCATTGGGATGTACTGAACATCTTCAACTTTGTACGCACTGCCTACATAATATTTAGGGGCCGCCGCCAGCAAATACGCATCATTTAATGTCTGTGTTGATGTGTTTGATGTCAACAATGTTTCTTCGCCGAAACCATCAGCGGTGCCATAACCGGAATTTGCAGTGCTGTTTGTACCCATATTTGTACAACCCGCAACAAAAGCAGTTAAAACTGCCAGAGAAACGATTTTTTTCATTTTTTAGGACTCCTTACATTCTGGTTGTTATTTTATCATATAAAAAGTCCGTTTTCAACTTTATATTTTCCTGTCAATCACATATGCCAGTGGCAAATACACGACTGCGAACCCTGCAATCCCTGCCCCCAGCATCCAAATGCTGGTAATCGGGCACATTGCCAATGCAACACCCAATATCGCCGATAATACACCAAACGCCAGAATTGCCCGAACAGTTCGCACATCATGATGCACCAATCCGCGCCGGCGGCACGCACGCCCCAACAAGTAATTTTTTAAATAGCCACTGGCCACAACACCAATCGGTATTGCCAGATACCCAACAAACGGAAATGCCGCCAGATATATTATTGACGCCACCCCCAGCGATACCATACTAGTTCGCACAGGTGTTTTAACATCTTGGGACGCATACAGGGTCTTGCTGTAAATCTGACTAATCATCATGGCTGGCAAAACCCATGCCTGAATCTGAATTGCCACCGCCACCGCATGGGTTGAGCCAGCAGTCCATGCACCATATTGAAACAGATATCTGATTATCGGTTCGGCCAACACAACCAACCCCGCCACACATGGCAGTATCAACATCATTGACCGACGCATGGATGAATTTTGCTGAATATATACACTGCGCATATTTTTATCCGCCAGCGCGTTTGATATTGACGATATCAATACCGTTCCCACCGCCAGACCAATCATCGCAAACGGCAACTGAACAATTCTGTCAGAATAATACAACCATGACACCGCACCGTTTTGAAAACTGGCCACCAATGTCCCGATAATTATTGTTATCTGGTAAAAACCACTGCCAATAATGCTTATCCCCAGTCTTTTAAACAAATCACGAATTTCCGATGTCCAGCGTGGCACAATCAATCGCAAACCAAAATGTTTGCTGCGAATACGCGCCCACATGACGCAAAACTGGATAACGCCAGACGCGACAACGGTTGCCGCCATTACATATAAAATAGATATCGGCGCAAATTGTGCAGATAGCAACATTGCCCCAATCAGCATAATATTTAACAGCACCGGCATAAACGCCGCCAGCAAAAATCGTGAAAACGCGTTCAAAATCGCAGACAGAAACGCCGCACCACACACAAATATCACATATACAAACATTATTCGTGAAATAAGCACTGTTATCTGCATCTTGCCAGGGTCATCTGCAAATCCCGGCGCCAGAATCCAAATAACCAGCGGCATGAATATTTCAAACAGTATTGTTATCCCCAGCAATATAACCATCAGCCAAGAAAATACATTTTGTGCAAATGTTTTATCTTTTTGTTTATCGGTATACATCGGAATAAAGATGGCGGATAACGCACCCTCGCCCAGCAGGTCACGGAACAAGTTCGGCAACTTGAACGCCGCCAAAAACGCGTCTGACATTGCGCCCGCCCCCAAAATACGCGCAATCAGCATATCGCGCACAAATCCAAAAATGCGACTGATGCCGGTCATGGCACCAACCCCGAAAATATGTTTGCCTAGTTTCATGGTTTTGATTATACTGAAACAAAACAAATAAAATCAAGACAGGAATAACAAGACATGAAAAAACTGATTCTTATGATAATAACAGCGGCAACATTGGCTGCATGCGCGGGTTCTGACAATGAAATCGTACCACAGGAACCGTTGACCGAAATATACAAAAACGCATATGCAGAACTGAACGATAAAGATTATGACGCGGCCGCCAAAGAATTTTTAAAGGCCGAATCCCAATATCCATCCAGCCCATGGGCCGGCGACGCGTTGGTTATGGCGGCGTACTCACAATATATGGATAAAGACTTTGCCGGCGCAATTTTGGCCGCAGACCGTTTCATGCGTTTTCACCCCGGCAGTGCGGACGTGCCATATGTTCTGTATTTGCGCGGCATGTGCTATTACCGCCAGGTATCTGATGTACGCCGTGAACCAGGGATGAGTGCATATGCCTTGCAACAATTCCAACAGTTGGTTGATCGCTTTCCAAATTCAGAATATGCAAAAAATGCAGAAAACAAAATTATTATCCTGAAAAACTATATTGCGGGTAAAGTCATGTATTCCGCACGCACGGATATGGCACGTAAAAACTGGCCCAGCGCAATTTCTCATCTGCAAAAAGTCGTCACCGACGCCCAGGAAACCGTCATGACGCCAGAGGCTTTGTATAGATTAACCGAGTGTTATACCGCAATCGGTCTGCCGGAACAGGCACGCGGATATGGCGACATGTTAAAACTAAACTTTCCGGACAATGATTGGACTAAAAAATTAGATAAAAAAGAAAATCAATTGGAACACGATTAAAATCTGTCTGGGATGAAAAATTTAACAGATGATGACATCTTGGGCATGATTGACGAACCTTTTGCGCCAGACATGGATGCGGCGCGCCAAAGTGTGCGACAACTGCATTTGGCACAACGGATACCGAAACCAGATGCCACCATACCACAACATATCACATTGGATTTACATACATATACCGAAGAACAGGCGTGGCATGCAATTATGGATATCGCCACATCCGGTGTTCGCAACGCGACAATTATAACGGGTGCCAGTGGCATATTAAAAATTAAATTCCAGCAATGGGCCCATGACAGTTTATTGTCCCCATATATAATATCCGCAACACCGATAAACAATGGCAGTTTCAGCGTTAAATTCAAAAAACAATAAAACTTACTTAATGCGAGTGTTTACACGTCATCCATTTTTCCGGATCCACACCTTCATTATTTGACAGGCGCACACTGTAATGCAAATGTGGCCCAGTGACACGCCCCGTCGCACCAGACTTTGCAATCAGGCAACCCGATTGAATTTGTTCACCGTTTTTTACTAAAATTTCGCTTAAATGACAGTACACACTTATCATGCCGTTTGGATGCTTTATTTTTATAAATTTTCCACACGGGTCAAGTTTTGGATTTTCTACGACTTGGGATACGACACCATCACCGGTGGCATAAACATTTGTGCCGGTGGTTGCACGTAAGTCTACACCATTATGCATTTGAGGCTTGCCAGTCACAGGATGGATACGCATGCCGTATTTTGATCCAATACGAGGACAATTCGCCAACGGTTCACCACGCGGGCCAGATTCACCCAATTTATTATCCGCAAAAAATACCGCGCACTGACGCTCGTTTGACTTGTTATCATTTTGTGTCGGCGGTTGTGATGGCGCAACCGGTGGGGTTGAAACAGGTGGGGTTGAAACAGGCGGTACAGAAATAGATGGCGGTGTATCACTATCATTATCGCCATTATCATCATGCGAACTGTCATTTTCCGCCAGTAATTGTTGGGAAATTTGTTCATTTCGATTATTTTGTGCAATTTGGTCTTGGATAGTAAAGCCAACGTATGGGCATCCGCTAATACACCTGCCGCTGCTATCAAATTCGGTTTCAAATGGCTCATAGCCTTCGGTCAATAAATCAACCCGCTGGGCAAATGTTAAATCATCGGCTGTCTTTGGGAAAGATGCGGATGTCAGCAAACTGCCGGTTGGCTTTGCAGTGACAGCCCCTGTAATCAATGCAAATAAAATATATACCGACACACGCTTCATGTGACGTATTATATCATAAATGTTGCTGAATTAAAATGCTATCTTGGCATGCAATGTGCCGTTTTGTGCGACATAGTCTGTACGAACATCCACAGAATAATCCACTGTGACGGCAAATCGTGCACCATAAACACCAATACCGGCACCACCTGTAAATGCAGAACGCGCCGGATGATAAACAGGCATATCATATTCAATATTTGGTGACGCAATACGAACACCAGATGTACCATGACTGATTATGTCATATGTGGCGCCTGCCGATACAGTTGGCCGCACCACAAAACCATTTCCAACAACATCAAATCCGGCTGTTGCACCAACAATCCCGCGCAAATTGTTATACCACCAATTGGCATAATAAATATCTGCATACGTATATGCGTCTGTTGACACATGCATAAATCGCAATCCAGTCATTGGTGTTAATGATATGTGTCCTATGTTAAATTGCACACCTGTATTTATTTGTGTTGCCCAGAAATCTGTATTATGGTCATCATCAGATGAACCGTCTTTCTGCCATGCAATACTGCCTGCATTTATTGCCGCATTTATAAATAATCCGTTTTGTGACAAATACTGGCCAAACATCGTCACACTGTTGCCAGTCAAATCCATATTTATTGGCGTATTATGTGTATCGGTATCTGTACGCGTGTATTGGATACCAAATATTGCACCGTCACTGACAAATGCCTTGGCACGAATATTAAAGTCAGCCGTTCGGGTTCGAAAGCGCGCATCACTGGCGGGACTGTAATCAGAAAACAGCGCACCACCCGATGCATCTATAACCAGCGAGTGTCGTATATTTGCGCACCCGCCGACATTTGGCGGACATGCACGACGCCGTGCCACCAATGGTGTATCGACAATACCAAAGGCACTATTAACATGCATATCTGATTCAAAAATCGCCAATGCAGTATCATTATAGGCATGTGCAACGCCCACAAATAGCAACATAATAAATATTAAAATTTTTCTCATGACGTGCCCGGTTTTTTGTATATAATACGGGTATCAAGGCAAAAATATAATAGGAACTATTTACCATGTCCAAAGTCAAAACAGTATACGACCATATCCGTGCAAACAATATAAAGACAGCCGTACTGGTTGCGATGTTTCCACTGATATTTATTGCGCTGGTATTCTTGTTCACATGGATTGTTGTGCCGGCAGAACGCGCATTGGAAATCACAATTGCTGTTGCCGTGCCAACCGCGATTGCGTGTCTGGTATGGCTGGGGATATCATGGATGTTTGGCGATTCTATGATGCTGAATATGGCAGGCGCGCACGAAATTGATGATTCAGACCCCAAAAACCGCGAAATATTCCGTGCGGTTGAAAATGTGGCTTTGGCCGCAGGTTTGCCCACACCACGTGTATATATCATCGATGACATGTCAATGAACGCATTTGCCACAGGGCGCAGTCCCAGGGATGCATCCGTCGCATTGACCCGCGGTATAATAAAGCGCCTGGATAGACTGGAATTGGAAGGTGTCATCGCCCATGAAATGGCACATATTGGCAACCGTGATATACGTCTGGATATGTTGCTGATTACGGGGATTGGGGTGACAGTCTTTGCCGCAGATGTAATCGGGCGCACAATAATGTCGGGTGCGGCGCGTTCGTCAGATAATAATGACAACAAGGGCGCGGCCGCAGTATTGTTAATGGTCTGGTTGGCCTTTATGGTGTTTAACTTTATCATTACCCCATTGTTGCGTATGGCGGTATCGCGAAACCGCGAATATGCCGCAGATGCAACAGGTGCACATATTACACGCAACCCAAACGCATTGGCCAGTGCCCTGCGCAAGATAACAACAGATTCCCGGGTAGAGTGTCTGGACAAAGTCAAATCTATGTCCGCCGCATGTATCGCATATCCGGGTGGCCCGCGCGAATTTGCCAGTTCTTTATTGGCAACACATCCGCCCGTGGAACAGCGAATCAAACGACTGGAATCAATGTCAAAAATATAAAAGGACTAAACAATGGCCAATCTGCACTTTCATTATGGCACAATGGGCAGTTCAAAATCTGCCGCACTGATTATAAATGCGCACAATCAGACCCAGACTGGGAATAATGTTGAAATCATTATGCCGGCAACAGATACCCGTTCGGGCGCAGGCATGGTTAAATCACGCATTGGTATCAGTGCCCCTGCAATCACACGCACAACCATTGCAAATTGGCAACCCCGCCCCGACACAAAAATGATTCTGGTGGACGAAGTACAATTCTTTTCCCCAGCCGATATAGACCACCTGGTACAAATCGCCGATGGCAAGAATATCATTGTCATGTGCTATGGCCTGATGGTGGACAGTAATGAGGTACTGTTCCCGGCATCAAAACGACTGATAGAGGTTGGCGCAAAATTACATCGTCTGGAATCGACGTGCCAGATTGATGGCTGTATGAAACTGGCGACGCATCATTTACGGTTTGATGCATTGGGTAATGTTGTCCGCCAGGGCGCACAAATCGCGGTTGGCGACAGTAATTATAAATCCGTATGCCGCCAGCATTTCAATATGATATATCATGCCGGTGGCATTAATACGAAAACAAAATAATATTTTTCTTGCAATCTGAATAAAAACGTATAAAATATTACAACGTTGCACCCATGGCTCAATTGGATAGAGCATCTGACTACGGATCAGAAGGTTGAGGGTTCGAATCCTTCTGGGTGCGCCAGTTATTCAAATTGCCCTTTGTTATGAACATGTTGAACGGAAAATTCAAC
>CAZJGX010000020.1:0-13558 GCA_964545825.1 uncultured Muribaculaceae bacterium
ACTCCATACAAACTACAATACCAACGTCTTTACAAGTGACTATATCAATGTAAATACAAATGTCAATACAAATGTAAATGCAGTTGTATTTGCGGGTGTATTGAGGTTTGTGTTGTTGTTTGTAATGGCGTGTGTATTGTGTGGGGCGGGGTGGTTCAGTCTTGCATTTTTGAATTGTTGCGGGTAAAATTAGGCATAATAATTTTTATCAGGAAAGGATATTCGTATGTTAAAGCGTATTTTTGCGGTGGTCTTGTTATGTGTGTTGGCAGTGTTGCCGGCACGTGCGGAATTAAAGGTTGATATTATTGCCGGTGCCACCGACCCAATTTCAATTGCTGTTCAAAAATTTGAACGGGGTGAAAATGTGTCGGCATCTGATGCGGCGATGATACGCACGGTCGTTGAAAATGATTTAAAGTCAACGGGGATATTTCGTATTGTAAATCATGACGCATTTCCTGAATATGTAAAAATGGGTGCTATGCCGAACTTTAAATCATGGATGGCGATAAAGACACAGGTGTTGGTTCAGGCAAAATTGACATTGGATGAGTCAAAACGTTATAAGTTGGAATTCTATGTTTGGGATGTAAACGGGGCCGAGCAGATAGAGGCGCAATCATTGGTTGCGTCAAAAAAATCGGCGCGACGCTTGGCTCATATTATGGCCGATGCGATATATGAAAGATTAACAGGCGAGGTTGGCTATTTTGACACCCAAATCATATTTATTGCGGAAACAGGGCCAATATCTGCGCGTATAAAGCGTATGGCGATTATGGACCAGGATGGATATGGCATGCGTTATTTATCAGATGAAAATACTTTTGTTATGTCGCCGCATTTTTCACCGAATATGCAGACTGTTGTATTCCTGTCTTATCGTGATGATGATCCGATGGTTTGGGCGTTGGATTTAGATACCGGTGAACAACGTCGTTTGGGGCAATTTGGCGGGATGAGTTTTGCGCCACGCTTTTCACCGGATGGTTCTAAAATCGCGTTGTCGTTGGTTAAAAACGGTATTACACATATATATGAATATGATATTGAATCCAAGGCGTTGCGTCAGTTGACGTTTGGTAATTCGTTAAATACCAGTCCGTCTTATTCACCTGATGGCAAAAAATTGGCGTTTAATTCAGACCGGTCTGGACGCCAACAGATTCATGTATTGGATTTGGCAACCGGTGAAGAAAGTCGCCTGACATATGGGGCGGGCAAATATGCAACACCTGCGTGGTCGCCGGACGGGCAGTTTATTGCATTTACCAAGATTGCAGATGATACGTTTTATATCGGAATTATGGATCCACGTGGCCGGAACGAGAAGATATTAGCAGGCGGTTGGTATATGGAGGCACCATCCTGGGCACCGGGTTCACGTCGTGTTGTGTATTATGAGACAGAAAAGGCATTGGATGGATTGGAACGCATCAGTCATATTCGCAGTGTTGATATCACGGGGCACAATATTTATGACATTGAATTGCCAGATGGCATAAATGGTACCGAACCGACCTGGTCGCCCAGACTGCCATAAAAAATCCCCGTTTGGGGATTTTTTAGAATGAGGATAATAGGTAGTAGAGTGAAATTATTTGTAAATATTTTGTTTGGCTTAATGTTATGCACTTCGGCGTATGCCGTGCCGGCACGGGTTGGATATGTTGTTGACGGTGATACGTTTTCCGGTGTTGTAAAGTTAGAAGATGATATTGAAATTTCTGTACGTGTGCGATTGCGTAATGTTGATACGCCTGAATTGCATGGTGCGTGTGTAAACGAAATTATAATGGCAAATCTGGCGCGCGACAGATTATTACAACTGATGCCTGTGGACACAATTGTTGATTTACGTAATATCAAAGATGATAAATATCTGGGGCGAATTGATGCAAATGTAATTTTGCCAGATGGTCGCGATGTTGGTGATGTGTTGATTGCTGAAAAAATGGGGCGCCCATACAGTGGTGGCCGTCGCGCCCCATGGTGTGATTAGCAATTGATGTTCATTTGTTATTCGTGTTTAAATATCTGTTAAGAACCGTAATAGCAATTTTGTGTGAACGAGAAAACACCGGTATTGTCCATATACAAATTCTTATAAGACCCGGAACCGGATGCAATATAGCATGAATATATGTCTTTTGTACCACCATTTGAAGTGGCTTCTACCAATTCTAGTGGTACGTAATAGTCTTCTTCTGGTTCTGCCCAATTGAAATTAGCAACGGGGCATCGCACGCATGGTCCTGTTTGTGTTTTTGCATAATATCCGGCGTTGCATGATACCGGTGTGTCGTCGCCATCAGAACCGGGCATGTCAGTGAATTGCCAACCGTCTGTTGTGCATTTGTATGCATTTCCGTTGTGTTGTATTATTTGGCCGCCATGATAAGATTCATATGTTTTACACCATACGTCATAATCGTTATGGTCGCTGCATTGACCGGCTATTAAATCTTTATATCGTTCTTCATCCATTGTGCCTGGGGCACCTGGGTTGCAGGTATAGCATGTACGTGTTGTATCGGTATCACAATAGCCACTTAGCGCATATACCGATTTTGTTTCAAAATTGGAAAGGATTAGCATCGCTATCAAGATATAAAATCTGCGTTGTTGTGTTGGTATAACAGATACCAACATGCTGCTATCAATGTTTCTCATTCAGTGCCTCCTTTTTTCTACGAATGAAAGAAAAACCGCTGAAATATTTCAGACGGTTGGAGGCTCAAAACTATCAAGAAAAATAGCGGGTTTATTCAATATATTCACCGCCCTCCAACCAATAGTTGGAGTATTCGCATTTTGTCGCAATGCGTTCGTTTCTTGTAGAGGTTTTGAGTCCTCGTTCTTGGAACACCCAAGAATAAGTTTAGTGTAATATAAATATAATGATTAGTAAAACAAAAAATCTGTGTTGTTATGGTGTTGTCAATGTAAATGCAGGTTCTTTATAATCGTGCTGCTGATATCTGGGGTGCGGGGCAGGTATACAACCCGACATAAATCTGACAAATCATCAAATTTGCCGCGCCAATCATCACCCATGACAAAAATGTCTATGTTGTATTTTATAATGTCATCGCGTTTTTGTTGCCAGTTATTTTCTGGAAATATCAAATCCACGCCACGAACACCCTGCAAAATGTTTTTGCGCATTTCATATGACATGTGGGACTGTTTGCCTTTGGTCTGATTAAATTCGTCAGTGGACAGGCCAACGGCCAACCAATCCCCCAATTGTCGTGCGCGTTGCAATAACAACATGTGTCCCCAATGAAAAGTGTCAAATGTCCCGTATGTTAGAATTCGTGTCATTTAATCTCACCTGCGATAAACTGTTTTACCATATCCAGTTCTTCATATTCAAATGGGGCAGACGAGTGTCGTGCAAAGTCTGGTCTGTATTCGTGCCAGTCGCCAAATCGCGTGGTCAGTACGGCATCAACATTTGCAGGGGCCGGGAACATATGCCCACAAAATTCAATTTTACCCAGCGGAAAAATCCAATCGTGACGAAATGGTTTGTGATGATAAAAGTGTGCCGCACGTTCTGGATATGTTTGCCAATCGATACCTTCGAATATATCGCCATTGTTATAATCTGGTTGGGTGCCATCCATAATTATATCATCACGTATATCACAGTAATTATTGTGTATTGATTGTACAATGGCGTTTGGATTGTGTGACAGTGTTTGTTGGTCTGATTCTAATTGGCGGGCGATATTCATTGCACGGATGTATTTTTCGGTAAATTCATCACGCTGGGGGTGGGTGGTCATACGTGTGTGATATGTATCCCATGGGAATAAATCTATACAAATTTTATTTGTAAATAGTACCTTGAATATGCCACCACTGATACCCCATTTGGTGCGAAATTCACCATGATTGAATTTTTGTGATAATATTTCTACTGCGCGATTAAAATGGTCACGCATCAGACAAATGTCAACATCATCATCCCATGGGATAAATTCGCCGCCACGTGCGGCCCCCAATAAATTGCCGTATCCCAGAAAATATTCAATACATGCGTCGCGCAACACAGCATCCACCATTTTCAACAGGGTTAATCCGCCCAGTTGTTTCAGACGCAGATGGCCTGTTGTGCGGGGAAATTCACAATTGCCACGTAATACATACAATCGTGTGATATGATTTTTTAATAAAATCATATCATTTCGTATTTGATTCATGCTGATATCGGTTGTGCGATAAAAATCAGATATATAGGATATTATATCCTGGGTGTCGGTTGGATTCATTTCTTTATTCCTTTATCCATAGAAACTGCAATCACTGGTAAAATGGTATACGCCAGTTCCATCGATGTATCCGTCGCCACCCGAACCACCGACGGCAGATATATGGCATCCATTTATATATTGTGTGCCTTTGCCTGTGGTTTGGCCTTGGTATTTTTTACCGGTGCTGGTAAAGGTACCGTTACTATTTTTTTGTGCAATCGGATCGGGGCTGGATGGGCATGCGTTGCATGTGATATGGTTACCTTCGCCTTCTTGGATGCCATAGTAATTTTTTACGCATTGATATTTTGTGGATTCCATGCAAGAACTGCTATATGTGCCAAGTTCTTCGCACCATCTGGCGGTCATTACTTCTGTGGTGTCATTATATTTTGACCATCCTGATGATTTACATTTGCTGGCGTCGCATGTTGAAGGGGCCAGGGGGGTGTAGACCCAGCCACTGCCGGCCTCGTCACAAACATAATAGCCGCCATCCGGGTATTCTCGATATGAGACATTAAAATAGTCCCCTGATTTGTAATTTTTGTGACCAGCAAAACCACATGCATTATCTGGAAGACATAAATCTTGACCGCCGTTGCCACATATTGCACAGGGTGCATCGTCACTTATTGTACCACAAAATTTGCTGCTGTATCCAACTTCATGTAGGCTGTCGGCATAATATGTGGCATACCCGTCCCGAACACCCATTGAACATACCAGTGCGGTGATAAGAATATAAAACCTGCGCTGTTGTGTTGGCGTGACAGATGATAATCCGTTAAGGCTAATTTTTCTCATTTAGGGTCTCCTTTTTCTGTGAAAAAACCGCTGAAATATTTCAGACGGTTGGAGGCTCAAAACTATCTAATAAAATAGCGGGCTTATTCAAAATATTCGCCGCCCTCCAACCATTATGTGATTGGAGTTGTTTTGCATACTATCGCGATGCCGCACGTTATTAGAGAGGTTTTGAGTCCTCATCCCCAGAATACCTGGGAACATATTAAGGATAGTATAAAAAAGTTTTATAGTAAAATAAAAAATCCGCCATTGGCGGATAAAATTTGCTTATGCGCTATGGCGGTTAATTGCATCGGCGATTTCATCCAGTGATGCATTACAGGGTAATAATGGTTCAAAATATACGTTTGCTGTGCCGCCGCTCATTTTTCCATGTTTTGGCCAGAACAGCCCCGCATCTGTGCCGACAGGTAAAATCGGTAATTTTAACTGATGTGCCAAGTATAACAAGCCGCGTTTTAATTTTATGCGCTGGCCCGGTTTGGTGCGGGTTCCTTCGGGGAATATAATCAGAATCTGGCCATCCATGATTTTTTTTGCAACGGCATTTGCCAGTTTGTTCATATTTGTTGCGCCACGTTTGCGATTTACAGGCTGCAGCCCCATCCGCCAAAATGCCCAGCCATATATCGGTATCCATAACAATTCACGCTTTATTATAAAAAATGAGTTTGGAATATTTGTTGCCAGAATCGCGATTTCCAGTATGGACATGTGTTTGGCGGCAATAATAGCCTTGCCATCTAAGCGGATATTTTCGTTTGGTTTGACGGGGATTCCGTTTTCTTCAACCGGTGGATAGTGAATTTGATATTTGATTCCCATGATAATGCGTGCCAGTATCAGGACACCACCCGCGCATGATAATACCAAGAAATCATTTACACGTTTATTTACCAATCCCACCAATAAAAACGGTGCCCACACAATCCAATAGATTGCTAAAATAAATTTAAACAATATCGTTTTTAACATATTTTTACCCTTCTTTTATCCCTAACATAGTGACAATATATTTTATATATTCTATGGTCCATCGTTCAAGTCTTTTTGTTGCGCGCATGCCGGTCAGTGGCACCGGGCAGACAGAAATTTCTGTATCCGGGATTTCAGAACGGATTAAATATTTGGCGCGGTTCATATGGTCTTCGGTTGTGATTAAAACGATTCGATCCAGACCCGCGCGTTTAACAATGTCTTTGATTGCCAATGCGTTTTGATATGTTGATTTTGATGCAGATTCTATTTTGACAGGGTGTGCCACATTGTTGATTGATGTTGCGCCTGCACCGATTATATATAAATCTGCATCCGGATTTTGTTCCAGTTTGCGTAATGCAAATGGAATTCGGCGTTCATCACCGGTCAGTACGAAAATACTGTCGTCTGGTAAAATTAATCCGCATCGCGTTGTGGCCAGGGATTTAAACATCAATCCGCCAAATACAAAACACACGACTAATAAAAAAGACGGGGTTAAAAAACGCATTAACTATCTTTTAATATATTCAATGTAGTGCGACGGGTTATAGATATTGCAAATATGACGATGCATATTGGCATTATTATCAATGCAACCCATCCGTAAGTGTTCAGTCCCATCATGGCCAATAAGCCGACGCGTGCCGAGTGTGCCGCTGACAAGATTAATAGCAATACTGGTACGGCTGCCAGAAAACCACCAAGTGACGCAACACTGCATATTTTTGCAACAATAATTTGCATTTGATGGGCGACAAACGAATCGCTGGCACCGATTTGATTTAATATTTCCAATTCGCGTCGGTGCAATAATGCCGTATTGCGTGCAATATATGTAATGCATATACCAATTGCGCCGATTGCCAATGCCAGAACCAGACCTGCAATAAATATCATTTTCCAACCGGCTGACGTTGATGCTTTTAATGCAGATGCATGTGTCAGGAATCTGGCGGTGGTGCCAATCTGTGTTCCGACATCCCGCATGTCTGATTTGTTGTTGAATTTAACCTCATACATTTGTGGCAGATAGTTTTCCAATGTCTGGGCCCCGGATATCCATGGCGACAACAGTGATTTCATCTGGTCTGTGGTGATTAGGTTCACACTTTCAATTTTAGATGCATTTTCATCCAGTATTTTTTTTACCGCGGCATTGTTATTCGTATCCATTACCTGGACAGTCGCAAATAAATCCCACTGTGCGTTCCAACGCATTACCCCCGTCCCAATTGACAGCGCCACCCCCAACGCCAGCACAGATAAAAATGTCAGCAATCCTACAATTGCCGTCATAAAAACGGACTGTTCATGAACCAGTGAAAATACAACAGGCTTTTTCATTATGCGTTTCCAATATCGTCAAATTGTTTTGATAATTCTGCAAAATAGTTTTGGGGTTTCGGGCCTTTCCAAATTTTTGGATTGTCGGTTGTCGTTGTTGCGGTGGTGGGTGATTTTATACCTGCACCCTTGGCGGTCACGCCGGTGCCCAAGAAACTTAGTTTATGGTTTTCAACATGGATTACAGGGAACTTGTATGTATCCATTAATTTCTTGCTGTGTGTGGCCAGAATAATTGTCGTACCGAACATTTTATTCATCTGGATAAACAGTTCCATCAATCGTGACGCGTTTTCATCATCCAAGTTGCCTGTTGGTTCGTCGGCCAGCAGGATTGACGGTTGAATAATAATTGCACGTGCAACAGATACGCGTTGCTGTTGGCCGCCGGACAGTGATTTTGGATTTGCGTCCGCATATTTGGCCAGGCCTACCCACTCTAAAACCTTGGCCACCAATTTTTTTATTTTATCTTCGCTGATGCCACGTACGCGCAGGGGCAGGGCAACATTATCAAAAACCGTCAGGTGGCTTAACAATGAATATTCCTGAAATACAATCGCCATTTTATGATGCAGCGTATTGATTTCATCACGCGTCATGTTGTTTGTTATGCGACCGAATAATTTGATTTGGCCACGACAAGGCTTGTGTAATTGATATATCAGTCGCAACAGAGTCGTCTTTCCGGCGCCGGATGCGCCTGATAAGAAATAGAACGCACCGCCCCGTATATTAAACGAAACATCAGACAAGACTTCACGTCCGCCGTCATATTTCGCGCCAACATTTGCAAAAGATATCGCTGTATTGTCTTCCATAATAATTCATCGTAGTAAAAAAAGATTTTTTGCGCAAACAAAAAACGGGGTGATGCCCC
This sequence comes from uncultured Muribaculaceae bacterium, assembly GCA_964545825.1. Classification (GTDB taxonomy): domain Bacteria; phylum Pseudomonadota; class Alphaproteobacteria; order Rs-D84; family Rs-D84; genus Enterousia. The sequence goes on from CAZJGX010000020.1 coordinate 8,281, forward strand.
GATTTTTATTTTTCAGACTTTTTTTCAACGGTCGTTGTTGTGACGTTTCTGTTTTTTGCCCAGATTTCTTCACCTGTGCCAGGGTATTGTGGATTTTCTTTGCCGTATGAAATTGTTTTGATGCGTTCCGGTTCGATACCGTCTTTTATCATAACCTGGGCGGCGTTTCCGGCACGCAATGCACCCAATGCCAGATTGTATTCAACCGAACCGCGTTCGTCACAATGTCCACCCAAGACAACATTTGTATCTGTATTTTTTTTCATGTATAAAGATTGGCCTTTTAAATCTTTGGCCGCCGCGTTTGAAATTTCGGCAGAATCAAAGGCAAAGAAAACCTTGTCATCATTGATTTGTGTTGGTACGCGTGTGCATGCGGCTACAGATAAAATACCCAATCCAAATAAAAATTTATTCATAGTGAAAATCCTTTTACTTAAATATCTGTATATTTTGTTTTTTAGCAGATTTTACAAAAAGATGTCAATATCTGATTTTTGTTTTTGGAAAGTAGCCCTTTTTGTGATATTATATTTAGGAAAAAAATGTAAGGGGAAAATCATGAAAAAATTAGTATCAGTGTTCTTAATCGGTGCATTTGCAACAGGTGCGGCGTCTGCTGCGTCGTCGGTGCCCAGTCATATTTCGCGTGATGGTCGTGGTGGATATAACGTCACGTATGATTACAAGGATAAGGTTAAAACAGGCTGGTATGTCGGTGCGCGCGCCGGTGTCAGTTTCTTGAATTTTACCAGCAAACAAAAGATAGATGGTGTTGATGTTGCCGAGGATAAATTCTCGTTCGAGCCTGTATTTGATGGCAGTTTGTCTGTCGGGCGCCATTTTGATTATTTCTGGCGTGGGGAATTAGAATTGGGGTATATGGGCCAATTTTCTGATTCTGATGCAGGTTTAGACTTTGATTTATCCGTGCCGTATTTGATGGCAAATGGGTATTATGATTTTACAAACGGTTTGTATGTTGGTGCAGGATTGGGTATCGCGGTGCCGATGGCGCATCTGGACGGTGTATTTGTTCGTGGTGGCGACCGTGACAAGACTGGATTTTCACCAATGGCGGGCGTAATGCTGGGGTATGCGACAAAACTGGATGACAATCTGGTTTTGGATTTGCGTTATCGCCTGGCCGGATTTAACGGGGTTAAGCAAGATATTTCCGTTGTTGCCGATGGTATCGCGGCTGATGCCCGGGCAAAAATTGGTCTGATTTGGGATAATTCAATTTCTGTTGGGTTGCGGTACGAATTTTAATGGCGTTGCGCCTAGGAATAGGTTGACCCGATTCGCAGAAAATGATAAAATGCAGACAGGTAGAGAGAAGAAATGAAAAACGAACTGAAAATATCCACGTTATCAATAGTTTGCGTGTTATGCGCGACGGCGTTTTCCAGTGCGTACGGTGCGTCTACGGTGCGTACACTGGGTGGCACTGGTACGTATAACAGTGCATCCGCGGCATCTGCGTCGGGAACCAGTACGGGTGTGGCGCGTGCCGGCGTGGCGCGTGTGACACCGGCGGCGGGTCGTGTGACGTCCACATCGACGACATCTGGTACAACGTCAAGTGCGGCCACCACGGCCAGTCGTGTATCCACGGCACCACGTTTGTCGTTGGGTAAATATCTGGGTGGAACAACCACAGTTAATCGTCCCAGTGGCGGTAATAATCCCGGCCTGTCTGGTGACGAGGATTATAGCCAGGATATGGAAAAGTTGCGGCAACAGTTGCAACAGCAGATAGATGCTGCGAACAAGAAGTTAGAAGATGCAGTTGATGCAGTTGCGGGATTACAAGAAACTGTTGATTCTATTGCTCAAAGTTCTGTTCAGGGTGTGGTCGACGGTGGATATATCAGTGTTGATAAGGACGGTATGGCGTATTTAAATGTTGAAGAATTAGGCAAGGATTCTAAGGCCACTGTTTCTGACGACGGCAAAAAATTGACAATCAGAATTGGTGCAGATGGCACGCCGTTCAGTGTTGATTTGCCAGACCTGTTGTCCAGTGCGGATATAAATGCGAAATTGGAAGAAAAACTGACAGAATACGTCACTCAAAAAGATTTTGATGAGTGGAAAACAACAGTTCAGGGCCTGAGCACAACCGGTGAAGAATTAAAAACAGCATTATCTGGCAAGGCCGATGTTGCAGACTTGGATGCAAAGGCGGATAAATTAACCGCGGGTAATTACACCGTGGGTAATATCGCAACCGTTGGTGCATATGGCCAGTATGTTGATGGTGGTGTATCGGCAGATGATTTTGCGAAAGATTCTGATTTGAAAAAGTTGGCGACCGATATTGGTGCTGTTAATGAATCTGGGCAGGTTATAAACCGCTTTGAAACCCTGCAACAGGAAATTAACGAAAATATGACCCAAATGCTGGAAACAAACTTTACAGAGGTTGTGGATGGCAAACTGGTTATCAAAGAAAACAGTATTACAAGTACTGAATTGGCGCCGAACTCTGTCACCAGTGTAGAATTGGCAAATGGGGCTGTCGAAGAAGAAAATCTGGCAGAGGCAATCACCAAACAATTGATTGGCGATGGATATGAAGATGCCGCCAAAGAATACCCGGGTGGTGTTGCGATAATGCTGGTTGATGAATTTGGAAACAAGATTTGGACACCGTTGGAATTTGCCGACGCAGAATCAGATACAGGAGGTAATAATTAACAAAATAAAAAATCTCTTGTATAAAAACGAAATTTAACAAACAAAACGAAAAAAATAAAACAAACGAAAGAAAGGAAAAACAATGAAAACAAACAAAATCGTATTTGCAGGTGTTATGGGTGCAATCCTGATGTCTGCTGGTGCAAACGCGGCAACAACATCTGTTGCGACCAAGGGCTATGTTGATCAAGAAATTGGCAAGGTAAGCACAACAGTTGAAAATATTGAAAAAAATTATGTGACTATTGAAAATATAAACGATGCGATTGAGAGTGGTACTATTGATTTGTCGGCATACCAGATAACAGACAATATGGTTCAATCATTAAATGGTTTGACTGATGAACAAAAGGCAGAACGTTATCCGTCTGTTGCAGCGGTTGCGGCGGCAATTGAAAGTATGGATTTGGGACTGACAACCGAACAGATTACGGCATTGCAACAATTGATTCAGTCAGACGGTGTTGTATCTCAATTGAATACATTAAAAGGTCGTGTTGATACATTGACAGGTACTGGTGATGGTTCTATTGCGAAACAAATTGCAGATGCGTTGACAGATTATTCAACAACCGACGAATCCGATGCTGCATATCAGGCACAATCAACTGCTGATTACCAGATTGGTATGGCCGATGGTAAGTGGCAGGCCTTGACTTCTGGCCAAATTGCGGCTTTGGATTCTGGTATTACTCAGACAATTGTCACAACTACGGGCAGTGCGATTGCGGATTTGCAAGAAGCGATTGAAGGCTTGAACGGTAAAGATGGTGTAGATGGTACAATTACAACAATCCAAAAAACAATTGCAGACTTGCAAGAAGCAATTGATGGCTTAAATGGCAAAGACGGGGCTGATGGTACAATCACAACAATTGAAAAAACAATTGCCGAATTGCAAAATGCAATTGATGGCTTAAACGGCAAAGACGGTGTTGACGGTACAATCACAACAATTGAAAAGACAATTGCCGAATTGCAAAATGCAATTAATGATGAAGATGGTTTGGCGGCAAAAGTTGCTGAAAATACAGCAAGTATTAATACTTTGAGTGCCAGCCCGATTTACAAACCGTCTGCATGTGACACAGAAGCATGCGTATTGATGGTAAAGGGTGAAGAAGTATTCTGGACGCCGGTCACAAACCCGGTTGACGATCCTGCATCAACACCGGCGACTGGTGAATAATTGTTAAAAATTTCTGTTCCTGTTGTGTAAAAAACAGGAACAGAAAACTTTTTTTAGGGTAAATGAAATTATGCCATTGACCCCGATTCGCAAAATATGATAAAATGCATTGTACAAACAAAGGAAGGGAAATTATGAACAAATTAACCGCAGGTATATTTGCCGGTATCTTGACGATTGTCACGGTAAACGCGGCAGATGCTGCAATCACATCCAAGGCATATGTTGATGGCAAATTCGCAACCCAAGAATCATTGGCCGCAACAAATACCAATGTCACAAATTTGACCAAAACAGTTGGTGATAATAAAACTGCTGCAGATGAGGCAATTGCAGAATTGAAGGAAACAGTTGATGGCTTGACTGGTGATGGTACGGGCTCTGTTGCAGATCAAATCGCAGACGCGTTGGGTAATATTCCAGAAGGTTCAGATGTTGCAACTGAATTGGGCAAAAAGCAGGATAAATCAACTGCGGCATACTCGATGGGTACTGCAGACGGTAAATGGAAAGCGTTAGAAACTGCTGAATTAGGTGCGTTGCAATCTGGTATCACAACGGCAGGTGTGGCACAAATCACAACGAATAAAAACGATATTGCAACAAATGCGGCTGCAATAGAAAAGAACGCTGATGATATCGCTGCAATGGATACAGCGTACAAGGCGGCAGATACCGCAATCAATGCAAAAATTGGTAATCTGCCAGATGGTACAACATCTGTTGTTCAAATGATTACAAATGTTCAGACAGCCGCAGCTGATGGTGTTGATGAAAAATTGAAAGATTATTCTACAACTGCAGAAATGAATACTGAATTGGCAAAGAAACAGGATACTTTGGTAAGTACAGGTGAAAATGCCAATGTTAAGGTCGTGGGCGAAGGTAATGTTATCACTGGCATCAGCGCGGCCAATGGTGTTGTGACTGCGACAACGGGTGATATGTTCCCGGCGGTTCCAGCAACCCAGAAAGGTGAAGATGGTACTTTGGTTCTGACGGCAAAGGTTGTTGATGGTAGCGTAACCTATGCATGGGAAGATATCACACGTTAATGTACCGCAGAATAAAATCGGCTGATATAAATGTTATGTTCCGGTGAACCGGAACATAACACGGGATATAAAATAAAAAAGTGGGAAAGAAAACAATGACTAAAAATAAAATCGCATTTGCAGGCTTTATGGGTGCAATCCTGATGTCTGTTGGTGCTGCGAACGCGGACATCGCAACAACAACCTATGTTCAGGGTGGTGTTCAGGCGGCCAAAACTTATACAGATACCCAGGTTGGTACATTAAGCAGTTTGAATACAACCGACAAAATTAATACAGTTGCCGCAATTAACGAAGTTAAGGGTGCAGTGGACACTGTTGCAGGGAATAT
>CAZJGX010000021.1:0-3406 GCA_964545825.1 uncultured Muribaculaceae bacterium
GGTCCCATCGTCTAGCGGTTAGGACATCGGATTCTCATTCCGGCAACACGGGTTCGATTCCCGTTGGGACTGCCAGATATTTTATTAAAAAGATTCCTATTTTTATACTTGCAATAAAACTATTAAAATATATAATGATTCAAGTTTTTAATGATTGTAGGATTGTCCAAAGATTCACAAGGAAAAAACATGGCGCGTAAAGAATTTGTTCATTTGCTGGAATCAAATATATTGATTCTTGATAAATTGGCTTGTCGTTTGCATCGTGAAAAACATCAAAATATCGGAATCCCACACCAACAGATGGCGGTGTTGGTTCGTCTGTTTGTTGGTGGGCGTGCGCGATTAAAAGATATTGCACGGCGTGAAGAAATCACAACGCCAAATTTATGTGCAACATTTCGAAAGTTAGAACGTGAAGGACTGGTTTTGCGTACGATTGATGAAACTGACCGGCGTAATACGTGGTATTCGGTGACGGATAAAGGGGCCGAATTGGCAAATCAAGCGATGGAAATATTTCGTGCTGATATTGCGGCGATGTTTTCTGGGCTCTCTCGCGAGGATGAGGCAATAATGACTGTCGCATTAAAACAAATAAAAACTATTTTAACAAAGATGGAGAATAAAAATGCGTAATGCAAGATGGACGCCGGTAATTGGTGTGCTGTGTTTTGGTTTTGTATGCAATCCTGCATGTGCAATGGATTTGTCGTTAGACAAGGCTGTTGATATGATTTTGGCTCAGTCCCAGGATATAAAAAAGGCAGACGCAAACCTGAAACAGGCCGAGGCACAATTGGATGTTGCAAATTCCAATCGTTGGTTCAAGTTGGATGGAACTGTATCTTATATGAATCTGGTTAATGTAAAACGTCCATTGGATGGTAATTATGGTATTGATTTGCCACCGGCATTGGGCGGGATTATTACTGATGCATTGCATGCAGAAAATGATATTTCGCGTTTGGAAATTCCTGATAATATTTTCAGTGCTGGTCTGTCTTTTACCCAGCCAATATATACATTTGGTAAAATCGGAAATGCGGTTCGCAGTGTTCGCAACGCGATAAAAATGAGTGAGGCGTCCCGCGAAATGACACGTCGCGAGGTAAAATATAGTGCGGTTGACCTGTATTGGACGGCCAAAATGACCGATGATATTGTAAAGTTATCAGAGGCCGACCTGCGTGATGCAAAAAATGCTCGTGCCAGTCTGACGGCGGCCGGCCGCGCCAACCGCAGTAATTTGGTAAAAATTGAATCTGATATCGCAACCAAAGAAATCAATTTATCAGATGCGAAATTCAATCGTGATACGGCACATCGCATGTTAAAGATTCTGGCCGGTATTGACATTAACGAAGAATTGACATTGACGGATAATTTCCCGTCGTCATTTGGCGACCTGAGTGCAGGTAATTTAAAGGATACCCCGCAATGGCAAATCTTGAACAGTCAAATCAAGATGTACGAAGACAAGGCACGTTCTCAACGTGCAAACGGATATCCTACATTGGCTGCAACTGCATCATACAGTTATAATGCAATGGATTCTGAATTTGACCACATGTTCAATCGTGATAATTCTCAATCTGCCAATTGGGGTGTCGCATTACAGGTTCCGATTTTCACGGGTGGCCTGAATCGTGCAAACGCGACTGTTGATGCCATGAACGCCGAAGCCGCACGCCAAGACCTGGATAAGGCAAAAAAACTGACCACCGAAGAATACGACCGTGCGATTGCACAGTATGACCATCTGCGTGGAAATTTGAAGAGTCTGGAAAATGCACGCAATCTGGCGGCAAAAGCATATAAGTTCAGCAGTGAACGTTTCGCATCTGGTCAGACATCTGCCATTGAATTGTCCGAGGTATCCGCCGGTCTTTATCAGTTGGATATGGCATTGTTAAATGCCAAGTACAAGATTTTAATGTCAGCAGAATCAGTGAAAAAATTGGGTGAATAATATGAATAAGATAACGGAAAAATTTACAGATTTAAAAGCCTGGGCGCATCGTCCCCGCAACAAGAAACGCATCTATATCGCAATGGTTATGTTGTTGGTATTGTGGTTCGTATATCGATTTGTAATGGTTGCGATTGAAAATCATCGCTTTGTGTTCAATCCGTCACGTGCGGCGGCTGAAACGGGTTTGATGATTGATACAATGGATGCAAAAAATACAACCGGTACATTGCGTGAACCTGTGACGGTTAAAAACAATCGTGCATTAGTCGCGGGCAGCCGTGTTGGCTTATTAAAGCCGGGTCAGAAAATCGGTAATGGTAAAATCATATCTGTTGCCAGTGGTATCGATTATGATACAGGTATGCATGCTGTACGCACATCTGGCGTGGCTGACGGTTTAAATTATGCTGAATATCAGGTGTCTGGATATTTCGTTCCATCATATGCCATCAAACAAGACAAAGTATATGTCATGGAAAATGGTATGGCGGTGGCACGCACCGTGCACGTTGCAGAATCTGATGCAGAACAATCTGTTATCACATCCGGATTGCAAGACGGCGACATTGTAATTTTATCGAACGTTGCCGATGGCATCAAAGTAAAGACAAAATAAGGATAGGAGAAATATAACATGTTAAAATTTTTCGTCACGCGTCCCGTCACAACATTGATGTTTGTTTTGTTTTGGGTTGTGTTGGGAATTACATCTTTTCCAAAGATGAACATTGAACGCACGCCATCGATTGACTTTCCAATGGTGACGGCAACATTTATTTACCCGGGGGCCGAACCATCTGAAATTGAATCCCAGGTTATTAAAAAAGCCGAAGATGCGATATCCGAAGTGGCATCATTAAAGAAATTGACATCCCAGGTTTATGAAAACGGTGGCTATGTGATGGCTGAATTTAATTTGGGCGTAAACGTTAATGACAAGGCTGCCGAGGTAAAAACAAAAATCGATGCATTGGCATCCGAATTCCCCGATTCTTTGGAACAGCCTGTTGTTGAAAAATTGAACCCATTGCAGGAATCTGTTGTTGATATTGTTTTGCGTGGTGCCGATGCCCGTGACCTGGAAGAATATGTTGATAACACCCTGTCAAACCGTATTACCGCGATAAACGGTGTGGCCAGTGTATCTGTGTTTGGTGGTCGTGAGCGTGCGGTTCGTATCCAGATGGATCCAGACCAGATGGCGGCCCGCGGTGTGACGATTGTTGACATAGTGTCGGCCCTGGGGAACAAGAATTTAAATATCCCGGGCGGAAAAATTGAACGTGGTTCAAATTCATCAAATGTTCGTTTTATCGGTGAATTTAAAACAGTTGATGAAATTGAAAATCTGCAGGTCACCACAATGGAAGGTCAGAAATTCCGCCTGTCGGATATTGCGACGATTGTTGATTCTGCGCGTGATATTGAAAC
>CAZJGX010000021.1:3506-13019 GCA_964545825.1 uncultured Muribaculaceae bacterium
ACTGTTTTGGTATTGTTGGTATTTACACATAACTGGCGTTCAACTATTATCGCAGGTGTTGTGATTCCGGCGTCACTTGTTGCAGGTTTCTTCTTTATGGATGGGTTTGGATTTACAATAAATGCGATGACATTGCTGGCGTATTCTTCTGCGCTGGGGACACTGGTGTCAAATGCGATTATTTTGATTGAATCTGCATTACAGGAAATGAAAAAAGGTCGCAATCCAGAACGTGCTGCAATTGACGGTACAAAGAAAGTTGCCGTTTCAATTCTGGCAGGTGTTGGAACAAACGTCGTTGTGTTCTTGCCGCTGGCATTTATGGGGGGGATTGCAGGTCAATTCATGTCCCAGTTCGGTATGACTGTTGTGGTTTTGACACTGTTGTCATTGATGTTCTCGTTCACGTTGGCGCCAATGATGATTGCACAGTTCTTGCGACTGACCGCGCCTGTTGATAAAAAATCACCTGTTGCCCAAGATGCACCAGTGGTTGATGAAAAGACACCTTTGCGTCAATGGTTTGATTATCAGTTCCGCCATCCTGGTCGTGTTGTTTTGGGTGCGTTGGTAATTTTGATTGCATCATCAATGTTGATGCGGTTTGTTGGAAATGAATTTTCACCATCAACCGATATTGATGAAATAAACATCACGGCGCGTGCGCCAATGGGTGCAACATTTGAAAAATCCCAAGAAATTGCAACCCAGATTGAAGGCGTTTTATCTGAATTCCCAGATGTTGTTGCGTCAACTGTAAAAATCGGTGAACGCGGTCTGCATAACATCGCGGTCAAGGTTCAGTTGACACCACTGGCGGACCGTCGCATTTCTGACAAAGAACTGGCGCGACAAATGTTGCCGAAACTGGCCCAAATCCCAGATTTGGAAGTATCTGTTAAGGGCGGCAGTACAATGTCATCAGGTTCAAATGCAGACTTGGTATTGAACATCTATGGCGATGATGACAATATTCGTGCAGAATACGCCCGCCAGGTTATGGAAATGGTTAACCAGATTCCCGAAGTTCAAACGGCAATCTTGGCGGTTCCGGAACCAAATATAGAGGTTCAGTTTATCCCAGACCAGGACAAGATGAATTTCTGGGGCGTATCAAATGCATATGCGGGAACGGCGTTGCGCGCGGCACTGTACGGAAACGACAGTTATAACTATAAAGAGGCCGGTGAAGAATATCCAATCATCGTTGAGTATGCAAAACCGTTCAAGACAGATGACTTGTTTGATAATGTATATGTCAATTCACAAAAGGGCATGGTTGCATTATCTCAATTGGGTGAAATCAAGCGTATGCCTGCAACAGCGAACATTAACCGTTTGGATAAAATCCGTGTGACAGAAATCGATATCAATATTGGTAAATCAACCATGGGGCCTGTACAGGCAAAAATTCAGGCCGGTATTGATGCGATGAAATGGGAAAACGGATATTACGTTAAATTCGGTGGTATGTCTGAAACCCAGGGTGAAACCACCAGTGAAATCGGCCAGGCGTTCTTGTTGGCGGTTATCTTGACATTTATGTTGCTGGCGGCGATTTTGAATTCATTTGTTCATCCGTTTACGATTGCGACATCAATCTTGACCAGTTTTGCAGGCGTGTTTATTGTATTGTTCTTGTCCGGTGCGACGATGAACATCGGTGCGATGTTGGCGTTCGTTATGTTGGTTGGTTTGGTGGTTAATAACAACATTTTGGTGTTGGAACCGACGGTAAAGCGTATTGCCGAAGGTGCCGTCCCACGTGTTGCATTATGGACGGAATTAACCGATAAAAAGAACATGATTATGATGACGTCAATTGCGGTTATCACGGGTATGTTGCCACAGATGTGGAGTACCGACGGTATGAAAACCGCAATGGCCGCAGTTATGATTGGTGGTATGGCGGCGTCCTTGGTGTTTACGTTTATATTGACACCGGCGCTGTTCTTCCTGATGGAAGGGTTGCGCACCAGGTTCAAAGCGGGCTTGAAAACGCGCAAAATAAACAAGCGCACCAAACAGCAATCCAAGAAATAAAAAACGGGGCATCGCCCCGTTTTTTATGGATTAACCGGAATTGCCGGAATATCGATACCTGGCAATTCAGTATCATATTCCCGGTAATAACAGTTTTCGGTATATTTCCATGTGCCTGTGGCGTCTGTTCCACCGGTGCCACCCGGGATATAGCATTGTGTAATAGAAGTGGCACCAGGTTCCGATGTCCCGCCGTCTGGACAATCAATGCACGTACCGTTATTACTATATTGGCCTATTGCACAAAATGCTGTGATGGCACCTAGGACACATTTGCCAACTTCTGCGTCAAACAATGCAGAATTCGTGCCGCACGGTTGGTATGAACCATTTTTTTGCACTACCATGCCACTTGTTTCGCATGTGTCACAGTCGGTATATTCTGTTGTTGTTCCAAACCAAGTACAATAATAGCGTGTGCAATATTGTGTTGTATCATATTTACTGGTGCAACAATCATTAGTACCTATTATTGTGGATGAGGATAATGCATGCGCCGAATACGGCACACCAAATATCAGTGCGATAATTAATAGTTTTTTCATTTCCTAACCTCCTTTTCATTTGCTGAAATGAAAAACCGTCAGAAAATCAGACGGTTGGAGGTTAGCGACTATCTTGTAAATAGTGGTGGTATTCCATATATTTCCACACCCTCCAACCCGGTGGTTGGAGATAAAAAAATTACATCACATTACGCCGTGACGCATGCGTACAAGAACGGGTCGCTAAACCCCGTTATCAGAATACCTGATAACATTTATCATATTAACAATATAAAATTTGCAGTGCAATAAAAACGTTGTTATAATGCCGCCGAACAATATAAGGATTATATACATGTTAAAAAAAGTTGATATTGTCGTTTTTGATTTTGACGGTACATTGTCGGCCCTGGATTCAAATGTGGAATTTGCAAAGTATTGTTTCCGTCACAGTGTGCGTCCGTGGTTGTATTTGCCGTTGATGGCGATTGCAGGTATCGCGGCCGCGATAAAGCCTGATGGTATGTGGTGGCGTGAAAATATTCGTCGTTTTCTGACGCCGCAAATGGTAAAAAAATTTGCACCGGGTTTTATCCGCATGCACAAACGTGAACGCTTTGGCTGGGCCAAGGAACAGGTTAATGCAGAACGTGATGCAGGGCGCATGGTTGTGCTGGCATCGGCCAGTCCGAATTACCTGCTACGTCCATTGGTGCGTGATATAAAATTTGATGCGGTGTTATGTTCTGAAATGGATGACAAAAATCCATGGAAATATAAATGCTTGTGCTGGGGTAAAAACAAAGTTTATGCATTGGATGCGTGGGCACGTGACAATAAAATGATACCACGTGTTGTGCGTGTTTACTCAGACAGCAAATCAGACATGCCGTTAATGGATATCACCGCCGAACAGGTATGGGTTGACCGCAAAACAGGTTTAAGAAAAAGTGCCTAGTGCATATTAACGCCACGTATGATATTGTATGTGCATGGCAGATTTAAGTGCATTATATGATATCATCAGTGGCGCGATTGGTGCGGGTACGGGCGCATTGGTGACGGCCCTGGCCAATCGACAAAAAAATCAATCTTTGCGCGATAAAATTGTGGTGAGTGATCGCGAATTGGATAAAATCCGATTGGAAAATGACCGCCTGTTAAAACTAATCGAAGAACGTGAAAACCAAATCTTGGAAATGGAACGCAGTATCGCCGACAAGACCACCAAAAGGCGCGCGCGCAAAAAGAAAAATTAATATATGGTTATGCGGCTTGCAATGCCGCATTTTTCTTTTATAATTGTGGCAAATATAAATTTCAGGTCATAATTATGGATATTTTATCTTTGATTGTTGGATTGGTTGTGGGCGGCGTAATTGGCGCAATTGTGGCGCGTATGATGCATGCGCCTGATACCAATGCGGCATCGGTTGCATTGTTAAAAGAACAAATCGCGTCCGCACGTCGTGAAAATGCCGCCCTGATTGCGCGGGCCAGTAGCGCCGATGCCCGCATTAAAATGCTGGAAGACATGCGTGGCAAAATGATGGCGGAATTTAAAAATATATCAATTGATGTTTTAAACCAAACACGCAAAATTGCAACTGATGAACAAACACAAACATTGAATACAACCATCACGCCATTTAAAACCCAAATTGAAAAATTAACCGAAGATTTTAACAAGCAGATAAAAGATATCTTAAAAAATTCAACCGAAAATCGTGCGTCATTAGAAGGACAAATCAAATCCATGATGGATGCCAGCCTGGGGTTAAAGAAAGAGGCAGCCGACCTGACAGACGCCCTGCGTGGTAAAAAGAAATTGCAGGGCAACTGGGGTGAAATCCAGGTTGAACGTTTGTTTGAATTGTTGGGATGGACACCCGGGGTTCAGTATGAATCACAAAAACATTTATCCGGTGGTCGCGATATTCCGGACTATATCGTGCATATGCCTGGGGACAAACATTTTGTTGTCGATGCAAAAATGTCATTGAACAGTTATATGGACTATCTGGCAACAGATGATGCAATTGAAAAACAACGTCTGTGGCGTATGTTTGTTGATGCAACGAAAAAGCATATCTCAGAACTGGGGGATAAAAATTATAACCAGGTTGTTGATAAAAAGTTTGACTATGTCTGTATGTTTATGCCACTGGAACATGCATATATTGAACTGATGAACCGGGACAAAGAAGATATTTACAAATACGCATTTGACCATGGTGTGACGATTGCAACGCCGTCACTGTTATTGCCGATGTTGCGTACAATAGATACATTAATGCGTGTTGAAAAGCAAAGCAAGAACGTTGTTAAAATTGTAGAGTATGCTGAAAAATTATATGAGAAATATGCCGGTTTTACCGAAGATTATAAGAAAATGGGAAATGCGCTGGATGCGGCACGTGCGGCATATGATGGTGGATTAAACAAATTAACCGATGGCCGGGGCAGTATATCTGGCTGGTTTGATAAAATTAAAAAGCAAGGTGGCCTGACCGTGTCAAAGAATTTGGCGTTGGCGGCCCAAAAAACGGATGATGACGATGACGAACAATAATTTACAAATGCGCCTGTGTGGGGATATGGTTCTGCGCGCAAAGTGTGCGCCAGTATCTGATATCACCCCGGATATATTAAGCACATTGGATACCATGGTTGCGATGATGCATGAACAAAATGGTGTGGGGCTTGCCGCACCCCAGGTTGGAATTTTATCACGTTTTTTGGTTATGATTGATCCTGATACAAATACTGTGTATAAAATGCTGAACCCGCAAATTGTGTCACACAGTGATGATACCTGTGACATGGAAGAGGGATGTTTATCCGTACTCGGCCCAGATAATCTGCCGGTGTTTTCACATGTTGTGCGACCGAAATCAGTTATTGTTAAATGGACAGATGAAATGGGCAACGATAAATGCGCCGAAATGTCTGGTGTGCCTGCACGTATCGTACAGCACGAAACAGATCACCTGGACGGGATACTGTTTATAGACCATCTGTCACCGGTGCGTCGTGAAATGGTGATGCGCAAAGTACGGAGACATAAAAAATGAACATTGTCTTGATGGGAACAAATGATTTTGTTGTGCCTATGTTTGATGCGGTTGCCAAAGACCACAATATTCTGGCTGTATTTACACGCGGGCCAAAACCCGTGGGGCGTAAACAGATTCTGACGAAATCACCGGTGCATGTCTGGGCTGAATCCCGTGGGTTGCCTGTTTATCATAAAACAGCGGAATATAACTTTAAACCCGATATGGTGGTGGTTGTTTCATATGGTGCGATACTGCGGGATAATGTTTTAAATTCTGCACCGTGTATAAATATTCACCCAAGTTCCCTGCCACTGTATCGTGGGCCGTCCCCAATTCGCACTGCGATTTATAACGGGGATGCAACATCTGCCGTATGCCTGATGCAGGTGACACCAGAACTGGATGCAGGCGCGGTATATATGCGTCGTGCGTTTGATATTGGCGAAAATGATACAAACGAAATGGTTGAACAACGTGTGTCTGAAATCGGAACACAGATGTTGACCGCATATTTATCTGCGCCAGAAAAATATGTGTCGACACCGCAAGTGGGCGAACCGACATTTACACGCAAATTTACAGGTGATGATGAAATTATTGATTGGACACGTTCACCGCGTGATATCCATAATCAGATTCGCGCACTGGGGGCGGGGCGTACAAAAATAAATGGCATGGATGTCAAGGTTTTGGAAACCCGTATAATAAACAACGAATTAAAAATAACACGTCTGCAACCGGCCGGTAAAAAACCAATGGATTGGAAAAGTTTTGTAAACGGCCTGCGTGGTGCAGAAATAAAGATAGGTGAATAAAATGCCAGGTAAAAAGTTATGTGGCCTGTGGGGTGTACACGTAGATATATCAAAATTTAATAATAACGGATTGTGCGAGTGTTTAACATGCAGTGGACTGCATTGTCAACAGTGTCCAACATTTGACCAATATGCCGCTCAGTCAGAAACACATGGTGAACGCACTTTATGTTTCTTGTGCCGCACATTTATAACAAAAAACAGATAAGGGGTAAAAAATGTCAAAAAATATATTAAGCGATATGTGCCCACATATTTGCCAAACTTGTGAATATTCGTTATCCGGTCGAAATGCCGATGAACGTACGTGTTATAATGTGTGTGGAATTCGTATGATATTATTTGGCCCACGCTTTGTTAAATGGAACCATACATGTTCAAATTGGTCGCTGAATAACAAAGTTTTATCTCGGGAAAGATAATGACGCGATTTCGGGTAATTCTTGAATATGATGGCACGGGGCTAATCGGCTGGCAGGAAAACCGCCAGGGCCCGTCTGTGCAGTCTATTATGAAAGACGCTATTGAAAAGTTCTGTGGTGTGCGTGTGGATATCGTGGCCGCCGGTCGTACAGACGCGGGTGTTCATGCCGTTGCAATGCCGGCACATTTTGATATTGAAGGTTTATATGATGCACAAACAGTAATGCGTGCGGTGAACTTTTATTTAACAGATATGCCTGTTGTAATAACAGATTGCGCGATTGTGCCCGATGATTTCAACGCGCGTTTTTCATGTGCTGGTCGCCGGTATAAATATTTGGTATTTAATCGTCGTGCGGCACCGGTATTGCAACGTAATCGGGTTTGGTGGGTGCCGCGTTCGCTGGATGTCGATGCTATGCGTGCCGCCGCTGCAAAATTAACTGGCAATCATGATTTTACCAGTTTTCGTGCATCCCAGTGTCAGGCCAAAAGTCCGATAAAAACATTGGACGTGGCTGATATAAACGTTATGGGTGATATGATTGTTTTTGAATTTGCCGCGCGTTCATTTTTGCATCACCAGGTACGAAATATGGTTGGAACCTTGGTAGAAATAGGTCAGGGCAAACCATATGATATTGATGAAATTTTTGCGGCAAAAAATCGTTCTGCGGCGGGGGCTACGGCACCTGCATCAGGGCTGTATTTTATCAGTGCCGACTATGCCACGGGCGATTGTGTGGTGTCTGACTAATCTGACCTGATTCATCAATTATAAATCCACCACGTAAAATTTTATGTTCGCATTGTGGGGCACGGATATTGAAGTAAGACACAATGTAATCAACGTCATCGTCACGACATAATTTCACAATGTTGTTTTGCAGTGGTATAAATTTTTGGATATATACCAGATTGAATTTCGGCGTGTCAAACCGCCAAACACCACCCTCATGATTACAGCGTTGATTTGATGTTCCTGTTGGCAGACCACGTAATTGACGCCATGTGTCAAATGCAAAGAAGTGATTTGATGCACGGGATTTAGAAAAACAAATATCACCATCTTCTATATACCCAATCAGTTCATGGTCACTGGTTGCCATAAATACGGGCCGCGGTTGTAATGCGGTAATTCCAATCGCCAATATTGAACATACGGCGAATACAATATAATTAACTTTTATACGTATATTGCGAACACAAATTAACCCAATAAACCCGACAATAAATAAACATAGTGCCAAGTTCGATACATGTGGTATTGAAATGTTTGCACCTGGCAGACTGGCGATAATCTCGGCGACATATAAACATTTATCATAAATGATGTGGGCCAGATTCAGTGGAAACATAACCCCAAACACACTGAATAATACGCCAATCATCACCAGTGGCATAATTGCAACAGAAAATATCGGCAACAATACCAGATTACCAATCAGACCATATAATGGTAAATTATAAAAATGCGCGGCAACAAATGGTGCGGTAAATATTGTTGCAACAATTGATGTCAGTGTCGCCGCATATATGACTTTCAGTATTTTGTTCTTTGGCATCTTGGGATTTACAACATTGAATAACCATACCAATCCGAACACTGCGGCAAATGATAATTGAAATCCAGCCTGCATTATATAATGTGGGTTTATCAGGAATACGATAATGAACACAATGCAAATATTACGTAAAGATATCGCACTGCGCCCCAAACATAATGCCAGTATTACCAGTGTCGTCATCAGAAATGCACGAACGGTTGCAACCGCCGCACCCGATATCATCAGATACATTGTCAGGCCAAACCATACTGCGCACATGGCGACTATGCGGGCAGGTATGCGCCGCGTGATGGGGCCGATTAACCGAAATACAGAATAAAATATTGCAAACAGCCAACCTGTCACCAACGCAATATGAAATCCACTGATTGCCCAAACGTGACCGATGCCGATGGATGTCCATATTGTGCGATTATCTTCTGGCAAAGAATTTTTATATCCCAATACCAATCCATCGGCCAGAAATGATTTTGATGAGTTGTGCAACCGGTTGCGCAATGCATTTACAGAATATGCATGATTGTTTTCAATAACGGTATAGGCTGTCATAACACCTGTTGCAGTTATGTTGTTGAAATACGCCCAACGTGCATAGTCAAATGTTTCAGGCGCATCAGCACCACTTGGTGCAAACAGCGTCAGTGTTGCCATAATTTTGTCACCAATATTTGGTGTTGGGATGTCAGACTTTATCGATACGCGGGTTGTCGCAATACCCCGACCCGCCGCATTAATATCACTTGAGGCGATGCGCAGAAATACGCGTACCTTATCCGGGGCATAATCAATATTGGAAACTATTGCCGGAACAGTCTTGTTTGCAATCGTACGTGATATTTGTGGTGGTGACGCCATGTATGTGAACGCGGCCGCATACGTAAAACCAAATATAAATATTAACGCTGCCTGCAACATGCGCGCCTTGCGTAAACATAATATGCCGATACCGGCCAATATCGCAATAATTACAGATATAATATTGAAATATGGAATCCGCGGTTCTGTGACCAGACCAAAATACAGCGCACCACCAAACGCCATAATAAACGGCACATACAGAAACATATTTTCACATTGATATTCCAGAAATTTGCGCATATAAAATTATAGGAATATATCC
>CAZJGX010000022.1:0-12647 GCA_964545825.1 uncultured Muribaculaceae bacterium
TCATCAGGCTGAAAATTTTCACACAGTTCACGCACCCCGCGAAAAATTGTGCACAGACGCGACGGAAATTCATCCTTTGGTTTTGGTAAAATAACACCACTGGCGATATATTTACGATTTTGCCCTGCCGTTTCAATCACCGCCCAACCAGTATGCAACAAACCAGGATCGATACCTAGAATTTTAACCATTTTCACACCTTTGATACACAAATTATACATAAAAGTAGTATTATTTTCTATTATTTCTGGATTTTTTTACCGCCAAATGCTAAAATTCCCCTGAATCCATAGGGATATGGGTTCGGGGTTTTAGAAAACCTCACATCAACCGGTGCGACAACGCATCGAAATCTGAAAAATACGGTGTTCGCACCGATATTCCCGCCATACCTGGTCGGGATGCTGTATGTATATAAAATACGGGCAACCGAAAGACATACAGAATCAAGTTGATGTGATTTTCTAACATCCCGGCCACTGACATTTTTCATGTGGCATTTTTTAATATTGGGTCGCCTATGATTTATAAAATATTTTTCTGCGCGGGAATAACGTCATTGCCAAACGATAATCGCGCGATATACGTAAATCGCAATGACTATTACCTCAGGTAATATCTTTATTTTATTTGCAGGCGAAACAAAAAATCCCCCAATTGGGGGATTTTTCAATTGTTTCGCACAAATTACATAGCGGCAGTGAATACCTTCTGCACGTCGTCATTTGCATCCAGGTTGTCTACCAACTTTTCAACCTTGGCATATGTTTCTTCGTCCAAATCCATCGGCATATTTGGAATCCATGTTAATTCCGCCTGTTCCGGTTCACCCAGCACGTCTGCCAATGCCTTTTGAACATTGATGAAATCATCTGGTTTTGTAGTGATAATAAAACCTTCGTCAGATGTTTCCAGATTGTCGGCATTTGCATCCATGATGATTTCCATCATTTCATCTTCGGTTTTACCGATAGACGCCGGATACATAATTTGACCGGCACGTGTAAACATGAATACAACAGAACCTTCTTCACCCATGTTGCCGCCACTTTTGGCAAAAATATTACGAATTTCCGGCACGGTACGACGTGGATTATCGGTCAATGCCTCTACAATAACAGGCACGGCACCCGGGCCATAACCTTCATAACGCACTGCAACATAGTTTTCAGTGTTTGCACCCGACGCCTTATCAATTGCACGCTTGATATTATCGTTTGGCATAGACGCCTTGCGTGCCTGCAAAATCGCCAAACGCAAGCGCGGATTGTTATCCGGATTTGGGTCACCCAATTTTGCCGACATTGTGATTTCACGTGCCAGTTTCGTGAACAAACCACTGCGTGCGGCGTCCACCAGACCCTTTTTATGCTGAATATTGTGCCATTTACTGTGTCCACTCATAATTTGACCTTTTAATTATATTGGATTAAAATTACGAACAAAAGGATAACAAATGATTGGCAAATTGCAAGGCACAATTGATTATTGCGGCGATGGATTCGTTATTTTAATGGCGGGCCCGGTCGGATATAAAGTTTTTACCCCAGAATACCTGGCACCAAAATCAACGGTTGCCCTATGGATTGAAACAGTCGTCCGCGAAGATTCCATCAGATTATTTGGATTTTCAACACTTGCCGCGCAAAACCTGTTTAATCAACTGACAGGCGTGTCGGGTGTTGGGCCCAAGGTTGCATTGGCAATACTGTCTACAATCAAAACCGATACATTAATATCTGCAATTGCGACAGGCGATGCCAAGACAATCGCAACCGCCCCCGGCGTTGGCAAAAAAGTCGCCGAAAAAATCATTGTTGAATTAAAGAATAAAATGGGTGGCGCGGCATTTGACCTTGGCATGGCAAGCGCGGGCGACGCGTCGGCCCTGCCCGACCTGTTGGCGGCACTGGAAAGTTTGGGATACCGCCGATTGGATATTATCGATATGGCGCAAAAACTGGTCGCGGATAATCCGGGCATGGATGTGACAAAACTGGTACCCATGGCATTGAAACAAATATCTGGCGGTAAATAAAAAATGAATTTTGACACAATATACGCATTATCATCAGGTCACGGTAAATCAGGCGTTGCCGTTATCCGCATTGCGGGTAATAATTTACGTGACATGTTTGCCACAATTTCTAGCCGCACAAACTTTGATGCACGACATGCATACTTTGCAAATATGCATGATGGCAACGGCGATTTAATAGACCAGGTAATTGCCATATATTTTGCCGGGCCGCAATCTTTTACCGGGTCTGACGTTATCGAAATTCACAGTCATGGTGCACCGGCTGTGATTGAAAAAATATTTGATTATTTATCCACCAAATTTGGTGCACGGATGGCCATGCCCGGCGAATTTTCACGTCGCGCATTTTACAACAACAAAATGGATTTGGCAGATGTTGACGGTCTGGCGGCGCTTCTGGATGCAACAACCGACCGCCAACGTCGTGCGGCGTTAAACAGCCTGACCGGCCGCGACAGTAAAATTTATAACGACTGGCGCCGTCAGATGATTGACGTATCTGCATATGCTGCGGCGATGCTGGATTATGAACCGGACGCACTGCCTGCAAACATTGGCGACACAGTACGCCGTCGCACACAAAAATTATATGACGAAATCACCACAGCAATTTCACACAGTGGTGTTGCACGCGCCATACGCGGCGGATTTAATATAACATTGGCAGGCGTGCCAAATGTTGGTAAATCATCCATCTTTAATTACATGGCGGGTTCCAGCCGCGCAATTGTATCTGATATTCCGGGCACAACACGCGACGTGGTATCAATAAATCTGGATATCGACGGATATCTGGTAAACCTGTCGGACACGGCCGGCCTGCGCGATGACACAACTGATGCAATTGAAAAAATCGGTATTGAAAAAACGCAATTTGAAATTGAAAATGCAGACTTGATAATCCGTGTATTTGACGCTGACACGCATGCACAGGCGGCACACAATGAAATTATTGTTATAAACAAGTCTGATAAAATCAAAACACACACGAACAAAAATGCAATCTATGTATCTGCCCGGACAGGTGACGGCATGCCGGATTTAATGAACGTAATCCGCAATAAAATACACAACGCATTGGATAACACCGAAGGTATGGTTGCAATCAATGCACACACACGTGAAATGCTGTGTGATGCACAGACAGAATTAAAAAACGCAATTGAATTATCAGGCGACAACTATGACATATTTGCCGAACACACACGCCGCGCTGCAGATTGCATTGGAAAAATTCTGGGAACAATCACCGCATCAGATGTACTGGACGCAACGTTTGGTCAACTGTGTTTGGGTAAGTAATTAAAAACCTATTCTTCTACTGTACCGCACATGGCTTTGATTCTCTCATTTACCCACGCCGTGGTTGCAACCTGATTACTGTTATCACCTGATGCAGGTGGCACAGATAAAACAACACTGCCATCAGTTCCAATTTTCATACGTGTTTTATAATTTGTACGAATTTCCATAGGATGATTTGACCGCGTTCCAAACAATGCCACACCTGCCCCCGCTTCAAGTACCGCTTCGCTGCCACCAGTACGAACCAGATTAAAGAAAATTGTACTGCCAGTACCCGTCAGCGTCATAATCGGCGCACCAGGATGTTGACTGTTTATTAATATGGGTTCTGTAAATGTTTTTACCCCTGATATCGTTTCATCACCAGATAAATGCATAACATCCGCATCATTTGCCTTGCCATCGATATCAGATTGCAACGCCGCAACAATTGTATCAACATAATAATTTGACACCAATGCAGACCACGCATTGCATACCACAACTAAATTTATACACAACCCAATCAAAACTATTTTCATTTCATCCCCCTACCAAAACATAACCACCAAAAAATTCAGGTGGCTGGAGGTTGATTACTATAATTGTGGAAAAATAGTGCTGTTTATTCAACATATTCACAGGCCCTCCAACCACAGGCTGGAGGTATTTTTTGTCCCCACGGACACCACAATTTAAGGGTAATCACACCCCAAAGGCAATCTGTATGCCTTCCTAGTTATAATAACACTGTGACAGGCAAAATGCAACACTATAAAAAATCCCACCAAACGGTGGGTATTTTTATTCTTCAATCCAAATCTTGGTAAACGTTGTTGAATCTTTTGAACCAACGGGAATATCACCCTTGGCGGCGGTGACACGTTCATTTGTCCATTTGGTTGTTGCAACCTGATTGTTATTACTGGCCGCATCAATATTACCATCAACCATGACATTTCCTGTAAACGATTTATTTCCACCAATTGATTCATCGCCAGTCAGATGAACAACCGCGTCATTATCGGCCTTTAAATCAACAGTTTCCTGCAATTGATTGACAGCACCATCAACAAAATCCTTGGATGTAATACTGGCAAAACAAACCCCGCTGCCACCAAACATCGTCAACAACGCAATCCCCAGAATACGTTTCATATTCCCTATCCTTTTCCCCCACATAACATTATATTTCGCAAAAATTATATCAGAAAATTAATCAAAAAACAAGGCCCGGATTCCCGGGCCCAATATTTATTCTTTGCGAATTGGATATTGACCATCTATTAGATTTTGACGCACAACATGGTGTTTAACCTTTTGTGTGCTGGTCATTGGCAATTCATCCGTTGTCATTGCAAAATGCGTCACCCATTTATAACTGGCAACCTTTTTATTTGCATTTGCAACGGCCGCCCCCAGTGCTTCAATCGTCATACCATCTTCGACACTGAACACACCATAAGTGACGGTTTTATCTTTGACCTTATGCTCAAATACCGCAACATTTTTAACACCTGGGATTTCCATAAACAGTGCTTCCAATTCATCAGGATAAACGTTCTTACCGGAATCCAAAACAATTACCTGTTTTTTACGTCCTGCGAAGTGCAATTCACCATTTTTATCCATAGAAACCATGTCACCAGTATTAAAGAAACCACGTTCATCAAACACTGTTTCATTGACACCCGGATTATTCAGGTATCCACCAAACACCTGGTGACCACGCAACCACAACACACCGACACCATCTTCGTTCATGTCGCGAATTTCGCACTCATTATTTGTTGTCGGCGCACCAAATGCAAATGGAACACGTTTTTTCACAGGTCTGGAAATACAGATTGGCCCAACAGTTTCTGTCAATCCATATCCCTGGATAAAGCGCATACCCAAGCGTTCATAAAAGGTTTCGACCTCTGGCTTGGTGGCGGCACCACCTGCAATCAACACAGACACACGACCGCCGAATATTTCGCGCACAGGATTTTGGACTTTGCGAACCAGAAATCCTAAACCGATTTTATTCAGTATTTTACCATATTTCAGAACCACGGATGCCAACCACCACATATGTTTGCTTTTCAATGTATCAATGATACGATTTCGTATAACTTCAAACAAACGTGGAACCGCAGGAATAATTTGCGGACGATATTCTTTGAAATCCGCCATGATTTCTTTTGGATTAACGGTCGGTTGCAACAAAACGCCGGCACCATAGTGCAGTGTCGCCAATATTTCGACAGCAAATCCAAATATATGATACATCGGCAGGAAACCATACATAATATCGCCCGGCCCTATATACTCACGCATATCATCCAAAGAGTTCGCACACTCAATCAAATTAAAGTGTGTTAACGGCACAACCTTTGGCGTACCGGTTGACCCAGATGTAAATGACAATGTTGCAACATCTAATGATTCCAACGCCGCCGGCGACAGGTCTGGATTTTGTTTCCCATCTTTTTTCGTTATATCATAGAATTTGAATTTATCTGTTTTATAGAAAAACGATTTTTCTGCACACACGATATGACAATCGGTTGTCGACGTCATATTATCATATTCAAACGGTGTTAAATTTGTGTCCAGCAATAATACCGTTCCACCCAGATACCACACTGCAAACAGTGTCAATGGGAACTGCGGAATATTATGCGATAAAATTCCAACAATGTCGCCACGTTTGACACCCGCCGCATGCAAAGATGCCGCACGCGCCTTAACATCTTCTAGAAACGCTGAAAAAGTGACACCTTCGCGAACCAAGAACATATTATCCGGCCATGTCGCAACTGCCTTTTCCAACAACTGATACATATTCATAATAAAAATTCCTTGTTGTTTTTATATTGGACTGGGATTATTATACTTCCCAAAGAAATGGATTGCAAATATGAAAATACTGACACTAAACATCAATTCTATCCGTGCACACGCACAAAGTTTTATTGACATTTTACGGGGCGGCGAATATGACACAATCATGGTTCAAGAATTAAAAGTTGAAACCGCCGGATTTCCACACAACCTGTTTGATGAATATGGTTATAATGTAAAGGTTTTTGGCCAAAAAAGTTGGAATGGCGTCGCTGTATTTTCAAAATATTCAATCGAAGACGTGACGATGGGCCTGCCAACATATCCGGATACCAACGCGCGATTTATTGAGTGCGTTATTGACGGCCGCATCCGCCTGATAAACGTATACATGCCAAATGGTGACACCATTGATTCACCCAAATTCCCATATAAAATGGATTGGATGGCCGCATTTACAAAGCATATTGAACAATACACAAATTCACCGGAATCAGTGATTATTGGCGGTGACTTTAATGTTGCACTAACCGACCGCGATGTGTGGAAACCTGCAAACTATGTTGGTATTGCAATTGCCGCGCCGGCCGCACGCGCCGCGATGCAGTCTTGGATTGATATGGGCTGGGTTGATGTATGGCGCAAAATGCATCCGGATGAAATAGATTATACATGGTATGGATACCGCGGCGGCGATACCATTGGCAAAAAGCAAGGCCTGCGCCTGGATTATTTCTTGGCAAACCCAGCCGCAATGAACGATATCAAAGCATGCGAAATTGATATGGCACCACGCCTGGCTGACAAGCCCACCGACCATTGCGGATTAATGTTAAATATCAAATAACCTATATTCTAATACCGACTACCTTCACTCTAAAAAAAAACGCCACATGGCGTTTTTTTAATCATCAACCCGCGCCAGGTCATCCCACGCATGGTATTTTATTGAGCCCTTGGTTGGCCTATATTCATATGGCATATTACCGGCCGAATAAATACGAAATACCTCGGCCGCCTTGTCATAGGCAGATTGGATAACATCAACATCTTTTATCATGCGCGGCACTTCGACACTACGGACGTTTTTTTTCTGCAATTGCAAGAAACGCATTTGCGGATTCTCGCATCGCCCGATATTTGCCCCAAAACCACCATGGATATGCATTAATGCCTCTAACGGTAATTGTGGCATTGTGCCGTCTTTTAATTGTGCAGCTGTCGGGATTGCGCCTGTCTTGATATCCATGACGCCGCCGTTCCACACCCCGTCCGCACGGGCCCGCACAGTACGCTTAATCTTTTTATCATCATCCAGATACACATCTATTTTACCTGCGATTTCAAATTTCATATCTGGATGTAATTTGATTTCATCAACAACCGTCTGGGCAAACCCAACAAAACGCCGATGCCAGAAATCAAACACAATATTGTCTGCACCAATTTTTTCCAACGCCGCCTTATCCAATTCACGAACCAAAATATCCGGGGTCAGATTTTCTATTTTCGCACATTTTTCAATCACGCTATGCACCAGTGTTCCAAAATCCGCCGCCAATGGCGCATCCCAATAATCATCCTTTGGTTGCAATTTCAATATATGCGCCGCATAGAACGCATACGGATTATGAATCAGCAATTCCAATCGCGTCACATATACATCCGACCAATCCGCCGGCGGACATGGCGCAGAATAATCCAACGGGCGCCGCACCACCGCATCACGCGCATGCACACCGTCCATTATTGCGCAACCTGTATTAATATCATATGGCAAAACATCAACACCGGTATCAGGATTATATTTTCCACCTGCAACTGCAACGCGGGATAAAAATCGTGATTCTGTTTTTTCTGCGCCACCTGATGACGCGCACCGTGTCCAATAAACCTGGGCCCCACATGACAAATTCATAAAATCCAACGCCATCAAAGACACTTTTCTATCCGGTGATGGCAATCCGATTTGTTTTGCCACACGTCGCGGCAACCAATTGTTTTCATAGCCACGCGCCGGAAACATCCCGTCATTTAATCCTGATAATATAACAACATCCGCGGTCTGCATACGCGATTCAATCGTACCCAGCACAACCACATCCGCATCTTCATTTTTCGCGCCACGCACGGTCACAGATGAAAACACATCCGCCAACAAATCGCGCGTATCACGTGTATTTAAATGCAACCCCACATTTTTTACAGCATTTGACAATTTTTCAATCGCCGACCATATCTGAATTGATACACCATCTGCGATATCAAACTGCGGTGTAAATGCGACACCGTCACGGTCAACGATTGCGATTATTGTCTGCATTAAATCACAATCATTTGCCAAATATAATTTATCAAACGTATTATCACCAGATTCAATCCAACGATCAAATTCGTTTAATATCGCACGTCCCACCGACGTCTGTCCACCGGATATACCACCGGAAAAATCCGCTGTCAATCCACGTGCCTCAAACGCATTGGCCAAACGTTGATTTCCAGCGGCATCAGGCGTTATAACCAATACAGATTTGTTCTGTTGCCGTGCATTATATGCAATTTCTGCGATTGCGGCAGCCTCGGCTGATTCACGTTCACACGTGACGATATGACAATGCGAAACATCTGACGCATTACCATGCCGCGATGCATCATTACCAAACGCAATATTCATAAAATCAATCGCAGACGGCCCAACATCAATCGGTATTACATCATCCGGCGTCACACCGATTTTACATAAAAACTTATATTCTGCATTATATGGATTTGTATCTAATTCAAAATCTGCCGTGCGCCCGGCGATACGCCCCGGCAAGATAATCCGCCCATACGACAATCCAGCCACCGCCGCCATTAAATCAGACGTGGCCGGCACACTCGCCGTTGATGCACACACAACAACCAATTTGTATTTATCCAATTGTTCAATCCAACGCCGTATGCCAGTATTTCGTGCATGCGCCGCAGTTTTTCGCCCATCACAATACGCCGGTAAAAAATCAGATATGATTTTTAGTATCTGTGCCTTGCGCTGAAAATGCGCAGCATATTTTTCATCAACAATCGCATCCCAATCCATGGTTGCGATATCAATACCTTCGTTTTCCAGATAATCGGCCATACGCACCAAATCATGCGCAACCGCCAAATTGCCACGCATATTTGCACCAATATTTGACGCCGCATATAAACGCGCCACGGCAACCACCCGTTCCACATCACTTATCACATCATCTGCATTATCTGAATCAATGTCTATATCTTCATCCGGTGCCCCTTCGCCCAGCGCCACCAGATGCGGCAATATAACAGCATGCCCCACCCTGTCACACAGCATACGTTCCACAGAACGAACAGCGCGACGACTGGGCAGAAATATCAACATATCAGACATCGCGACACCCGACACGTCAATCACATGCCATAATGCATCCATAATACGCGCCGGATTTGTCGCACAAAAGATATTGTTATTTGATGCCAATTACCGCCCTTATTTTTTCCAGGCCTATTTTCTTTTCCGCAGACGTTTCTATTATTTCTGCAATCATTGCGCCGTGATTTTCATGAGATATGTCCGCCTGATTTTTTTCACGAACACGTTTATCCTTTTTGGTATAAACAACCTGATATGAAATCCCATGCGCATCACAAAAATCCATCAATTCTAAATCAGAAGACCGTACCCCAATTCGTGAATCAATCAAAACAAACAGTCGCGCCAACTGACGACGGGTTAATAAATATTCTTCCAGTCTATCCAACCAGATGGCTGCCTGCTCTTTTGACACACGCGCATAGCCATACCCCGGCAAATCAACAATCATTATCTTGTCGTCAATATTAAACAGATTCAAACTCTGCGTGCGCCCCGGTGTGTTTGATGTACGTGCAACAGGAGCCCCAACAATCGCATTTATCAACGATGATTTGCCAACATTACTGCGCCCAACAAATGCATATTCTGCGAACTGCGTACGCGGCAAAGATTTTACATTTTCAAAACTGCCCACAAATTTAATTGCCATTATCATCCCCCTTTGCAATCAGACGACGATACGCCTCTTTCTTTGAAATACCGGCACGTGCCGCCAGTTCCGCCGCCGCAGATTTCGTTGTACCGGCCACGACATCATTTACAATATCTGATATTTCAGATTCTGTCATTTTGTGTTCCGGGGCTGGCGCAACAACAATCACAATTTCACCACGTGGCGGTTCAATATTTAACAAGTCCGCCGGATACCCGATAATTGTTTCTTCATACATCTTGGTTATTTCACGAACGATTGCGATTTTACGTTCCGGCATAACACGTGCCAATGCCCCAACAGTAGCCATAATTCTGTTTGGACTTTCATAATAAATTATTGTGTGACGGATACGGTTGTCATCCCGCAATTTCTTTTCATCAAAGAAACCGCAAAAAGTAAATCGGTCGGTCGGAAATCCTGATAGCACCAGCGCAGAAATAGCAGCCACCGGCCCCGGCACAACATAGACAGGAACCCCTGCCTCGCGCGCGGCACGCACCAACCGAAATCCAGGATCACTGACCCCCGGCATACCGGCATCACTGACTGCGGCAATTGACATCCCTGATTGCAACTTTTCAATTAATTCCGGAACAACATCACGTTCATTATGTTCATGACACGACACACGCGGCGTCTTTATATCAAAATGCGCCGCGAGTTTTCCAAACACACGTGTATCTTCGGCCGCAACCAAATCCACATTTTGCAACACATCAATCGCACGCGGCGACATGTCTGACAGATTTCCTATCGGCGTACCGACAATATAAAGCCCTGATTGCATTTGATTTCCTTTTATAGTAAAATGATACAAAATAAAATGGATTTTTCAATGCATATAAACAGATTTTTCGGACTTTGCGGATTAATTGCAATATTGACAGGATGCGGCACCCCCCAGGATGATTGGTTTGGTGAATATGGCACAATGACAGCCGGCACCCCGGTTCAAATGCAATACGGCGCATATGGAACATACGGTACATATGACCAAACGCAAATCATGCCGGATAATATAAATGCAGCAGACACAAAACGTATCGCGGTACTGTTGCCGTTATCTGGCGATAATGCGGCGGCGGGACGGGCAATCCGCACATCAATTGAAACGGCTGTCCTGCAACGTGGGCCACAGAACTTGGCGGTATCGTTCTATGACACGGCATCCAATAATACTGATGCGATAAACCAGGCACTGGCCCAAAACCCAGAAATAATAATCGGCCCATTATTTGCAAAAAATGCACAAATTCTGCGCGAATCAAAGCCTGAAAGTTTACCAGTCCTGGCATTTACAACAGACGCAACGGCTGTGGGCCGCGGCGTTATGTCAATGTCGTTAATGCCCACCAACAGTGTAGAGGCTATTGTCCGCGAAATGAAGACCGACGGCGCAAAAAATTTTATCATCGTCGCACCGAACACAAAATCAGGCGAATTAATGGCGGGCACCGCACGCAATGCGGCGTCTATTTATGACATACCAACCGCTGGCGTATTTTATTACACGGAAAAAGACGCAGAATCTATAAAAAACACAATGGCATCTGCATCAATGAACGCCGCACGTACGGCGGCAAATAACCGCGCACGTGAAATATTGTCAGATATCCTGACCAACGAAACACTGACCGCGATAGAGAAATCATCCCTGAACATGCAATTGAATAAATTATCCAAGACAGACACACTGGGCACATTGCCATATGACGCGGTTTTATTCCTGGGATCGGGCGATGATACAAAAAGTCTGGCATCATTTTTAAGATACTATGGCGTTGGTGCACGTGATGTAAAATTCTATGGTACGGCCGTATGGGACGGTTCAGACATTGCATCAGATATAACAATGAGTGGTTCAAAATTTGCAACATTGCCACCAGTATCTGAATCATTTGTAAACCTGTACGAAAGAATTGATGGCACCGCCCCAAATCGTCTGTCTACATTTGGTTATGATGCCGCAAATATGGCAATGGGGATGATTTATTCAAACAAATCAAATGCCGCATACCTGCTGGACCCCAGTGGATATATGGGCATGGATGGGCTGTTCCGTTTAAAACCGACAGGCGAAAGCGAACGCGCCCTGCGTATTGTTGAATTAGATGGATCCGGCACACCACGCACGATAAAA
Source organism: uncultured Muribaculaceae bacterium (assembly GCA_964545825.1). Taxonomy (GTDB): domain Bacteria; phylum Pseudomonadota; class Alphaproteobacteria; order Rs-D84; family Rs-D84; genus Enterousia. The sequence continues at coordinate 12,332 of CAZJGX010000022.1, forward strand.
AATGCCCCAACAAATTTCATGTCACCAATATATAACATTGAACAGCATCATATTACCCCTGCCCGTGCTATGCCACTGGAAACACCAGGCGTTAATCCAATGAACTATATCCAGGTACCGGAACGTCTGCGCGGAAAATACAAATCAAAAACATATGGTGCAAATATGACAGGTGCCACCACACAACCACATCAGGAAAATATAATTATTGTCCCCCAGGATACCGACGAGGCAATAAAACCAACAGATTATACCCCCGTATCACTGGAACAGGTAAACAGAACATACATCGACGAAATCGAAATCGAAGAATAAA
>CAZJGX010000023.1:0-12370 GCA_964545825.1 uncultured Muribaculaceae bacterium
AGAACTTAAAGTTCACACGAACACCGGCCTCTGCCTTGACATCCGTACCGTTTTGGGAACGTGGTTCGGCGGTATCAAATGTGTATTCACCATAGACCGCAACCTGGGCATGGTCTGTGAACTGATGTGCAACAGACAAACCGATGATATAATCATCAAATCCGTCTTGCAAGTCAGACAGTTTTTGTTCCAGCCCCTTGGCTAACAAATCAGCTTTGCCCGACAATGGTGTTGTAATTTTCTTAATACCCTGGGACGCGTGATGTTCATAACGGAACCATGCGCCTGTTGACCATTTCGATGTCCATTGATAGAACATATTCAAACCAGCGTTGACTTCGGTCGTGGATTTGAATTCTGCCGCAACTTCAGATGGAACACCCGCCATTGCCAACATTGTTGCCGTTGATGAGGTATGCCCCAACGCTGATATTAATGGTGTGCTGTCACCGACAATACGGATACGACTGTTGTCGTCACCAATTGTACGCAGGACTTCTGCAAATGCAGATACCGTCATTTTATCCCAAACATGACCAAACTTTGTACCGACATGATATCCCCACATACCATTAGAATAGTTGTCATAGTCAATAACACCGGTTGCTTTTGACAGTGCAGCCATTGCAATTTTTTCAGAATCACCACTTGGTAATGCTTGCATTGCTGATTTTGCATCGCCTGTCAAGTTATACTGACCGCGCATCTGGCCCAAGCCACCCAAATGCAAATCGCCGTACACATCCCATACAAATCCATTATACAGGTTCAAGATACGATATGTTGTACCCAGACGACCTGCGGACAGACCCGTACGGCCAATGTCATCGTCGTGTGTGTACTGAACAGAGCCGTGAACTGTCCAGCGGTCGGTTATACCATATCCCATGTTTTCCTGGATACGGATAATCGGAAATTCTGTTGCGCCGTCATGACCTTTGTCTTTGTGGGCGTCGGAACTGTCTGCGACCTTTAACATCAGGCCATTTGACAATTTTGAATAGAACACATTACGTCCCGGCATATACAACGGGTTTTCCATATTTGTGTTCAATGTGTTATACGGTACGTTTGCCACGTCCGCCATTGCCGGCGTTGCCAATATTGTTGCCGCCGCCGCCAATTTTAAAGATTTTTTCATCATTTTATCCTTTTGTTTCGATGAAATTCCAGCCCCCATTATTGGCAAGACTGGGCGTTATATCCACACCGCCCATTATTGGCAACAGTGTGCTTTTGTGACATAACACCTATAAATCGTGACAGGTTCTAGGATTAAAGTCAAAACAATTATTTTTTGATTGACAGGTGACTTGAAAAGTGTCATGCGCGCACTACATATTAAATGTAAGGTGATAATAACGAACAAAAGGGGGCGCAAATGACAAACGAAAATGCACAAAACGTATCGGCCCTGACCCAGGCTGACAAAGAAAAAATTATGGCGGCGTACATGCGTATGTATTGCGGCCTGCGCGATACAAACATGACCCAGGATATGAATTTGGGCCAGGCAATGTATAAGGCATCTGCACAGACAAAATCATTTGTTGAAACAAAACGCGAACAAACTGTTGCGACTGAATATCTGCGCACGGTTTACGCATCATACAATCGGGCGGCGGCACGCGAAATGATGACAAACCCCAACAAAGATCGCAAACTGAACATGGACGACGCGCGACGCACTGAATTCGCAAAGCGTGCAGCAGATGACACACGCAGCGGTATGGATGATATAAATTCAATACTGGCCAAATTCAAAGAGCAAACGCGCGACAAAACACGCGCCCCAATTGTGCAATCTGCACAACAAAAATCGGCAAAGCCTATTATCAAAACAAATGCCCAAAACCGGCGCGAAATGCCAGATGGGGTGGCTGCAAAAAATCCGCAACATCGTGGCCCACAAATGCCGACCAGTCAATTCGCACCGGCCAATCAATTGCCAATGCAAAATCCGCATACGGCACGCGACTATGGTGCGGTAAAACCTAAACAAGCGTTTCAAAATACCAATGCAAAAGTTGAGATGAAGGGACGCGAATTTGAAAACATCAAAAAACTGCAAATAATGTTGATTAAACAAATGCAATATCAAAAGGCCGCATAAAAAATCCCCATTTGGGGATTTTTTATTTATGTTTATATGCCAAAATATTTTCAGTAAATTTATCCGTATCACCACCCAGCCATGCATACGGAATAATTAAACTGTTGTTTTGACCGGCCGACATTTTAGGTTGCGTTTCGGATGTGCGCGCATTAATAATTTGCGGTAATGTGACAGATACCTTATCACCATGTGGCAATAAAAATGTTATTTCATCACCTGCGCATATTTCATTACGCAATTCCATTATCATGCCATCTGGGGTGCGCCCAGTGATGACACCGGCCGCATGATATTGGGATGTGCTGCGTGTGGTGTCATAATTATGTGCATCCGGCATAACCGGTCCATCAAAGAACGCCGTTGTATATCCACGCGTTTCCAATATTTCTAAATCACGCATAAATGGCAATGGGTCAAAATTTTCAGGATTTGCCGCATACGCATCCATCGCCGCACGATACGCACGCGTGACGGAACCAACATAATATTCACTGCGGTTGCGGCCTTCTATCTTTAATGAGTCTGGACGGGCGGCTATAACCTCGCCCAAACGGGGCATCAGGCACAAATCTTTGGAATTCATGATGTATGCGCCACGGTCGTCTTCATCAATTGGCATTTCGATGCCGGATTCAACCTCGCGTAATACAACATCATATTTCCACCGGCACAGTTGTGCGCACGCCCCACGGTTGGCAGGACGACCTGTTATAAAATTCGACAACAGGCATCGACCAGAATACGACATACACATCGCACCATGAACAAATATTTCCAAACCTATATCCGGACATGCGGCGCGAATATTTTTAAACTCGGCATGCGATACCTCGCGCGCAAGGACACATAACTTGGCCCCTGCATTTTGCCAAAACTTAACAGATGCGGCCGAACAAATATTTGCCTGGGTTGAAACATGAATTGGAATATCAGGATGATGTTCGCGTACCCACATCATAACGCCAGGGTCTGCCACAATCAATGCATCAGGACGCAGATAATCAATAATCTGACTGACGCGCGGCATGTTTTCAAAGTCCCGATCATGCGCGAACAGGTTGAACGCCAAATATACGCGTTTGCCCGCCGCGTGTGCCAGGTCGATACCGGCCTTTACCTCGTCCACGGTGATTTTTGCACGTGCACGCATTGAAAACCCGGGCAGCCCTGCATAAATCGCATCAGCCCCATATAAAATCGCCGTTTTAAACGCATCCAGCGTTCCGGCCGGCGCCAACAATTCAGGTAATTTAATCATTTGTTTTATTTTCATATGGTTATAAAAAAACTGCGGTTTCCCACAGTCTAATTCTGGTGCCGGTTGTCGGACTTGAACCAACGACCCTCTGATTACAAATCAGATGCTCTACCAGCTGAGCTAAACCGGCGCGACACTATTTATACAATATATCACAAATTATTGCAAGGATTTTTTATCACATTTATACATAAAAAAATCCCGCCGGGGCGGGACTTTTGAAATTCATTATTTTTTCTTGCGACGGGATGTCGGATTTGCCTTGGATTGCGCAGCGGTTGTGCGCCCTGATGCAGTGCGTGCGCGGGTGGCACCAGACTGACGCGTACGTGTCGGCGCATCGTATTCTGCATCATCGATATCGTCATCGGTGTCATCATATTCATATCGACCGTTTGCACTGTCGATAATATCGCGTACGGTATTACGCAACCCGGGGTGACGGTCTGAATATTTTTTCAATCCAAACAATATTGCCGCAGCCAGATATTTATCCATGTCTTGACGACTGATGTTTGATAGATTAAATGTTTTGCCGGCACGTTCTTTGACACTGTCCGCAACATCGGCCATAACATCACGTGCACGATGTAAAAACGAACGGCGGCGACGACGCGCAATAAATATTTCGTGTATCCACATCCAAATCAAAAACGCAATTAACGGTACCGCCGCACAAAATAAGAAATATTTAAACACGTGGTCGTCACAGAACACAGTACCAAACATTGCATCGCATGTACGCGGACAGTGCAGCAACATAACAGCAATGATTTCATATACAACAAATATGGTGAAAATTATTTTTGATTTCAGCATGGTTTTATCTCCTTTGTAATATACAGGTATTATCGCGCAAATATCCCATAAATTCACCAGGAAGATATGCCAATAAAAAATCCGCCGATGGCGGATTTAGTTTTACATTATTCTGCGTCCGTTGACGGGTCAGGATGACGATTCGCCTCGTGCTGTTCTATGGCGGTGGCAACTGTCTTTATCTGCAACAATTGATTTTCCAATGCTGTACGTTCAGACGATTTGTATCCAACCCCCTCGTCAGATGATGCGGTGGCCGGCGCGGCAGGTTTGGCGGATTTTGTTGTATTATCGCCAGCAGGCTTTGGTGCATCAGGCGCGACAGATTTTTTCGGCGCGTTCTGTTGCGCACCATCTTTGTCCACAACCGCAGGATTTATCAAATTGTTATAGATTTCCATTGCCTCGTGCGTGCCGGCGACATCACGTTTTAACAATCTGTTTTCTGGGCCTGGGATAAACCACTGATCCATCTTTACCGCAGTCAATTGCATTAATGGCCGTGTACGTGCGTCAGCCAACCATGACGGCAACCCTGGTGTATCGGAATAGTACCATAACATCCCCCAATACACGAATCCCATCACAACCACACCGCGAATTATTCCGAAAATAACCCCCAGTGTATGGTCAGTCACGTTCATAATACTGTCTTGGATTTTATCGCGCAGTTTCTGATTGATAAAACCAACAATCAGCAATATCGCAAAAAAGACAACAAAATATGATGCGACCAATGTACCAACCGTTGATTCAGATAAACCAAACCAACTTTGCAGCAATTTATCTAAAAACGGCGATATAAAGCGCGCCGACACCGCGGCAACCACCCACGACAATGTCGCAACAGTTTCATATATACCGCCACGTATTGTCGCCCAAATTGTGGACGCCAATATGACGCCCACATATATATAATCCAATATCGTTAAATCAAACATCGCATATCCTTGACTGACAAAAAATAATCGCGATTATTTTTTACGACGTGCAACCAATGTGATACCCAATACTGCCGCCGCGGCAATCAACAATATTGCCCAGTACATTGTGCTGTTATCACTTTTTTTTTGTGCGGTTGTGTCCATGCCCGGTTTGTACGTGACAATGGCGTCCGCACGGTTGGCATGTGCAGATTTAAACGCATCGGCATCAGATTCCATCGCCTTTTTATTTTCAGCAGCCACAGCCTTGTCTGCGTCGGACAGGTCAGCCTCTACCGCCTGGCGCAATTCATCCTGCATAAAATCGGCATATCCCTGGAAGCATTTTTCACCAACAACAATAACCGGCACACCGCCACTGGTATATTCACATTTTTCCAATGCATCTGTAAACATCTTGCGGTTGGTTTCATCCATGACATTAACCTCGGTCACGGTCAGTGTCGGATATTCATAAACCAATGTATTTGTAAAGAAATCACGTGCGTGATGGCAATGCGGACACGATGGCGAGTGATAAATTGTAATGTTTGCAGCCGATGCCGTACCAATAACGGCCATACCCAATACCGCTGATAAAATTGATAATTTTTTCATGTACTTTCTCCTTTTGCTTTTTTTCGATTATAAAAACATGCGGCAATTGGCGCAAGCCATTTTTCAGAAAAAACATAACAAAAAATCCTGTTGTGTTTCATGATGCATAACGCCACAATATTTTTCAGACACAAAGAGGAATACAGATGTTCACACTTTCACAATTTCCATTACCGTATGATACGGCGGCACTGGCACCATATATGTCAGACGTCACATTAAAAACACACCATGGTAAACACGTTGCAACGTATATCAGCAATCTGAACGAACTAGTCAGTGGCACAAAATACGAGCAAATGCCCCTGGAACAAATTGTTATTAACAGCGCAAAATCCGAGGCTGATAAAAAGATTTTCAACAATGCCGCCCAAGTATACAATCATGATTTCTTTTTTCACAACATGCGTCCAAACGGTGGTGGCGGCGTGCCGTATGAAATCGCCACGGCGTTTGGCGGCGGGGATAAATTTCGCGAACAATTCAAGGCGGCGGCATTGTCTGTATTCGGCAGTGGATATGCATGGTTGATACGCGATGGCGGCCAATTAAAGATAATCACAACTGCCAATGCAGATACACCGATTGCACACGGATGGCAACCACTGATGACACTGGACGTGTGGGAACACGCGTATTATTTGGACTATAAAAACAAGCGCGGTGATTTTATCGATGCATATCTGGACAAATTGGTTAACTGGGAATTCGTCCAAGAAAATTTGGATAAATAAAAAATGGGGCATCGCCCCGTTTTTTTATGCGGAAATTTATCTTATGGAAATCTGATAAACAATAGGATATAATTGATATCACATCAGGGTGTTCCTGATGGCGGGGCTTTACAACCCGGTTCAGCAAGTGCCAGTGATGGCAAAAAATATCTCCAACATTGGTTGGAGGGTGGTGAATATATTGAATAAGCCACGCAATACTTGCTGATTGTTGTAAACCTCCAACCACCTCGAATTTTTCCGGTGGTATTTTTTAATTATGGAGAAACTGCAATGACCATCGAAAAACTATACGATGTTTTGACCGCAAACACATCTGATGTCATATCTGAAGAATTATATTACTATAAATTTGGACGCATCCTGCGCGAAATGCGAATTAAACAAGAATTAACCCCAGCAGACGTATATAATGAAACTGGTATCAGTCCATCTGAATTAAGCGAATATGAAAGCGGTATGCGACCCATTGAATTATACACGGCATTGCGTCTGTTGGGGTATTTGGAATACCCCACGTCGACAGAATCAGATTCTTAATACCGGTCGTATATCACAGGTGTTTTGTTTATCGTATATATGCGGCCGTCGTTTTCACGGTTAAAGTATATATAGATTATGTTTGATGGGCCATCGCTTTGAATCCATGGATTCATTTGCCCAATTACCTGGCGCGATGTGTTATGTGTGAACACGGTATGAAATGTGTTATCAAAAACGCGTGTGTATGCATCACTGAAATCAGGTGCGGTTATAACGTTCATCAGGACAACACCATTTGGCGCAACACGTGCACGAATACGTGATAAAAATTCAGCCGTGATTAATGATTCCGGAACTTGGTACGAATTAGAATACACGTCCAGCAATATCAGGTCGTATTCTGTATCAGTATTCTTTAAAAACTGGCTGGCATCTTGGACAACAAAGTGTTTATTTGGTGTTAATTTACGGCCCAAGAAATATTTTTCTGATATGTCTTTTAATGTGTGTTCAATATCTACAAACGTATAATCATTAAATTCATCATTTAATCCGGCGGTAAATCCCCCTGCCCCCAAGACCAATATTTTATGACGTTTGGTCGGCGGCATATTATAAATAAAGTTATTATTGATATAGTTTATATATTCGGCCATTTGGTTTGTATTTGGATTATAAATCGACATTGGCAGGCCGTTCATATTCAATACCCGTGCGCCACCAGATAATTCAGACACATGTATTGTTGAATTCGCATTATTAACCAATATTCCATAATGTGACAATTGATACCGGTCACAATTTAACCAATATGTCGGTACTGCAATCAAAATAATCCCCACGGCAATCGCCCAATGTGGAAATGAAATCAATGCGGCAATCCCGGCCAATACAACAATTACCATTATTGTATGATTCACCCCTATAAACGGCATTAATACCAGTGTTGTCGCCATGGACGCCAACACCGACCCAATCGTATCCCATGCCATAATATTACCGGTGACATTTTTACCGTCACTGCATAATCTGCGTGACAACAATGTTGTATTGAATCCAAACAAGAACGGTCCCACCGACAGCAATATGATTGAATACAAAAATGTCTGGATAAATCCAACCTGAATCCCATGCGTGTACATCCAACCAAAGTATCGTGATATCAATGCAAACGTGCCTGCGGCGCATGCCAATGCCGCAATGACCAGAAAACTGATTCCCAATATGCGTGGAATACTGTTATCACTGACGCGGCGCCAGTTCCCAGCAATATATCCCAACGACATAAAGCCCAGAAATATCCCCATAATAATACTGGTAATAACGGCACTGGATCCAACAAAGAATCCCAATTGACGCAACACCACTAATTCTAGTGACAGACTGATATACCCATTAATGAAAATCAAAAATATTTGCCATATACGTGATTTGCAATGCATGTATGTTCCCCTTCCTTGATGTTGTGAATATTAATAAAAACAGCACCTACTTGCAATGATATATTTATTTAGGATTTCTATCTTATGGCAATCAAACAAACAACATGTTAGCATTAAATTACAGATATCAAGTAATACGGCAGAGCAAAACGCAGACTTATTTGTCTGCGTTTTCTATTTCAATGTGCGTTTATCAGGCGCACATCATCAAATTCAGGATATCGGTTAAACATTGCCTGGGCAAACGGGCACAGTGCCAGAATCTTGCGATGGTTGCTACGGGCCAGATTACATACCTGTCGCACCAGATTTAATCCCACATTACAGTTGCGAAATTCCACATCAACCGCCGTGTGGTCAATTATCATTTTATCCGCAAGACGGACAAATGTTATTTCACCAACCTTGCGATTACCATATACAGCATTAAAGCCCAACCCATTTGGAAACAGACTAAATTCTACATCGCATTTCATCGCGTTGCCCCCTGTTTATGTTCGCAGTATAACGCAATTTTTTGCCTTGGTTAATAGGGTTGTTATCCACAAAAAACGGGGCGTTGGCCCCGAAACTTTATTTCCCAATCATGTCATAATTTGTACGAATTATTTTCGCACTGCGTCGTAATGCGGCGGATTCGGTCGCCACCATTTTGGGCCGCAGCATTTGCCCCACGCCCCCGCGCCCAACAACACGCGGCATTGATAATGCAACCGCATCTGAGGCCCCGCCACCAACACAACTGACGGTCAGGATACGGCACTCATCATTTATTATTGCCCGCAGCAAATCAGCCACCGCCGCACCAATGCCATCCCATGTTGCGCCGCGACCTTGGATTATTTCATAGGCCGCATTACGTACCCGATGTGCAATTGTATTGCGCGCAGTTTGCGGCAATGAAATTTTCATTTGGCGGCAAAAATCATCCAATCCAATCGCACCAATCGTCACAGATGTCCAGTTAACCACACTGCTGTCGCCATGTTCACCCAATACATATGCATTAATAGACTGGGTTGATACAGATAATTGACGCGCCAATATCGTGCGCAGACGTGCCGAATCCAGCATTGTTCCGGTACCAATTACGCGTGCTGGCGGCAATTTTGATAATTTCTGTGTCAGCATAACCATCACATCCAACGGATTCGTGACGACAATAATTTTGACGGTCTTTGGGTCAACATTTGCCATAACACGCGGAACAATATCAGAAATTACCGCCGCATTTTTCATTAATAAATCAGTACGTGTTTCACCCGGTTTCTGGTTTGCGCCGGCCGCAATGATAACGATATCAGACCCACGGATACCGCGATAATTACTGACCGCGGTAATTTTTACATCAAAACCGAAACTGGCCGCATGCCCCAGGTCTTCGGCCGCGGCGCGTGCACGCACACCATCACGGTCAAACAAAACCATTTCATGCACAAACCCCGTATTTTTAACCGCGGTCGCAACCGCTGAACCAACAGAACCTATACCTATTATTGCGATTTTCATGTATATCCCCGTTTTAATTATCATGTGTTATTATATCGTATTTATAATCTATTTGCAAAAAGTCAAACAGTGGCAAGTATAATAAATAAAAAATCCCCAGATTTGGGGATTCTTTTATTTTAATGTTTTTCTGACTTATCTTTTAATTCTGTATATTTATTTGATACGATGTCAAACAGGGTTGTTGCGATTTGTTTTCTGTTCATGCCAGTCAATGCCGGTGGTGGCATGATTGTTATATCAACACGAAATCCGCCAATTACCATGATGTGAAAAACCTGGCCAAATGCACTGCGTTCGCGTTGGCATCGTGGCCCCATATCTTGTTTTGCATTATCAAAATAACCATAGTGATTGGCCATATCAACGTCAGAAATCACATCACCACGTCTGCCACGATAGTGCATTACCACAGGTTGCACCGTCACATCTGAATTTTCAACAAAGTTGAACAGCGTGCTTTTGAATTGTTTGACATATGCGCCGTTGGTTGTGGTACCTTCGGGGAATAAAATCATTGGGTATTTTACAGATTTGACACGTTCTTGAACCACGCGTAATGCATCCATCGCATGTGATGGGCGACGGTCAACAAACACGACACCAAATTTACGTGCAATTGCCCCAACCAATGGCCACGATTCCATTTCTTTTTTGGCGACAAAACTGCCACCGAAAGCCAATGGGAACGTTGCCAATTCAAATACCGATATATGGTTTGATATTATCAGCAATGGGCGATTTTTCGACAGCGTGCCATTAACACGAATCTTTATCCCGGCCAGTTTAACCAAGAACCACATAAAAACCTGCATATATTTAACCGATACGTTCCCGCGTGGCAACAGAATAATTATCGGCAATTGGATAACAATAACAATCCAAAACAGAATAAATTTCACACACGCAAATGCAGTATTAAAAATATTCTGACGTCTGACCTTATGCATCTTTATTCATCCATATCTTCGGTTTCGTTGTCTGCACTGTATTCAACATCATCAACATCTTCGCGCAAGAAGAATTCTGCGAACGCACGCGCGACCTTAAACGTACCGATGGCCGGCATCATCACAGCCTTGGCCAGGGCACGCATTGGCGTATCTTTGATTTCCAAATGATCCAATGCATTTTCACGTCCCAAGAAATGCTTTTGATACATTTTATCAATGTTCTTGGTTTCCAGCATTACAAACACATCATATGAATTAAACGCTTTGTCTATGAACACACCACGGCCAAATGTTGCACCCAGGCGCAGGTATCCCTTAACCAATGGGGTCATTTGTCGTTTTGCATCTTCTTCATCAATAAATACTTCGGGTAAAATATTCATGCGCGACAATTTTGGATTTACACCATCGGCAAAATTTTCACTTAACACCGTTGCACGCAATTTTGATGGCGACAGATGATTATAATACAGATATGAAATCGCCTGGGCCGATGCCACAGGTTTGGTTCCAACCCATGATGCAACACCAAACAGAACCAAAATCTTGCGACGGACAACATATTCACTGAGCCCCGCCCACAGCATCCGCATCACCAGCGCATTATCACGGTATTCACGCGCAACACATGCACGTGACATTTCCGCGATATTTCCGTTAACCTTCTTTATCTTGGATATGTTAAATTCCCCCTCGGTATAAAAGCCGCCCATTTTTTCCGCAGCATTGCGGTCAATAATGCGATATGTGCCGACGATTTTTCCATTGTGAAATACCGCCATATAATCTGCAAAACGGTCAAAAGAATCATATTCTTCACGCAGTGATTTCTGCTCTTCAGTGGCGGACGCCCCCTCTTCTTCAACAAAAACGTCATAACGCAAACTGCGTACCTGGCGGCGTTCTTCTTTGTTGCGTGTCAGTCGCACTTCATAATCGCGGACTTTTATAGCCATATGATATATCCTTTTATCAAGTTATCAAATATACAGGAAAGAATATCAAACAAATGATACTTTGGCAATGTAATTTTATTTAGACAAAAAGCACTTGTAAATACGCATTATTCAGGATAATATTCATATCAGAATCTTATGGGAATAAGGTTCAGGGTCGTAAGAAAGCCCTATTCACGGTTTTATTTGCGCACACGGCATCTTTATGTGTGCGCAGTGTTTTTGCCCCGGCGCATTGGTCGGGGGGCTGGTGGTTATAAAACAGGGCAATACCCAAAGGCCATCAGGATCATTTCGTGAATTGATTTTCTTACCCCCCTGGCCGTCAAATTCCGTTTGGCGGATTTTTTATTTCCATATGATTTGAAAAATATCAAATATTAAAAGAGCCACACAATGCCAAAAGTATCAGTATTAACACCAATATATAATACGAATCCCCAACATTTGCGCGAGTGTATCGAATCTATATTAAATCAAACATTTACAGATTTTGAATTTTTGATTCTGAACGACAGTCCGGACAACCGTGAAATCGAAGACATCGTTAAATCTTATA
>CAZJGX010000024.1:0-12311 GCA_964545825.1 uncultured Muribaculaceae bacterium
TTACATTTCGGCCGGTATTGTCAGCCCCATTAATTTTATTGCGTTTTCCAATGTGTCGCGGGCCATTTTTACAATTGCCAATCGGCGTGCGCGGTCTGATTTATCTATGTCATCACGCAGTATCGGGCAATTGTGATAGAAAGTATTTGCCAACTGGCATAAATCATATGCGTAATTTGCAATCATATCTGTTGCGCGATTGTCAAATGCGGTGTGGACTGTGCGTTCAAAATCCAGTATTTCAATCAACAGATTGCGTTCATCTGCCGCCAATTCATTTGGTGCAATTACTGTATCCAATGTGTCGCCGGCGCGCTTTAATACACTGTTTAAACGTACGGCGGTATACAGGATGTATGGGCCGGTGCGGCCTTCAAAACTGGTGATTTGATTTGGGTCAAATACATAATCTGATTTTACATCATGCAACAGGTCATTAAACTTTACTGCGGCCAGTGCAATTGCATCAATTGTTGCATCGTCTAATGATTTGCCGGCGTCGTTTACGCGTTCACGTACTGCGTCACGTGCCATATCCAGAATATCTAATAATTCCGCAACGCCACCATCACGTGTTTTGAACGGTTTGCCGTCTGGGCCAGTTAATGCACCAAAACCTGTATGAAACAGTTCGGCGTTTGTGATGTCAGCCATTTTTGCGGCGCGAAAGACCTGTTGGAAATGCAGGCTTTGGCGAGAATCTGTAAAATACCCGATAACATCCGGGGTGTCTGTAATTGTACGATAGTGTATCGCAGACAGGTCGGCCGCCGCGTATGTTTGTGTATCGCTGCTGGTGCGGAACATCAATGGCGGCATTGGTGCGGTATCATCATCACGCTTTACATTAACAATCATGGCGCCATCTGATTCTTGCAATAAATGCTTTGATTCCAGAATCTGTTGTGTGGCGGGCACATATTCGGCAACGCCGCGTTCACCCATTGTTGCATCAAATGGCAACAGGTTAAGACGGTGTAATACCTCGTCCATTTGGGCCAAAGATATTTTCATGAAATCGTCATAGATTTTACGATATTCCGGATTGCCGGCCTGTAATTCTGCGGTCACTTCCTTGGCGCGTTGCAACCATGCGTCATCTTCTTTTGCACGTGCGGTGGATGCTGGATAAATCTTGTTCAATTCAGCAGCCGTTTTTGGCATCCCGTATTCCAGAATCCATGCAATAATCAGGCCCATTGGACGTCCCCAGTCCCCAATATGGTTATAACTTTTGGTGCGATGCCCAAGACTGCGTGCAATACGATTAAATGTGTCGCCAACAATAGATGTACGTAAATGGCCGATATGTAAAGCCTTGCCAACATTATAACCGCCATAGTCCAAATCCAGCATTTTTGGTGCCGATGTCTGCGGATTTTGGCCGGTTGCGGCGTTTTGCCATATAAAATCGTCTTTAATCTTTATGTTGATAAAGCCCGGGCCCGCAATAGTTGCGTCGGTGACAAAATCCAGTTCGCGCAGTTTTGTTGCGATTTCGCCCGCCAGTTCGCGTGGATTTTTGCCTGCGGATTTTGCCATTACCATGGCGGCGTTTGTTGCGAAATCCCCAAAATCACGGTTGCGTGGAACTTCCAGATTTGCAGTAAATCCCAACTTGTTATTAATAGATTCAGATACGTATTTATACAAATTCATTTTATTTACCTGTGAATATGTTTGATTGTTTATATTGGTAATACAACGCGTACGCGCAGGCCGCCCAGTTCGCTGTTTTCCAAGAATAATTGCCCGCCGTGATTTTCAATCGCGGTTTGCGCAATCGACAGTCCCAATCCTGTGCCACCGGTGGATTCCCCACGTGATTCATCCAGGCGTACAAATGGACGTAATGCATCTGCCTTTTTTTCGTCCGGTATGCCGGGGCCGTCGTCTTCAATTATAACCTCTACCTGGGTTTCAGAATCGCGTTCTGTGATTTTTATTTGGCAATTGGCATATCGCGCCGCGTTTTCAATTATATTGCCAAATGCACGTGCCAATGCCATTGGGCGGGCATAAAATTGGACAGGCGCATCTGGAAAATCTGTCTTGATTTTTTTATCAGGCGCCGCATCTCGTGCAATACGCAACAGCATTGCGGGTAATTCTGTCGCTTGTTCAATTTCTGGTGCCTCGCCCCGGGCAAAGGCCAGATATCCGTTCACCATTTCTGTCATGCGGTCAATATCATGCAACAGGTCGTCCTGGGATGCGGTTCCTGTTTCAACAGCCAGGCGCATGCGTGTCAGTGGTGCTTTTAAATCGTGGCTGACCGCGTTCAGCATATCTGTGCGTGTACGGTTGTATCTGTTTAGACGTTCCTTCATCGTTATCATGGCAATTGCAGCCTCGCGAATTTCTTTGGAACCGGATGGTTTGAATCCCGGTGCGTCTAAACCGCGTCCAAATCGGTTCGCAGCGTTCGCAATGCGACGAATACTGCGCGTGTGCAAAATGATAAACGGTGTCACCAAAATCGATACAATCAACAAAGAGCCAATCAACCAGATTATAAAGACCTCGGTACTTGTTGAATAAATGCGATACAGTGATGTGCCAAATGTTGCGGTTTGGCCGTCACGTGTCGGCACGTCAATAAATATCAGGCGTTTGCCACGGTCAATATAAATCTGGGCCGGACGTTTCAGTCTGCTTGATAATTCAGAACGCAGTCGCCCTGCTTCCATCGAGTGATTATCATTATGGCGTGGGCGGTTTAATTTATCATTTATTGTCACATTTATACCGATGTCGTGCGCCATTGAATACATTGCATCGGTTTGGCCGGAATCCATGAAATTTATCATGGTTTCAATTTCACCGGCCAATGTGCGTGCCAATGTCGCATGTACGCGTGACCAGTGGTTGTCAAAAAATGCGTTTGCAACCAGTGTCAGCGCAATAATCAGCGGTATTAAAATCATTAAAATCGTGCGCCATAGAAAACTGCGTGGTGTCAATCTCATATTTCGTTGCCATTTACGTTTGTTGTGTGCGGGGTACGTTGGATAATTTTATATCCGCGGCCCCGTACGGTTATTATATCTATACCTGATAATACCCCATTTAATTTATTACGCAAGCGTTTTGCGACCATTGGCGCGGCCTGGGCAATATTGCCAATGGGGGCAGTCAGATTATGCAACAGGCGTTTTTCTTCGCCAGACAATGCCAATATTGTTGGGGTACCATTGTCTGTTTGGACGAAAAATTCGTCATCTATCAGCATTAATTCGTTTGGCAAAGTATTTTGGCCTGATGTCACGCCGCGGTTGCGCGTTATGTTATTTATGCGCAATACTAGTTCGCGCAGTTGAAATGGTTTGGCCAAATAATCGTCTGCCCCGCCCGCCAGTCCATCAATTGCGTTTTCTGGCCCACCCATTGCCGTCAGCATTATAACAGGTGTTGTATTGCCTGCCGCGCGGATGCGTTTTAAAAATGTCAGGCCGTCCGTGCCGACCATCATCCTGTCCAAGATAATTGCATCCACCATAATTCGGGTCAAAATATCACCGGCATCGTCGGCAGAATTTGCCGTAATGACATTAAATTTTTCATTGCGCAAACCGCGTGCCAGCGTTTTGCGCAACATATCGTCATCATCAATGATTAAAACGGTCTTGTCCATTTATTACTTTTGTAATGGTTCAACAGCATATTCGCCAGGCTGGATGGTCAGGGCTGCGGCCTCCATATTATCGTCGGTTGCGGCGCGAAACTTCATATTAGATGTGGCAAATTCTGTTTTGAATAATGCGTATCCGGTGCCGCCGCCGGTGGTTGGGCCCTGCATCCCCAGTGAATAATAGCCGCCCAGGATTCCATAGTCTAAATCAATATAGTCAATACTGACCAACAATGATACGTTGCTGATGCCGTCGCTGGTCATGTTGCATGCAAATTCACGATTTGACAGTGTTGCCTGAGAATTGATTGGAATCATTATGTCCATGATTGTTGGTTCACATCTGCGGTCAATGCCGTTGACCAGAAATTCATATGTCATGCCAACAGTTGCGCGTGACAGGCCAGTAGATGGTTTAACCTGGGATATTGTTGCCTTTGGTATTTTTACCATGGCGTTGGCAATGCCGCTGCGTACAGGGAAAGATATGCCTGATTGCAGGCAGTCACGAGAGAACGGATCCGCCTCGCATATATAAACGCGCGAGTGTTGGTTCATCATGAACATATTGGTCAGACTGTTAAACAAAAATGTGCGTGTTATTTTTTCGTTCAGACGTGTGCAACCAAAGTTTCGACATATAATCATTGGACGGTCTGCAAACATTACACCCGGGTGCAGGCGTGATTCATAATCACGTGCCTGGATAATGTTTTCGTCATAGTCCAGACTGTCCGCGCGTTCCATGAATTCTGATTCCGGAATAAAATTCGGGTCGTCCGGATATGCATAGTAAGACTGAACCGGTGTTTCGGTATAAATTGTCTGGAAGTTATCAATTACGACATCTTCGGTCATGGCAGCCATGGCGGTGCCGGCGCATAATGCAGTAATTGCGGTCAATAAAGCAAATCTAGACATATTTTAAGGCCCTTCTTTTCTCTTAGGACAAATCTTAGAACATTATGGCGCACTGTGTCAAAGCAAAAATATTTTTATTGAAAATGGTAATGAGTTTGTTCTATAAGTAATATCAAACTGATATTAATATAAGTCAAAGGAAAGGCGAAAAATGGTTGATATTATGATTCCTGGCGAGGCCGGAAAACTGCACGCAGTGTACCACAAGTCTACAACACCCGGTGCGCCATTGGCGGTGGTGCTGTCTGGTAATCCACGTCAAAAATACCATATGAACGACCGTGTTTCGTATGCAATGTTTCGTGCATTTATGGATGTTGGATTTTCGGTTATACGTTTTAACTATCGTGGTGTCGGTAATTCCGAAGGCGCGTTCGGTACCACAACTGAAAACCTGCAAGACATTGTCAGTATTATGAATTGGATTCAAGACCATAATGAAGACAGTGATAAAATTTGGTTGTCTGGTCATCAATTGGGGGCTTGGTATGTGTTGCAGGCGATGATGTATCGGTCAGAGGTATCTGGATTTGTTATGGTATCACCAGATCCATCGTTATCTGATTTTTCATTTGTGTCGGCACGACCAAACCGTGGTTTGTTATTACAGGGGGCGGTGGAATCGGACGAGGCTAAATCGTTTGCAAGCCATATGACCCAAGTGTTGAAAAAGCAGGCGCGAATAGATTTGGAAACAATTCGTGTTAAAAATGCGGATGCAATGTACAGCACACCGGCTGATTTACGCCAGATGTATAATGATTTCAAGGCCTATGTTGGTCGTGAAAATGCCGAAGACAAGTTGTTGTAATCATGCAAAATACCACCAGATTTTTAGACCCCAGCATACCTGATGAAATGGCGGCCTCTATTCGTCCCAAGGTATTGTCTGATTTTATTGGACATGATGCGTTAAAGCAGAATTTGTCTGTATTTGTATCCGGGGCCAAATCCCGGGGCGAGGCTATGGATCATGTCTTGTTATATGGGCCCCCGGGGCTGGGTAAAACAACATTGGCACATATTGTGGCAAATGAACTGGGGACAAATTTTCGTGCGACGGCGGCACCTATGTTGACCAAGCAAGGGGATTTGGCGGCGATTTTGACTGCGCTGGAACCAATGGATGTCTTGTTTATTGATGAAATTCATCGTTTGCCAACAGCAATTGAAGAAGTCTTGTATTCTGCAATGGAAGATTTCAAGTTGGATATCATGTTGGGCGAAGGGCCGGCAGCTAAAAGTGTTCGTATTGACCTGCCCCCGTTTACATTGGTGGGGGCAACAACACGTACGGGATTGTTATCCAATCCGTTGCGGGACAGATTTGGAATTGATTTGCGTTTATCGTTTTATTCGCCGGATGATTTGGCAAAAATTATATCACGCAGTGCAAATATATTGGGAACACCGATTGATGCTGATGGTGCGAAAATGCTGGCGCGTTCGTCACGTGGTACGCCGCGTATTGCAAATCGACTGTTGAAACGTGCCCGTGATTTTGCCGCGGCGTTAAATCAGACGGATATCACGGCAGATACTGTAAAGACCACCCTGTTCCAATTGCATGTTGATACGTGCGGTTTGGATGAAATTGATCGCGAGTATATGTCAACGATTATAAAGCACTATGCGGGTGGGCCGGTTGGAATTGAAAATCTGGCGGCGGCATTGTCGGAACCAAGTGACACTATCGAAGATGTTATAGAACCGTACTTGATGCAATTAGGCTTTATTCAGCGTACGCCGCGCGGACGTATTGTGACCGATGCTGGATACGCGCATCTGGGGTTGGAAAAATAGATTATGAAATCATATACATTTCCTTTTTCAATCGCCTATGCGGATACTGATGCCGAAGGTATTGTTTATCATGGGCGTTATATTGAAATTGCAGAACGTGCACGCATGCATATGTTGCGCGGTATAACTGTGCCAAATGGTGATGTCGGTTGGGTTATTCGTGAATTAAATGTTAAGTATATCACGCCGTTGCGTCTGGCGGATGAATTCGTGGTTGAATCGCAGATTGTAAAATTAGGTGCGGCATCGATGCAAATTGAACAAAAATTTGTAAAAGATGATGTAATTTGTGCTATAATAAACGTAAATGTGGCATACATCGGTGCAAATATGTGTCCCGTGCGTATTCCAAGTGAGATTATAGAAAAAT
This sequence comes from uncultured Muribaculaceae bacterium, assembly GCA_964545825.1. Classification (GTDB taxonomy): domain Bacteria; phylum Pseudomonadota; class Alphaproteobacteria; order Rs-D84; family Rs-D84; genus Enterousia. The sequence goes on from CAZJGX010000024.1 coordinate 6,726, forward strand.
TTAAAGGGTGTGAAAATGACAAATAACTTTTCTTTATTAAATTTGTTTACTGGCGACATTATGACGTTGTTTGTGTCGTTGGTATTGGTTGCGGCCAGTGTGATATCTTGGACAATTATTATTGAAAAAATTCGCATGTGGCGTGCACAGAAAAGAAATCCTATTAAAATCAAGCCGACTGATAATCTGGATGTTATCGTTGACAGATTAATACGTCCGTTTGATAAAAATTTGTGGTTCTTGTCAATGGTGGCCTATGTTGCGCCGTTTATTGGTTTGTTTGGAACGATTTGGGGCGTTATGGATTCTTTTGCGGCAATTGGTTTGAATCAGTCGGTCAGTATTGGTGTTATTGCGCCGGGATTGGCAACTGCGTTGGGAACAACTGCGCTGGGGCTGATTGCAGCGGTGCCGGCGGCCATCGCATATCAATACTTTGCACGCAAGTCTGATGAATTGTATGATAAAATGGATGACGCGGTAAAAGACTTTCAGTCAAAGAAATAATGTGGGGGATTCGCGCTATGGCACGCAGAAAAAGGATGTCGGATGCCAGTATTTCACTGACCCCGATGATTGATATTATGACAGTTTTGTTGGCGGTTTTTATGGTGACAACGCCAATGATGACGACCGGGATAAATTTAGATTTGCCAAATGGCGGGCATTCCGCATTGACAGGAAACGATCATGCAATTCAGGTCGGTGTTGATGCGCATGGACGCTATTATCTGGGTGATGTGCAATTGTCCCGGGACGATGTTATTAAACGTGCCGTCGCAATGCGCGGCGAAAATCCGAACCTGATAATAATGATTAGTGGTGATAAACACGCAGATTATGGCGCGGTTATGTCTGTTATGGGTGGCTTAAAAGATGCCGGATTCCAGCGTGTCGGTTTGCGTACACAATTAGACAGATAGGGTTGTTGTTTATGGGTGGATCAAAACAATTTTCATCAGAAAACCTGTTAATGTCTGTGTGCGGGCACTTGGTTTTGGTTGCGATTATGATTACTTCGTTTGCAATTGTTGTAAATCGTGCACAAAATATTGCCGCTGATCACGTCCAAATTATGGAAATTGATTTAAACGCGGTAAAGGTATCCGGGGATGAAACAAAACTGTATAACACCAATAGTCCCGCGCCGGTTGCAGATGCCACAACACCGGAACCTGCGCCTGAGCCCGCTCCGGCGAAATCTGATTCCGCCCCTGTGGACGAGGTACCATTGGATACCCCCAGTTTGATTGAAGATGTTGTGCCGGCGGCGGAACCTGAAAAAACAAAAGAAGAGCCGAAAAAGAAGGAAGAAAAACCAGCCGCTACACCAACAGATACGCCAAACGCGCCAAAGAAAAAGACAGTTGTTCGCGTAAATCGAGAGGTGGTATCACTGGACAGAACGTTGACTATATCCGTTGTTGATGCGTTGCGTGTTGCGATGACGCGTTGCTGGACAATTGATACAACGCGACCTGATATTGCGGATATGCGGGCGGTGGCGCATTTGACTATGCGTCAAAACGGCACAGTGCGTGATGTTTGGTTTGAAAGTGCGGCCCGTGCAGATACCGATCCTGGTTTTGCATATGTGCTGGAAACAATTCGCAATGCGATTAACGTGTGTCAGCCGTTCAAGATGTTGCCAGCAAATGAATTTTCAAAGTGGGAAAAAATCCAATTGACTTTCTATCCGACCAGTGGTCGTGTTATGTAAATCTTGTCCTGTCCGTTGGACGGGGTTCTTTTTCGCTTGCACCATATGCGGTGTTTTTTCTACAATGTCCTTATTAAGGAAGGGCTAGATGGAGAAAAAGCGCCAAATTTTGGGCTTTTTGTCGGTTTGTATGATTTGTTTGTTCGCGTGTATTTCGCCCGCGTTGGCGGATTCATCTTGTCTTGCCGGGTTTTATCTTGATGGTGCTGATTGTGTTGCATGTCCTGATACACATCCTGAATCTGAACCGGGTGCCACCGCAATAGAACAGTGTTTCGTTCGGTATGAGAACGAGGCGTGTGTTTCAGGGGAGTGTCCTGAAAATTCTACACGTTGTACTTGGAAAACCAGTGGCCAGGTGTCCGGTATTGAATATTATGGTATGCCTGCGGACAAAACTTGTGATGTAAACACATTGGTCTGTAAGATGAATTATTATATGACTGATGATAAGTCACAGTGCTTGAAGTGTAGTCAAATTCCTGGGTATGAGGGAATATATGCAAATTCTGCAGGACGTGGAACGGAAACTTCGTGTTATAAAATGTGTACGCCAATGTGTACGCATGATGTGTGCCCAGACCATGGAACTTGTACATATGAAGATAAGCGTGCTGGTGTGGGAAACTTGTTTTATCCAAAAGAAGACACTGCGGAAAATTGTAATGCGACAACAAAAGTTAGTTGTGCAATGACGGTGGAATGCAATGAGACCGGTTATACTGATTATGATGCAGAAACTGTGACGTGTAATGCAAATACGCTGACGATTAATTATAATTTAAACGGGGCGCCGGGTGATGTGACGCCAACGTCTTGTTTGTATGACGCGGCATGTAATGCCGCCGATGCGCTTGTGCGTGAAAATTGGGACTTTATTGGTTGGAATACCGCCGCAGACGGAACGGGTACACAATATGCGGCCGGGGCTGATATTCGCAATATCATATCAATTGGTGAAATAACGTTGTATGCGCAATGGAATCAATTAAGCATGCCTTGTCAGGCTGGAAAATATTATACTGGTACAGAACATGTTGATTGTCCGGCGGGCAGTTTTTGTCCGGGAATTGGCGACGCACCCGCCGGCGAATCCGGATGTGCGGTTGATTGTCCGGTCAGTGGTACCAGTGATGTTGGTGCAAGTTCACAGTCACAGTGTTATGTTGCCTGTCCTGTGCCGGTGATAATAAAAAATGGAACATTGGCGTATGTTAATGAACGTGAATATTATAATGATACCGATAATCTGTATCCGACATGTACATATCATGCAACATGTAATGCAGGATATGTCGCCCAGGGCAATGATTCTGTGATGCCAAAATGCGTGTGGGAAAATCCGGATAATTGTCCTGTGGGATTTTATTGCCCGGATGATGCGGATGAGCCGCTGGCATGTCCACAAATCAGTTCTGATGATGCGGCACCACGTGGAACCAGTGATATTGGCGCACGCAGTGCAACGGATTGTTATTATATATTCGCCCCATGGGCGGCGTTTGCAAATGGTAATGCGTCTGCTAAATGTAAGTATACGGGTGATGTGGCGCGGTATTCGGATTGTAATTTAAATCAGGCATTTTCTTGTAAACCAGGATATTATCATCTGACGGCACAAACCGTTGGTTGTTCTGGTGTTCAACAAGGTTATTACAGCGATGGGACTGACGCGCAGTGTTTGGCAGATAATTATCAGTCTGAAGATTGTGTTGCATCGCTGGCGCAAAAGGCGTGCCCGGACAAGGATGCTAATTCGACTGTTGCGTCGGCGGAATATGCATCGTCTATTACCCAATGCAACAAGCAGTGTGTTCGTACAGATGCGCATGGTACGGTATCGGTTGCACGTGAACGCGTTTATGCAAACTCTGACGGTGTATATGATGCGTGTCAATTTACTGTTAATTGTGATACTGGTTATGTCCCGGTGGATAATGGCACGGAAAACGCCAGATGTGTTGCACGGCAATATATTGTGACGTTGGATAAAAATGGTGGCCATGGCAGTGTGGCCGACAGTATTGGGTGTACTTTTGACAGTGGCTCGTGTACCGTTCCGGCAGTGGCGGATTTGGTGCGCGATGGATATTCTGTGGTGCCCAGATGGTGTACGGAATCAAATGGTGGTGGGGCTTGTTATGATGCGGGTACAAATGTCACATCTAATATTTCATCAAATGGTACGGACATTACGTTGTATGCTGTGTGGACGCCAAATGTATACAAGATTACATTGAACGCTAATGGTGCCGGGGGGGCGGTTGTGCCGGATGTTGTATATTTGAAATATGCAACAGGTTGGTTTACGGATTCAGATGCTCAAACCCCGATAGTGAGATTGGCCACGTTGCCGGATAAAGATGGATATAATTTCTCTGGTTTCTTTGATCGGCAAGATGGCGGTGTTCGCATCGTCAGCGAATCTGGTGAGTTTTTAAAGTCTGATAATGCGTTAATGTTCGCAACAGGCGATGCGACAATTTATGCCCGCTGGGCGGCAGGATTGACGACGTGTGCAGCGGGGCAATATTATGCAGGTACAGGCGCAAATTGTGCGATATGTGATGCAAATCATTATTGTCTGGGGGGCAGTTTTGCAACCGATGGTGGTGCGGCCGGTCAGGATGTGTGTCCGGGTGGTGGGGTAAGTGCGGCCGGCGCAGCCAGTGTTGATGCGTGTTATAAAGTTGGTGTGGATTATACCGCGCAATATGGTGCGGGAACGCAAACCTGTCATTATGATGATGACGAACAGACCTATTCTGTGGCGTGTCGCGATTTCGTCATAGATAGTTGTAATGCGGGATATTGGTTGGATGCAGATCAAACGCAGATTGATTGCAGTCCTGTGGGTGATGGATTTTATAGTTCTGGTGCATCTGTGACGCGTATACCATGTCCGGATGAGGATGGCCTTACAGGAAAAACAGGTATTGATGTTGCAGTGTCGCAAACCCAGTGTTGGTTGGAAAATCGTGTATATAATTTGGATAATGGTGGCGCGTTGTATGGTACCGGTACTCAGACATGTTATTATAATACAGGTGCATCCAAGTATAATGATAGATGTATTCGTGACAGTATACAAATTACATCATGTAATGCGGGATATTGGTTTGACGAGGCACAAAATAAATATGACTGTGTTCCGGTTGGCGAAGATTATTATAGTACATCAGATGATATAACACGACATGCGTGCCCTGCCCCACGCAGTCCTGAATCCGGTGCACCAAATACACGCGGCAATACAACGACAGAAGGTGTCACTGGGTGTTTCTTGACTCGTGAATTAACAACCGCACAGCATGGACATGGACGTTGGGGATGTTTTTATAATAATGATTCCGCAGTTATGGATTATACAAACTGTTCGAATCCTGAAATGTATCAATGTGATGCCGGATATTGGTATAATGTGTCGGTTATGGCAAATGATTGTGTCGCTGTTGGGCGTGGTAATTACAGCCCTGATACAGATACAGGTATTTATGCGTGTCCTGCGGGTGGTTATACTTTGGGTGATACATCTGCATCGCGGTCACAGTGTTTGAAAGATAATATGTCTTGCCGTGTGACAAATGGTACCGGTGTTCAGACGTGCGCGTATGGGGCGGATGCATATGATAATTGTTCGTGTGAAAATGGGTGCAGTGTATGCAGTGTCACATCGTGTGATTCCGGCACGTCTCAGGTTGGCAACAGTTGTATTACATGCCCAGAAAATAATGTGTGTCATGACGGTGTTCAGCAGACGTGTGCCGCATTGACGGATGATAATTATACGCTGGCGGATACCGGGACAACGGATGCGTCATTATGTTATCGTGATTGCGCATTGGCTGCAAATGCGGAATCAATGA
>CAZJGX010000025.1:0-12253 GCA_964545825.1 uncultured Muribaculaceae bacterium
ATTTTCACATTGATATTCCAGAAATTTGCGCATATAAAATTATAGGAATATATCCGCGCACTGTGCAACCAAAATTTACCATATTTTATATTGTTTACCTGCACACAACGGATCCAGATCCAATTTCCTGATACCGCTTTGTTCGGATACACTATCAACGTATGGTTGGCAATCAATATTCAGTTCCTTAAAAGATTGCCCAATAAGTCTAAACTTTTTGGAATAATAACCACGGTGGTTTTTGTATGCGGATTGGATGGCTGTTTCACCTAATTTGTTTTCTGTAAACAGTATTGCGTTGTATAGATATTGTTTTTGGTCAGAATTAAGTAAGCTAACACATAGACTGAACCACGAATTAAAAGACGAATTTTCTGTTTCGACAAATGCATGCCAAACTGTATCACCATTGCTGTCCGTGCTATAACACACTTCTTTGTTTGTATCTATATAGGATAACGAAGCGTTGTCTGATTTTATATTTACAATAAGCTTGTCCATATCAAATAAAAACATGTCTGTAGTCGTATCGCCAGCATCGCGCAAAAATTTATTGATATCAGACATGCTATCGTTCAAACAATCAACAGAGTCAATGAAACCGCAAATTTGTTCGCCTGTTAAATTCCTATTTGTAAATAAAGGAATAAAAGAATCTTGCATGCATTTGTAGAACGCGCAGTTCAGATGAAGTGTCATGAAATTGTTAAGGCATAAATTGCGCGTTCTCAGTTCGGATGTGTTGTCTGAATTACGCCGTTGATTTTCGTTGGTTTGGGTTTGATATGTGGTGTTAAAGTATTTATTTTTTGCTTGAACCGCAGGTTTAAAACATCCGGTCTTGTCCGCATAACAGGAATTGCACAATGTGGTCATGACCAAGAATATTATGATATATAATTTCATTTACAAACTCCCCTTCATGTCAAAATGAAAACCGTCCAAACTTTCAGACGGTCAGGAGGTTGAAGACAATTACTCGAATTGTGTTGTGTATTTAATTAATATTCCACAACCCTCCTGACCTATGGTCAGGAGTTTTTCGTCATATAAAAACAGCGCACAATTGCGCACGATATTTTTTTGTGACGCGAGTAAAGGGTCTTCACACCCCAATATTGGAATACCCAACATCATTAACATTATAAATCAAATTATAATTTTCGTCAATCTTACTTTATTTTCCAAAAATAAAAGAATTATCCGCAGACAGTTCTATTATCGCATCAATACTGTCTGCATCACATGTGCGTTGACGCTTTGTCTTGCCACATACGTCACAAACATGTGTAATTATAAATTTATCCCCGTCTGGTACAACGGATGTAGGGCGCATCATACCACCACACGTTGCCGCCCGGTCGCCAGGATTGTTATCCACATGTCGCGACCACAAACAGTGTGGACAATGGTTGGTGTACCCATTGCCAAAAACGGCTGCGCCACAATGGGCGCAGGTAAAATTTTCAACAGTTTTTGTAAAAGCCTTCATTATAATCCTAATGCCGAACGGTACATCTGGGTTAATTCGTCCGCCTCGTCCAATTCATCTGGATCCAATTTGCGCAGACGTATCATCTGGCGAATATATTTTGGGTCAAATCCAGCGGATTTTGCTTCGCTAAAAATTTCTTTGATATCTGCGGCGATTGCGGCAGAATCTTCGTTTAATTTTTCAATACGTTCAATAATACTGACCAATTGTTGGTTGTCAATTGCGCCATGATTTGCGTTTTTCATGCAGATTTCCCCTTGTTTCTTTACCATATTTATGATATATCATAATTCGCAAAAATCAAGAAAAACAAAGTAGACAAACTAAGCGGTTTTGAATATGAGAAAATTTACAAAAATTACTGCATCCATTGGCCCGGCCTGTGAAGATCGTGCAACATTAACCAAAATGATACAGGCTGGTGTTAATATGTGCCGCCTGAATTTCAGCCATGATACCGGCGATGTTCAGGGGAAAAAGATTGATATGATACGTGAAGTTTCACATGAGTTAAATACACCTGTCGCGGTTTTAATCGATTTACAGGGGCCCAAGCATCGTATTGGAAATTTCATGACCGAAGACAAGTATCCATTAACAATCGGTCAGACATTTACATTTGATACAGACCCAACACCGGGTGACGCATCGCGCGTACAATTGCCGGACGCAGACGTTATGAAATCATTAAATGTTGGTGACCGCATTTTGCTGAACGATGGCAAGATTGAAATGCAGGTATCCAGCGTTGCACCGGACAAAGTCACGGCGACGGTCGTGCGTGGAAATGAAATCTGGTCACGTCGCGGATTTAATTTGCCCGATACTGAAATTGCAACATCTGTACTGACGGAAAAAGACCGTGCAGATTTGGAATATGCAATTACAAAGAATCCGGATTGGGTTGCCATTTCATTTGTGCAAAAACCGGAAGATGTATCCGAAGTTCGTGATTTCATCACAGCCCGTACATCACGTCCAATAAAAATCATTGCAAAGATTGAACGTCCAAATGCGGTTGAACGTATTTCTGAAATTGCAAGCATTGCCGACGGGATAATGATTGCACGTGGGGATTTGGCGGTGGAAGTTCCTTTTCAAGAAGTGCCTGCCATATCGCGTCGCATTATTCGCGAGTGCAGAAAATTGAACAAGCCTGTTATCATGGCGACCCAAATGTTGGGTACAATGGTAAATTCTGAATTTCCAACACGTGCGGAAATTACAGACGTTGCCAATGCGGCGTATCTGCGTACGGATTCAACCATGACATCCGAAGAAACAACAATCGGAATCAATCCGGTCAATGTGATTGAAACAATGTCAAAGATATTATCTTATTCTGACCATGATGCGATTGAAAATCCATTTGATTGGTCTCGCGTAGAAAATGTGCCTGAAAATGATTGGTCGCGTTCTGTTGCGTCAATGGCATATTTGAACAAGGCATGTGCAATTGTTGTTTTTGCGCATGATACGGTTGATGTCGCGCCGATTTCTTGTCGTAAACCGGATATTCCAATTATTGCAGTATGTCGTGACGAAATGATTGCAAATCAGTTGTGTCTGTTGCGTGGTGTATGTCCGATATACAGCGAAGAATTATTTGCAAAGCGTCTGGGATTTGAATCCGCAGAATTGTTCGGAATAAACAGTGGAAAACTGGTTATTGTCGACGAAGAAAAAATCAGTCTGCGAACAATCGGATAAAAATGATAAAATCGCCCGTTTGGGCGATTTTTTTTGATATTGACCAAACTATTCGTTTTTTATTACAATCAAAATTATGAGAGGATTATTCACTTTTTTGTCTGTTGCCGTGTTGTCGTTTTCGGCATTTTCTGCGCCGTATCGTGCGGCATTGGTGGCAGATATGGATACCGGTCAGGTTTTGTTAGAAGAAAACGCCCGTGTTCAAAACTATCCGGCCAGCCTTACAAAAATTATGACATTATATCTGACGTTTGATGCGTTGGAACATGGACGCCTGCATTTGGATGATTATTTAATTGTGTCGCAATCTGCTGCAAATGCACAACCTGTAAAACTGGGCCTGGCCGCAGGCAGTAAAATTTCTGTTGAAGATGCGATAAAGGCTGTCGCTGTCGTCAGTGCAAATGATGTGGCACGTGTTTTGGCAGAAAATTTAAAGGGTGGCAAAGAAGGAAACTTTGCCGACCTGATGACAAGCGTTGCAACCCAGATTGGATTGACGCAGACAAATTTTGAAAATTCATCTGGTCTGCCAAACGATGACCATATGTCGACGGCGCGTGATATCGCATTGCTGGGTGTGGCGGTTTATCGTCATTTTCCACAGTATTGGAAATATTTTGGAATAAAAACTTGGGTCTATAATGGAAAAACATACACAAATGGCAATCGGCTGTTGGGGGTGTATCCTGGATGTGATGGGATGAAAACCGGTTTTACAAACAAATCAAAATATTCATTGGTTGCGACCGCGAACCGCAATGGCCATCATTTGATAAGTGTGGTTCTGGGTGCAGAAAACAAAGATGTGCGTGCCAATGTTGCAACAAATATGTTGAACCGTGGGTTTGCAATGGTTGCAAATTTACCACCCAGTCCGTCACCTGTCGCGCCGGCTGCGACTGCGCCAACGGCTGTAAAAACAAACACGCAAACAACTGTGGCTGGGGCGTATCAATCGGCAACCGCCGCCGCACAACCAAAGTCTGTCACTACCAATACCACAGGTTCCGCCGGTGTGCAATTCGGCGCATTTTCATCATGTGATGCGGCCGCGGCCCAGGTGCAAAATGTAAAATCTAAATTGGGGGCCACCGCGACAATTGAACAGTCCGGTGGGTTATATCGTGTGCGGGCGTATGGCCTGTCGGAAAATGCCGCGCAAAATTTAAAATCTGCCGCAACAAACGCCGGCATTGACAGTTATATTTTTCATTAGTATTGTATATCCATCATGAATCCAAAGATTGAAAAGTTAGTAAAACAGTTTGCAAAATTGCCACGTGTTGGCAATCGTGCGGCCCAGCGTATTGTTCTGGCATTATTACAGGATAAAACAGGGCGTGCGATGAATTTGGCCGCCGCATTAAATGATGCGGCCGATACAATTCGGCCATGCCCACGGTGTGGTGTTTTGACAGATATCAATGGGGCAGGGTGTGAATTCTGTCGGGATAGCGCGCGTGCAAATTCTCAAATCTGTATTGTGCGTGATATGGCCGATGTTTGGACGTTGGAAAAATCCGGGGTATTTCATGGGCGTTATCATATTCTGGGGGGATTGTTATCGGGAACATCGGGTATTATGCCGGACGATTTAAATATTGCCGCATTGCCATCGCGTATAAGGGATGAATCTGTCACAGAAATCATTTTTGCATTACCAAATACGGTCGAAGGTAAAACAACACAACACTATGTTATGTCTGTAATCGGTGATACGGCATCAGGTGTCACATTTTCAGAACTGGCATCCGGTGTGCCATTGGGTGGTGATTTGGATTATCTGGATGACGGGACATTAACACTGGCATTTGGGGGACGCAAGACATTATGACAAATACAATTGCATCTTTACCACCTGTGTCTGAGATGATGCGTGAGGCAGGACTGGAACCCAAAAAGCAATTTGGCCAGAATTTTTTGTTTGATTTAAATCTGACGGGACGCATTGCGCGCTCTGTACCGAATATTGAAAATATCCCGGTGGTAGAGGTTGGCCCCGGCCCGGCGGGCCTGACCCGTGCGTTATTGATGGCGGGTGCGCGTCGCGTAATTGCAATTGAAAAAGATAAATCAACAGAACCGATTTTATCACGTGTTGTGGCCGCCTCTGATGGGCGATTGACTGTTATCTATGATGATGCATTGCGGGTGGATTTCGGGGCTCTCGGGGTATCTGAATATGCGCTGTGTTCAAATCTGCCATATAATGTCGGGACAGAATTGTTAATCAGATGGTTGCAGCGCGCGGCACATGGTGAAAACATTTTATCCATGACATTAATGTTCCAGCGCGAGGTTGCACTTCGTATCACATCGCGCCCGGGTGATGAACATTACGGCAGACTAGCGGTATTAACGTCATTGATTGCGGATGCCAAGATTTTATTTGATGTTCCAAATACTGCGTTCGTGCCAAAACCCAAGGTGCAAAGTGCCGTCGTACAAATAATTCCAAATGCAGAAAAAATTGCAAAATTACAAAACCTGGAAAATATAGAAAAATTAACGGCAAAATTATTTGGCCAACGCCGCAAAATGGTGCGCAGCATTTTGCCAAACATTGATTGGGCAAATTTTGGGTTAACAGGCACCGAACGCGCCGAAAATTTAAGCCCTGAAACATTTGCCCAAATCGCTCAAACAACTTCTATATAAAAACCGCCCCAAACGGGGCAGTTAATATCGTATAAAATATACGTTTTTATTTCTGACTTTGTGGCATATATTTGGCCAGTTGCAATACCAGGTTTTGTGGAGATGTTTTACCGCCTTCCATTTTGATTGCACGCATGCTGACCAGTAATTGATGCTTTTCCGCCGCATCTGTTGGCAGATAAAATACATCGCTATTAGAATTTTTGTCTTGTTCCCATTGGCCAGAAATTCCATTGCGTGCCAAGATTTCTTGAACTTTGGCTTTACCGCCTTTTTTTATGTTAATATGAGTATATGTGCCGCCACCTAATTGTTTGCTGTGTCCGACATCCCACGATAATAATTCACAATTTTCTGCCAATGTCACTAAATCAATAGCGGTTTGAAACGGTTTTACTTTATCTGCGTGTGCCTTATATTCTGCATCGCTTACAACTTTCACATTTGTCATGTTATACCCTTTTTTCTGCTGTTGCCCAAATTACATAATTGGGACGTTTTCTTTGTATATTCAATATATTCATATTATCACAAATTTTGATATAGTCATATAAAAATATTTGGTGACATAATATCTTGCTTTTTATATAATACTGCTCATAGGGGTAAAATGAGGGAAGAGAGATGTCGATATCCGTTTTAATATTTTTTGCGATAATGTTTGTTTTGGCGTTCGCGTTGCGTGCGGCCAAAATTGGTGTGTTGGTGGCGTTCCTGCTGGCCGGGGTTATATCGGGGCCGTATGGATTAAACTTGTTCGCATTAAATGAAACGTGGCGCTTTTTGGGTGATTTGGGCATCTTGTTCCTGTGGTTTACAATTGGTTTGGAAATAAATATCAAGCGTCTGTGGCACATGCGTCGCACGATATTTGGTTTTGGGGCCGCCCAGGTTTTAATGGTGGCGGTAATGATGTTCCCGTTCTTGTTCGGTATGCAGGTTTGGTCAATCATGGGATGCGTGATGGTTGCACTGATTCTGGCCATGTCCAGTACGTCTGAAGATCTGCAATTGTTAACAGACCGGAATCAGTTGAACACAAATATGGGGCGTCAGACATTTTCAATTTTATTGTTCCAAGATTTGTTGTCGATTCCACTGCTGGCCATGTTGCCTATATTTGCTGGACGTACTTTTAGCCTGGGCGCAACAGTAATAGATGTGACAATTATTTCTGCATTGTTGGTGTTGGGTGTTGTGGTTGTTGGGCGATTTGTTTTAAACCCATTGTTTAAATTAGTATGTCGCCTGAAATCCAAAGAAATATTTTTGCTGGCGGTATTGCTGAATATAATTATTTGGGCGGTGGTGCTGGATGCACTGGGGCTGCCGGCGGGATTAGGTGCGTTTTTGGCCGGTATGTTGATGAGTGAAACTATCTATCGTCATCAGGTTGACGCCCAGGTCAGTCCGTATGCAATGTTATTCTTGTCGTTCTTTTTCATTGCGCTGGGGATGGGATTGAATCTGCCGGTGTTGCTGGATAAATGGTACATCATTTTGGGTGGATTATTTATGCTGGTATCTATCAAGTTCACGGCAATGTACATGGTTGCACGTGTGCGTCATGTATCGCCACCTGATTCTGCGATGATTGCATTAATTTTGGCCCAGGGTGGTGAATTTGCGCTGTTAATGTTCCAGACGATGAAGCAATCGGGGATAAATGCAATTCCGGTATTACACCAGGAAATTTTAACAGCGATAATTATCCTGTCGATAATGCTGACGCCGGTACTGTTGGCGATATATGACTGGTTAAGCCGTACCGGGCGTATATTCGGACAATTCCATCCGACAAAATTAGATAAAAGCGTTATCGAAGAAGCACCCACTGTTGTCATATGTGGTTTTGGTCGTGTTGGTCAAATTGTCGCACAAATGTTGCAGCACCAGGGTATATCATATGTTGCATTGGATATGAGTGTAAATGCCGTTATGATGGGGCGCGAACATGGGTATAATGTTGTTTATGGCGATGCGACAAATTCTGATGTTCTGCGCGATTTAGGGTTGCAACCACGCAAGACGCGTGCAGTTGTTATTGCATTGGATAATGCGACCCGCGCGCGCAAGGCGATATTAAGTGTTCGTGAAATTTCACCGCGTGCTCGTATATTTGCACGTGCCCGCAATCTGGCTGATTCCAAGGCATTGATAAAAGAGGGCGCATTTGCCGCATTGCCTGAAACCATAGAATCGTCGTTCTTTATGGCGTATGGTGTACTGGAACATTTGGGTGTGGATGAAAACAAGATTGACACAATGCTGGCCCAAATGCGTGCGAATAACTATGCGGGCGTCAATAACAGTCCGACTGAAAATCAGCAATATATTGCAGAATAAAACAGTCCCCGCATACGCGGGGATTTTTATTTGATTTTGCCTTTCCTGCCTGCTATATTTTCCAAAACAGGAAAGGCATTATGAAAAAAAGTTTTTTGAAATATATTGCAATCATTATCGCGGTAATTTTTGCAGACCTTGTATCCAAGGGGATTTTATTGTATCTGATAACGGGGACTGTGCCGGTATCAGGGCCGGCATGGTCGGTTGTGCCTGTGCCGTATTTAATGGCGCATGTGTGTGATATTTTTAATATCGTATTCACATGGAATCCGGGTGCATCATTTTCGCTGTTCCGTGCAATTGGGGACAGTGCACCAATCGTTATCATTATTGCAACCGGATTTATAATCGGATTTATCGGGTACTATTTATTTGCACGCAGTCAGAACTATGAACGTTTACCACTGGCATTAATTATGGGTGGCGCGATTGGTAATTTGATTGATCGTGTGCGATTTGGTGCGGTCGTTGATTTCTTGGATTTTCATATCGGCGGTTGGCACTATCCATCGTTTAATGTCGCAGATATTTGTATCGTTGTGGGTGTGGGGCTGTATCTGTTAAATTGGTATCTGGCGCGTCGTCGTTGTATGCGGGACGCTGAACAAAAAGGAAAGAAATAATCATGGTAAAATATTTGGATAATAATTCAGGCTTTCGTACATGGAACGCAAACCGTGCAACCACTGCGACAAATAACAAGAAATCAGGCTTTACATCATTTTTGTGGTGGTTTGCGTGCTTTGTTGCGGCGTGGTGGTTGCTGTCGTCATGGCTGATGCCGAAACAGGATAATAATAACCAGACATCAGACAATGTTGCGGTGGTTGATTTATCCGGTGTCCCGACCCAAGATATTTCGTCTGACAAGATTTCTGCAAAATTGCAAGGATTGCGTATATCAAATATTGAACTGGCGGACTTTGCCGCAGATGCAAAAAAATCTGATGATGCAAAACGTGTCACATTATTACCTGGCGACAGTAATTTTATCGAGGCTGGATACATCACCACCGGTGCCACGGCACCGGTCGCCACAACGGTATGGTCGGGGGATAATGGTGAATATAAATGGCGCGGGGCTGATGGGCTTTCTTTTTCACGCAACATATCTGCCGATGGGTATGTTATAACTGTGCGTGATGAAATAAAAAATGCGTCCCGCAACGCAGTATCTGTTGCACCATATGCACGTATCGTACGCGATGCACCGACCGATTCCGGGGCGGGTGTTGATACAGGCCTGATTGCCTATGTGAATCATGACGTTGAAAATGCGGATTGGCGTAAACTGGATAAAAAGTCATACGCATATTCAACAACAAACGGATTTATCGGATTTGCAGATCAATACTGGGAAACGATTGCACAAATTGACCGGCCGGATCAAACTATGCGTGGCAAAAAATCCGGTACAAAATATGATGCAGATGTTGCCGCCGGTGCTGTCACAATTGCACCAAATGATACTGCGCAAATCATAACACATATATATGCCGGCCCACGTGACCAACGTACATTGTCTGATGTTTCTGGCATAATTGCAGGCGCAGATGAAACCATAGATTATGGATGGTTCTGGTTCTTGGCGCGCCCGATGTTGTGGATATTAAATGCATTAAATTCAATCGTCATGAATTATGGCATTGCGATTATCATAATGACGATATTGTTGCGTGTGCTACTTTGGCCATTGACGCGCAAATCATACACGTCAATGATAGCCATGCAGAAAATGCAACCCGAAATTGCACGTATCCAGAAACTGTATGCAAATGATAAACCACGCATGCAAATGGAAATGATGCGCCTGTATCAGACACACAAGACATCCCCTATGTCTGGATGCCTGCCGATGTTAATTCAGATACCGATATTCTTTGCATTGTACAAGGCTTTGCTGGTATCCGTTCAAATGCGCAGTGCACATTTCCTGTGGATACATGATTTGGCATCGATGGATCCATATTTTATATTGCCAATATTGATGGGTGGGACAATGTGGTTGCAACAGTATCTGCAATCAAAGGCCAGCAAGGCCGCATCAACTAATGATGTAATGGCGCAAACACAAAAGTTTATGAAATGGATGCCTGTAATATTTACGGTTCTGTTTGCCTGGATGCCGGCAGGATTGGTATTATACTGGACGGTATCAAACCTGTTTGGAATATTACAGATGTATATTATTAAGCGTACAGGCAAATAATCGCATTAAAACAAATCGCCCATTGGGGCGATTTGTTTATACAGACCATATGGTGTAATTGGGCGCATACCATGTATTCCAATTGCATGCCGTGTTAATGCGACACAGGTTGGTGCATAATTTGTATGCCTATTAAATTCATTGTGTGGTGCACCACTTAATATTATAAAACGCCATCCGTTTGCCCGCAGGCGTTGCAGCCCACGGGGTGTTATTGGAATTTGGGAAACGTGACCGCGCCGTACAAATTGATATAATATCATTTGACCATTTGCATCTATGACGATGGGTGCACAGTGTCGAAACCGATGGCAAAACAGGCGTGGAAAAATTTTGGACGTCTTGTGTGTAAAACCGACAATAATCATTATATAACCCTCTCTCGCTTTGTTTTTCCCGACGTTGGATGTCGGGGTTTATTATTCAATCTATCCAGCCGCGTTCACGTGCCGCCACTGTTAAGGTTGCAATTGCATCGTTCCATAATGCCGCCGCACGATTTTCAGACCACACATACTGGTTTGGTGCACGGCGGCGGTCACCAAATTGTTTCATAACATTTAATTGATCGGCATTTAATTTTCCACACAGATACAGTTTTGTCACCAGTGTTTCAACGTCTAATAATTCGCATGGGCGGCGTGTTGGATTACCGTGTATGCGCGCAACACCATGCTGGATTGATTTTGAATAAACAAACCAGAACCATAATTGTTCACCATTGTGAAATTTTTCTGTTGTGCATAATATTTTTGTCGATTTCATTTGTTTTCTCCTTTTGGTTATACAAGACGTCAGATGATGTCTGTACAGGTATATATATCCTAAGAACAGAATCCTGTAAAACATTACAACTGGTGGTTGAACACCGAATCGAAAATCTGAACGATATTAAGTCTTGGTGACGCGGTCTGCGAATCGATAAAATTACATAATATTTACTCCTATGTTTTTTACGAATAAAAAAACGCACGACAGGTCGTGCGAAAAATAATTTGTTATATGTTATATAGTCCGAATATATGCTATTTCAAGATGTGATTTTCTTTTCTGTGTTCCAAAAAAATCCCCACTGTTGTGGGGATTTTTTTACAGTATCGGCGGAAAACAATCGCCACCAGCGGTCGGACAGCAATTAAATTCTTCTTCGCCCATATCGGTATAAACCTCGCCGGTGCAGCATCCGTTTGCATCAGGTGCCGTACCATCCAAACAACCGATAGTAGCCTCTGCCTGTGTGACATCCTCTTCAACAGGCTTTGCAAATGGGTTTATAATTGCACTGGATGTATCGTCCGGATTTTCATACTTTAATCCCAATATTTCTTGATTGTACAACGCATTGCCAGATGTAGAACTGGTTGTTTGGTATTTATTCTGATACTGTTGCTGCTGATCTTGGAAATAAACCTGCTGTTTTGCATTATTTATTGCCTGATAACTTTGTGTCTGGCAATAGAATTCTATAGAACTATAGCTATATCCTTCTTTCATTATTTCTTGTGCTTTACTAGAATCTGCATGGCATGCACCGCTTTTTGAATCACATGAGCACCAATTATCTTTCATTTTAAATTCACGAACCTGGCCAATCCATCCTGTATCTGCTGGTGATACATTTGCACCTGCAAAAATATCGTTATAATTGCGACGATGTGATGAACGTTGTTCTGCCGGGGTTATTGCACAATCTTTGCCAGACCCCTGTACACCACAACTAACGATTAAATCTTCTGGTGAATAAACCGTGATACGAGTCCCTGCCGCAATTGAAAATGGTGGCGTTGTATTATCCATCATATCAACCAATAATTTTTGTGCAACCT
>CAZJGX010000026.1:0-11352 GCA_964545825.1 uncultured Muribaculaceae bacterium
ATAGATATTGGAAACACGCATTTATTCTGTTTTCTTTACAATTTGTAATCGGCCGTTGTGCCATTGGGCAATTAATATATCGTCTATGTCCGTTATCTGTTTGCGACGTAATTGTGCACGCAACCATTTCTCGGTTTTGTGAATTTTTGCCAATCCCGTTTCATCAATATCGCCATTATCAATTATTACAACGGAATATTTGCGACCACCTTTTTTAACGATAGTCAAATCGCCGTTCGGTTCAATTTGTGCCATTTCAATATCGCGGATTGATGGTATTTGCTGACGACGTAATGCCAATGCCAAATCATGTGCCGATATATTCAGGCGTGTCATTTGTTCGGTATCAATTTTCCCGTCTTGAATTATAACATGCGGTGTGCCAATAAATATACGCCGCCCTAAATTTGTATAAAATGTCAGTTTGTTTAATCCGTACAGCAAAATTCCATAAATCGTGACAATGATGACAAAGTCTAAAATACCGATATGCCGATCCAGGATGAAGTCTGACAATATTGCACTTAACAGAAAGTTTATAATAATGTCCAACGCAGTCATTTGTTTTAATGTACCGCCTGCATTAAGGTATCGCAGATATAGAACCGCTACGGCAATTGCCATAATCAGTTTAATTGTTATCAATCCATAGTAAGCAAGTATTGCACTCATATTTTATAAGATAACATTTGCACTTATAAAAATACATACGATACAAATCCTGTGCAAACGCCGGCCTAAATCGGTTGCAGAATAGAAATGTAAATTTAGTACTGGAATTCTGTCAAAACATATATTAACATAACACGCAACGCCGGTGTAGCTCAGTTGGTAGAGCATCTCATTCGTAATGAGGGGGTCGTAGGTTCAAGTCCTATCACCGGCACCAGGATTAAAAATGGTACAACAGGCAATTATTATTATAAAATAACTGGCGATGCGCTTCTGCACATGGCTGGGGCGCATATGGCGCCCGTTTTTTATAGTAAAAAAGTATGGAGTTTATATTATGGCATATCCAAAGACCGACCCGCGTGCAGATTTTCCCGCACTGGAACAAGAAATCTTGGCGTTCTGGCGCAGTGATGATACGTTTCATAAAACACTGAACAAGACCAAGCAGGGACATCCGTTTTCGTTCTATGATGGGCCACCGTTTGGAAATGGTTTGCCACACTGGGGGCATTTGGGTGTGTCTGTGGTCAAGGATATGGTGGGCCGTTTCCATACAATGCGCGGTCAATATGTTCCGCGTGAACTGGGTTGGGATTGTCATGGATTGCCGGCTGAAAATTCGGTCGAAAAAAAGCAAGGCCGCGCCGCCAAAGACATTGTGGCAACTGATGGTATTGCCGCATTTTGTGATATGTGCCGGTCTGACGTTATGACATACACGACCGAGTGGGAACGCTTTATCGAGCGCATGGGACGCTGGGTTGATGTGGGTGACGGATATGGATACAAGACCATGGATAAAAACTATATGGAATCCGTTATCTGGGCGATGAAGGAATTGTATAACCGCGGCCTGTTGTACAAAGATTATCGTGTAAATCCATTTGATTGGGTAAATGGCACTGTTGTATCTAATTCTGAGGCATCGCAAGATTACCGCGATGTTGTTGATGACGCTGTGACGGTATGGTTTGAATTGGAAAACGGTGACCGTGCGCTGGCCTGGACAACCACACCATGGACATTGCCTGCAAATTCTGCGTTGGCGGTAAATCCAGATATGCGATACGTCCGTATGCAGGATGCAGATGGCGCGGTATATGTGATTGCAGAATCCCGACTGGGGGCATATGAAAAGCAATTTGCAAACGCCACCAAAATTGGCGAGATAAAGGGTACAGATTTGGCGGGTCTGCATTATACGCCACTGTTTCCATACTATGACAATCCAACAGGTTTGTTATATCAGGTAATCCCGGCCGAATACGTGTCTGATTCCGACGGTACGGGTATTGTGCATATTGCACCGGCATATGGTGAAGATGACTTCTGGGCGGCAAAAAATATCGACCCAAAATTCCCTGTTTTATTAAACGTGGATAATTATGGCAATTTCACTGATGAAGTGCGCGATTTCGCCGGCCAAAATATTTTTGCCGCGCAACCTGCTATTATGTCTATGTTGCGTGAAAATGGGCACCTGGTAAAAAAAGAACAGTATAAACATGCATACCCATACGGCGACCGCAGCAAAGAAAAATTAATCTATCGCGCGACAGATTCTTGGTATATCGACGTGCCGAAAATAAAGGATAAGTTACTGGCGAACAATGGCAAGGTAAATTGGACATCGGCCGGTGAACGTTTCCGCGCATGGATTGAAAATGCACGTCCGTGGTCAATATCGCGTAATCGTTTCTGGGGAACACCACTGCCGATTTGGGAACGGAACGGCGAATATAAAATATTCGGTTCAATTGCCGAGATAGAAGAATTCTTTGGTACAAAAATAAATGATTTGCATCGTCCAACATTGGATGCACTGGAAAAAGACGGCTGGAAACGTATTCCTGATGTTTTGGATTGCTGGGTTGAATCCGGTTCAATGCCATATGCATCATTGCATTATCCATTTGAAAACGCAGATAAATTTAATGCGACTTTCCCGGCGGATTACATCATCGAAGGCCAAGACCAAACACGTGGTTGGTTCTATTCACTGATGGTATTGGCGACGGCATTGTTTGACAAGCCTGCGTTCAAAACTGTATCGGCCAACGGTATGGTTATGGATGAAAACAAAAAGAAGTTTTCAAAATCATTAAAGAACTTCAAAGACCCAACCGAACAAATCGAAGAATTCGGTGCCGATAGTATTCGTTTGTTTATCTTGGGTTCAAACTTTATGAAGGCCGAACCTGTCGGTGTTGATATCAACGGCAAAGTATTTACAGAATCAATCAAGACGATTTTGACGCCACTGTGGAACGCGTATCATTTCTTTACATTGTATGCGAACGCCGGAAACGTGACGGCCACAGACGATGTGTCTTCGTCAAATCCGTTGGATAAATATATCTTGGCGGAATTAAATGAACTGGTACGTATCACCGGCGCGGCACTGGATGAATATAAACCCGATATCGCGGTCAAAGAATTCGTACGATTCCTGGATGTTTTGAATAACTGGTATATTCGATTGTCCCGTGCCCGTTTCTGGGATGAAGAGCAGGCGGCGTTTAATACACTGTATCGCGTGTTAACGGTGTTGGCACAGGTATTGGCACCATTTGCGCCATTTATCGCGGAATATATCTATCGCAATCTGACGGGTGGTGGGGCATCTGTACATTTGACAGATTTCCCGACCGCAGTTCTGGCGGATGACAAAATTGTCACAGATATGCGCCGTGTGCAATCCGTTGTATCTGTTGGTAAACAATTACGTGAACAGTATAAATTGCGCAATCGTCTGCCGTTGGCGTCTATGACGGTTGCAGGCGTGGATTTATCACAATATGCAGATATTATCCGTGATGAATTGAACGTAAAGTCCGTTAAGTTCACAGATGATGTATCATCTGTCGCAGACAGTTTTATATACCTGATTACACCAAAAATTGGCGGCAGACTCGGTGGGGCATTGCGTGATATAATCCCGGCGGTAAAGCGTGGCGATTATGAAATCTCAGGTAATAATTTAATTGCGGCGGGCCATACGTTGAACGCTGACGAATTTGAAAAACGGTTAACAGTGCGTGATGCGTCCATGGCGGCCGCCAGCCTGCCGGATAATACGGCGGTGGTTGTACTGGATACGGAAATAAATTCAGAACTGGTGGCCGAAGGCCTGGCAAACGATGTCCTGCGCTTTATCCAGGATACGCGCAAGGCGGCAAATTTTGACGTATCCGACCGTATAAACCTGACATACAGTGCGGATCCAGCGCTATCCATGGCGATTGAGCAACATCGTAAACGCATCATGCGCGACGCACTGATACGTGACATGCGTGCCGGTATTGCGGACGATTACACCACGGATGATATAGAGGGATACACCCTGTCAATATCGGTTGAAAAGGCGAAATAATGTTTGACAAATATTTGGTTTCGTGTCATTTTGCTTATGCAAGATAAAGAGGTTTTTATGACACAAGGAAACAAGGTCTTTTTGTGCAGAATCAATCACACCGCATGTCCAGCGTATGCTGATGGTGTATGTGATGCGTTTGATGATTTGCGATGCCAGAACAAAATTCGTGCTGTAATGTCAGACAATGAAAAGAGTCTGTTTCAACGCACTGTGCGTACAGCACACGCAAATCGTCTGGCAAAACTGGAAACAATCGCAAATAAATTAGATGCGTTGTGTGAAAAAATATCTGACATACAGAATACAAGATAACAAAGACATCGCACCGTGACTCCGACTGAATATTTTGAAATTGTTCCAAAGCATGTGGATATGAATATCCGGTCGGAACTTTATTCGACCAATGAATTCACGTTTGCGGTGGCGGTAATATTGTCTGCCCAGGCGACAGATAAAAAAGTGAACGAGGTGACGCCGGCATTGTTCAAGGTTGCGCCGACACCTGCAAAAATGATTGCGCTGGGCGTGGATGGGTTAAAGGAATATATAAAAGTTATCTCGTTTTTTAATAACAAGGCGAAAAGTATTCTGGGCCTGGCCACATGCCTGATGGCAGATGACAATAATAACGATATTAATTATAAATTTGCCGACAAATACCATAACCGCGACGCGCTTATGAAATTGCCTGGTATCGGGCAAAAGACTGCAAACGTTGTCATGAACGTTTTATGGGGTGCGCCGAATATCGGTGTTGATACACATGTGTTTCGAAATGCGCACCGCTATGGCTGGGTCGGCGCGGATGCCAACACACCCGAGCGGGTCGAAGAACAACTGTTAAAAATTATTCCAAAAAAATATCACCCGATTGTAAATCATGTAATGGTTTTGCATGGCCGTTATACGTGCCGGGCACTGCGCCCACAATGCGCAAATTGTCCGGTTGTTGGTATCTGTACCGCGGCGGATAAAAATGCCTAGGCCCTATGATAAGATTGTGGCATCCCCTCGACAAAAGTTTTGTTTTCAGCACTATTTAGTGGGCATTTAAACGCCGTCAGGAAAAATACCAATTGATATGCACATGGTGTATATCGACCACAGATAAATTTTCTGTATTCAGATTCACTCATGTCCAATGTGGTACAGAACCAGGAAACAGCAAATCCATATTTTTGTCTGAATTGTTCAATTTCTGCGCCAACGTGCATTTTGTTTTAACCCCGTATATATAAAAACAAAACCACCAGAAAAATCTAAGTGGTTGGAGGTTCAAAGCTATTACAAAGTATAGTGTGCTTATTGATTATTCGCACCCTCCAACCTTGGTTGGAGTATTTTTTCATCTTGATAGTTCAAGACGCTTTGTATGGGGCTTTGAATCCCCGCACAGACAACACGTCTGTGCACGCCAATTATAACATACCCATTTGTAAAATCTAGGATTTTGTTTATACGGTATGGGTGTTAACTGGATTGCCACGGGCTGCGCCCTCGCAATGATAAAAGGCTGTCCCTGCGGGGCACTGGACCCCGACCGTCGTCGGGGTGACGGCAAGATATTAATTCTTGCACTAATTGTCACTCCTGACCTGGGGCCCGGGCGACGGCATGACATGATTAAATAAACTTCTTAACTATTCACTACTCACTAAAAAAATCCCGCCGTTTGGCGGGGATTTTTACAACAGGCATGATAATGTTGCACTGGTGTTTTTCAGCATAAACCATCCAATGCGGTAATCTGTTGCGTATACTGTTATCAAAAACAGGGCCAGTATTGCAATTACAGCCATAACATATCCGCGCTTTCCACGCATACAATACAATGATATGTTGTAAAACAAGAACAATACATACGCATCAACCAATACGCTGATAATCCACATAGATGTACAATTAAACGCCAATGCATTTATCGCCAATACCAACGGATATACAAAGAATATTGACGCCAATCCCTTTATCGCGATTTCCCAGTCGCGTTCGCCGCCTGTGATTTCCGATACCAGCATCAACAGCCCACCCATCACGAACAGCAATGCCACCGCCAACACCGGCACAATAACAATTGCGGTAAACACTGCACCGATTGTAATTGTTGCGCCACCCATTAATTTCAGGCCTAAAACCAAAATCCCACCAATCAGACCATAGATAAAGGCCTTTAACATTGATTCTTCCATATTGCCGTCGGCAACAATTTTTGTAAAGTAGCGTTTGGGCTGTGTCACGATACTTTTAATGTGCGAAAAACTTTTATTGATTTTTTTCTGCATATTCATCCCCCATTTGATTATTTATATTTTTGCTTTATAATTATAAAAAATCAATGGAAAAAGCAATGATGAAAGTGATAATCGCAGGGCGCCCGAATACGGGCAAATCGACGCTGTTTAATGGATTGACCGGCACGCGTGATGCATTGGTGCATGACCGTCCGGGTGTGACGCGTGACACAATTGGTGGCGTGTTTTCAGACCGCCCGTATCAGTTGTTTGATACGGCGGGCCTGGAAAATGCACGTTCTGGTATCGCGCTGGATTCAACAAATATGGCGGTATCCGCAATATCGGATGCGGATGCAGTATTATTTGTTGTTGATGGGCGTGCAGGATTGACCGATGAAGATTTAAACTGGGCGCGCCTTGTCCGACGCAAGACACGTGCACCGATATTATTGTTGGTAAATAAATCAGAATCTGCCAAACGTATCGCAGATGTGCATGAGTTTTATAAGTTGGGATTTGGCGAACCCGCACTGATATCGGCCGAACATAAACGTGGATTTGATGCGATATATGATTTCTTGGATGAAATCGCGGGCGATGACGCACAATCTGAATCTGTTGCGGATGAAGTCCCACAAAAAATAAAAATCGCAATCCTGGGCCAGCCAAATGTTGGTAAATCCACATTGGTAAACCGTGTGTTGGGTACCACCCGTCAAATCGTACGTGATGCACCGGGTATAACACGCGATACAGTGAAAATTCCGACAAAATTCTATGGTCGTGACATTGTGATTATGGACACGGCGGGCCTGCGTCGCAAGGCGGGCGTGACAGATGATGTTGAAACCCTGTCTGCATTAAAATCATTGGATGCGATTGAAAAATCTGATGTCGTCGTATTGGTTGTTGACGCCACAAAGAATATTGAAAATCAGGCGTTGGGTATTGCGTCACGTGTATATGATGCGGGTAAAATTTTGTGTGTTGCATTGAACAAATGGGATTTGGTAGATGCGGCCGAACGTGATGAAAAACTGTTAAAACTAAAACATCAGTTTTCAAATTCGTTTCATCAGATTATAAAGCCTTTAATCCTGGCGATATCTGCGGAAACAGGAACAGGTGTTCAGAATATGTTCAAACGTATTTATCAGCAATGGGATATATCCATGGCCCAGGCACCAACCAGTCTGATAAACCGCATTGTTGAAAAATTGGTGGAATCACGCCAACCCCCAATGTCACGGTTAAAGCGTCCGATGAAAATTAAATTTGCACGTCAAACCGGACGTCATCCAATGAAAATCACAATAAACGTTGGTGGTGCGTCAGATATCCCTGAATCATACACCAGATATCTGCGTCGCGGTATTGCCACCGAATTGCATTGGGAACATCTGCCGGTTTTGATTGAATATAAAAAAGACGAAAACCCATATGATTAAAAAACGCCCCGTTTGGGGCGTTCTTTAATGTTTTTTGATATAATCAGATACCAGTTCGCGGTCCCAATGGATATCATGCTTTATAATACGTGCGGGATTGCCGGCGATGATTACGTTTTTGTCGTTAAAACGCCCGCCAACCACGGCACAGGTTCCAACCACACAGTCATCTGATACATGCGCATTTTTAGTAAAACATACATTTGCACCAATCCAACAATGATTGCCAATATGCACGCCGCGCGGTATATTTATTACATTATTATCAGAATCTAAAATTGTATGATAATCTGTTGCCCAAATTTGAATATTGCCCCCGAACATGCAATTTTGACCGATAAAGACTTTGGATTTATAGTTTGCAAATATATCACATCGACCATTAAAAGACACCGCGTTTGATATAACGATATGAACATCATCTGCGTTGATATTTATGTGCAATCCCGGTGCCGACCAAATATGCAATGCACCAATTTCCACGTCAGAATTACTGGCACGCATATGTATATGCGATGATTTCCATCGAGAATTCATATGTATCCGAATAGTGTTGCCGATTGCTTTTTTTGAAAATTCAATTTTCAGTCCTGAAATTGTATTACCAAATAAGCGTTTTTCCGCCCCATCATCATTATAGATTATCACATTGTTCTTGATAAATCCCAACATAGAATAACGTTTCTTGCATGATGGAACGAAAAGACATTTTATATATATAAAAAATTTATGCATTGTTTCCATAATATTCCAGAATAAAAATAGTAAATAAAAAATACCGGCATTTGCCGATATTTTATAGACAGTATTTTACATCGGCATGGGCATGCCCTCTGTTGCGGCACCCATGACATCATCAATTATTTTATCAGTCTTGGATTTTGCATCACGAAATGCGTCGGCCACGATTTTTGATACCTGTTCTGCGCCCAAACTTAATACATCCGGACGAATTGTCAGATTAATTAAATCATATTTGCCAGACATATCGACAATGCAACCGCCATTGGCAGAAATACCCTTTATCGACATTTTATCCAATTTTGCCTGTGCCTCGGCAACCTTGTTCTGTAATTGTTGGGCCTGGGCCATTAAACTTTCCATATCCATTTGAATATCCCCCGTTTAAATTATTATTGTGCGCCACAGGGACGCACAATATATCTTTTTTTATTATTTGGATTTTTCCGTGCCTGTTTTTTGGTCGATACCAACCATAGACATACGGGTTTTACCACGTTTATCTGTACCCATGTATTTCACGAATACTTTATCGCCTTCTTTGAATCCAGTGTCTTCGATTTTTGCAATGCGTTCACCTGTGATTTCAGAAATATGAACCATTGATTCAAAACCGTTCAAGATTTTTACAAACAAACCAAAATCTTTGATACCAGATATTACACCCGGATAGATAACGCCAACCTCTGGTTCTGCAACAATATCTTTGATGCGTGCGATTGCGGCATCTGCATCTTCTTTTGTTGTTGCCATGATTTTGACGGTACCATCATCTTCCAAATCAATTGTTGTGTTTGTTTCACGAACCAGTGCCTGGATAACAGAACCACCTTTGCCGATTACTTCGCGAACCTTTTCCGGGTTGATTTTCATCGTGTACAATTGTGGTGCGTATTCAGATACATGGTCACGTGGGGCCTTGATTGCCTTTTCAATCTTGCCCAAGATGTGCATACGACCGTCTTTTGCCTGGGCCAATGCCTTTTCCATGATTTCAAATGTGATAGATGTGATTTTGATATCCATCTGCAATGCGGTGATACCTTTGTCTGTACCTGTCACCTTAAAATCCATGTCGCCCAAGTGGTCTTCGTCACCCAAGATATCGGTCAGAATTGCGTAATCATCGCCTTCTTTGATTAATCCCATTGCGATACCTGCAACCGGGCGGGTCAATGGCACGCCGCCATCCATCATCGCCAATGTTGCGCCACATGTTGTCGCCATAGAAGATGAACCGTTTGATTCCAAAATATCGGATACGACGCGGATTACATAGTCGAACTTTTCACGACTTGGCACCATTGGGTGCAATGCACGCCATGCCAGGTTTCCGTGACCGATTTCACGACGGCCCGGGGACTTTAAACCCTTGCACTCGCCAACGGAATAGCCCGGGAAGTTATAGTTCAATATGAAATCTTTTTCTTCGGAACCATCCAGATTTTCAATTGGCAATGCGTCTTTGCCACCACCCAGTGTCAATGATACCAATGCCTGTGTTTCACCACGTGTGAACAGCGCGGAACCATGTGCGCGTGGCAATACGCCCAATTCGATTTCAATCGGACGAACTGTTTTCGTGTCACGACCATCGATACGTGGTTTGCCGGCCAGAATATTACCGCGCATAATACGTGCCGTCAGATTTTCAACAATTTCATCTGCAAATGATTCCAGTGTTGATGTGGCAACCGTTGTTTCCGGGAACAGTTCCGTGATACGTTGTTTTGCAATCGTGTGGATGTTGCCCAGTGTGTCCAGACGAACCAATTTTTCTTTGATTTGCAACGCGTCTTCGATTTGTGGTGCGAACTGTTCAAAGTCTTTTTCCATTGCAACATATTCAGCAGACTTTTCAGGTGTTGCCCAGCGTTCTTTGCCGGCTTTTTCTGCCAATTCGTTAATAGCATTGATAACAACCTGTTGTGCGTCAAAACCGAATTTAACCGCGCCCAGGGTTGTTGCCTCGTCCAATTCGCCGATTTCAGATTCAACCATCAAAACGCCGTCTTTGGTTGCCGCGACGACCAAATCCATTTCAGAATCTTCAACCGCCTTTTTAGATGGGTTCAAGATATATTTACCGTCGGCATATCCGACACGCGCCGCACCAATTGGGCCTGCAAACGGAACACCAGACAATGCCAATGCCGCAGATGACGCAATCATCGCCAAGATATCAGGCTGATTTTTCTTGTCATAAGAAAATACCTGGGCAATGATTTGAACCTTGTTCTTAAATGTTTCTGGGAACAATGGGCGGATTGGGCGGTCAATCAAGCGCGCAGTTAATGTTTCGGCGGTTGATGCCTTGCCCTCGCGTCTGTCGCGGGAACCCGGAATACGGCCGGCAGATGCGAATTTTTCCTGGTAATCAACGGTCAACGGAAAGAAATCCTGACCTTCGACCGCAGATTTTTCCGCGCATACTGTTGCCAATACCATTGTTTCGCCCATAGACGCCAAAACCGCGCCACAAGCCTGTTTTGCCATGCGGCCTGTTTCCAGGCGCAGAACGCTGTCACCGTATGGCACTTCTACAACCACAGGGTTGTTCAGTTGATTTTTTTCATCTTTGTTAAATAAACCAAATAACATTAGTTTTTTCTCCATTTTTTTATTACAAAATTGCGAAGAAAAATTATTCATTTTTGTGTTCTGGGTTGCAAACACAAGAACGAACAATTTCTCCTTCGCACTGTAAATTATAAAGCATATTTATCAGTTTGCAAATAATTTAATGTTGTATGGATATCCAGTAAAAACAAATCGCCTGCGGTTTGCATACACCAAAATAAAAACACACCCATAAAGGGTGCATTTTTATTTTGGAGGCCTGGGTCGGAATCGAACCGGCATACAAGGATTTGCAGTC
>CAZJGX010000027.1:0-10690 GCA_964545825.1 uncultured Muribaculaceae bacterium
GAAAATGGTGGCGTTGTATTATCCATCATATCAACCAATAATTTTTGTGCAACCTGGTTCCATGCGGTAATAATTTCGTTTTTTGCCAGTTCAGACGAACGCATAGTTCCACTTTGTACAACCGTATTGTTATCCAAATCAATTTGATTCACAAATTTATCCGCGACCGGTGCAATCATGTTTACCGCTGCCGGTACAATTGCCGTTAACATCGGCATAACAAATTGTTCCAGATAATCCGTACTGCCACGTCCAGGTACACCTGCACGGCCCTGTGAATCCGCAGAAAAAGGATCTTGGCCTGCGGCAAAATTAAACTCTACACCGTTTGGTAAAATAAATTGATACCACTTTATTTGCATGCGGCCTATTGTTGTGTATGGGCCTGGCAGTTTACCTGTCACATATCCCAACATCAATGTCCCAGTTGGAATTATAATCGTGCGACCATTATCTGCATAAACGTTGCGGTCAACCGTTGCACGTACCGGTAATTGTATGTTTCCTGATTCATTGCCGTTATACATGCTGGGGTCGGCACGCACGTCAGATACTATTGTGGCAGGTATTGGTTTATATTGACGCAATATAAAGCGTCTGTCGTATGGTTGTGATGAATAAACAGCATCCAGAGATGAACCAATAAATTTATCTGGATTTGCATTTTGTGATTTATCGACAATACTGAACATCGATTTAAAGTTTTCTGATTGTGTTTGTGCATTACCCGGTGTTGGGGCGGGCAATTCCATCAATGATGGGGCATTTCCGGCCAGTTTTGTCGCATCATAATATTCTGCATTACCAGATGTTTTTCGTGTTGCCGGATTTGTTAATTTTGGCAGTGTACCTGTTGTTATCAGACCACGACCAATATGTTCGGCATCAGTTCCGATGTGTTTGCCGTTATCTTTGATATCTGTGATAATACCGTTATCGGGGTTATAAATACCTGTTGGCTTGTCACAATCCTTGTCCGAGAACGGATGAAAATAATACGCGCCACGTTCTGGCTTTATCCAGCCAATCTGGCGTCCCGCAGAATTATACCCCGGGATTGCAAAGTCAGAGCATGCCTCTGGCGCAGGTACATAATCATCTGTATTGCCACCGTTGCCAGCCCAAATATCATCAATCGGTGCAGACGGTGCAATCGTTTCAATGTCTTTTTTGATTTGCCTTTCAATCGGCTTTACAGGTTCGGGATCCGGTTCTGGTATAACAATAGGTTCCGGGGCCTGTATCGGTTCTGGTTTTTTCTCAGGAACTGGGGCTGGGGCCGGTTCTATTTTTTTTACCGGTTCGTCTTGTATCGCATTACCTGTTGCGCCCAATGTCACATAAAATTCAGATACCGTATCTTCAATTCCCGCCGGCGCATTAACTGTTTTCCAACGAACAATAATTTTTATCTGTTTGCGCATTGCAGATGATGTTGGCGCATATTTGATATGCATTTGACACGTGCTGACATCATCTATTTTTGCCATGCCGGTGCATTGTTGTGTCATGCTGAATCCGGATATATCCGCTGATTTTGTAATGTCTGAAATCTTTACCGGTGCGGTTGCAGATACAACAACATCGGCCGATTGAGTGTCACCTGTTGGCGTATTATCCCAATCCAACATTTCCGGCGCAAAGAATAATTCTGCCGTGGTTTCTTCGTTTATATCAGTATCTTCTTTTTTTCCGGTAAACAGCAACGTTAAAAAAATCAGCACCACGATAAACGCCGCCACCAACAGCAGCCACTGAATATGACGTGGTGTAGATTTGCGAAAATCTGAAAACTGTTCTTTTAATTTTGCCATTACCTTATCCGCCCCCCTGATATTCGGAGTATTTTATTGCATACGTACGACGTTGCAACTGGCACCACTGAATTTCAGCAATTGGTCACACAGTTTTTGCGCCGCCTCTATATCAGACATTGGCCCAATGCGCAGTCGGTATAAACGGCCCGCCGCAGATGATGACGCACCCAAATCGCCCACGCCTTGTTCATCCACCGCAAAGAACACCATGTCTTTATAATTGGTCAGTATTCCCTGGCCGTCTTCGCCACTGAATTTGGCCAGCAATCCGTTCCAGTATTCGTCTAATGCACGAACTGATGTATCAGATTTCAATTCAACGGCCACACCGTTTTGATTACTGGTAATTAATGGTATGTTCGTGTTTGGTAAATAAGAACCTGCCGTCACGCGTTCTGTTGGCATCATGGTCAGACCGGATGTACCACCAGATGAATAGTTCATAGATGGTGCAATGCCATATCCCGCCGGCATATAAACACCGGCTGTATTTGTTGTGCCCATGGGGGCATTGCCAACAAACATTGGTGTTGTTGTATAATTTGCCACGCCACCGGCCATCGCGGCCAAATCTGCATTATACGCAATATTATTCAGCGATTGTCCAGACATCATAGATTGTGCAACATTAGCCTCTGCCAGTGCCATAACCGATGCCGTATCTGCAATCAAGAAGGGCTTTTCACGTTTCTTGATACAAACGATACGTTGACCGCTGCGCAGAACCATATCGCCAACAGCCTCTACAATCAGCAAGCGTCCATCTTCGCCATCGGTACGGAATCCGACCGGGGATTCACCACCTTCGACCAATAATGATACAACCGGACGTTGGGTCATGGAAATAACCTTGTCCCCAAAGTCAATATATGTAAATATTCTGTCACGCCATACGCGTTCAGGCGCAATTACATAATCATCCGGATTTGGCACAAATATATCCAAATCAAACCGGAATTCAGACGGATCTATTTTCATGGATTTTATCCAGCCATAGTCTTCACCATCAACGCCAACGGTACCACCAGATTTGGATGCCTTTTTAAATATGGAACTGGAACCTGATACAGCGGCACCCGTCGCACCCGATGCAGAAGATGTGGCACCAGGCAATGCACCATTTCCATCAATTACGACATCAACCTGTGAATATGTTATTTCGCTGGAACCGATTGGTTCGCTACGCAGATAGAATATATATTTATTACCGGATTTCCCCGTCACAATCATATTTGTATCAGAACCCTGATTAGACGATTCCGGTGTTATCATCATAGTGCGTGCGCCTTGGGCGGCATCAAAACTGAACAGGCCCGGCGTCCCGACAATTGCGTCTTCTATCTGTTCACCATTTGGCAATGTCAGCATTGTCACCATACCGTTGCGCAATTTCAGTGGCAATACATTGCCCGGCGCCCATGACAATTGGGCATATCCTGGCTTTGAACTGCCGGCGGCCATATTGGCGTTTGGGTTGTCCCATGCCGCCTGGATGCCATATTGTGCAGCGCATACATCATTTTGTACCGTCAGCACACACAGCGCAGCCAAACACAGTATTGAAACATTTATTTTTACATTGCCAAAGAAAGTCATCTTTTTTCCTTTCCGTCTTTACTTATTCGTCTAAATATCCTGTATCCAGTGGGTCGCCATTATCAGATTGAACTGAATATTCTGATACATAAATCCCCAACGGATTGGCCAGTCTATCCTGCCATTTCATTTCATTGGAATCTGTTTTTGCCACCTTTATACGGATTGTATAATTTTTTTTGCCTACCTGTCCATCATTATATGTGCAATAATAACTAAATGTGACATCATAAGTATCACTGATTCCATAAAAATTACTTTGCTGGGCATTAAAAGCCTTAATTGGTGATGTGAATTCAACAGGGCACGATAACACAAAATCAGGAATATCGTTCATTATTGCGTTCCACATTTGGGTGGACTTAAATTGCTCATACACATCTGGTGATGACCAGGCGTGAACCAGGCTATCGCTGTTATTGTTCCATTTATTACGCATTTCACCAATGTTTGGCACAATTTCATTGCGTGCCTTGACATATTCGCGAATAAATCCACGTACAAAGTATTCTATATTTTTCTTGCTATCGTTTGGTTCTAAATCTGCCAACACAATTACACGATCGTTGCGTGGGTGGGTTAATAAAAAGAACACCTGGGGACGATTCAGCGGGAACATACGATACAGCGTTATAAACAGCACAGCCAGCACCACCAACGATGCGGCAAATACAAATGTCATCAGTCTTGACATTAAAATTGGCGGTTCTATGCGGTCTGCCACGGTGTTTCCTCTCCCTTGCTTTGGTTGATTGTAGACAAATTTTGCCACGCCGTGCAAGTAAAAAGTGCACGTTTTTCATATAAATGTATAAAAAGACTTAAAATAGTGTTTTCTGGTATGTAAAAATGGCTTGCGTAAAAAGAATAAAGGATTTATAATACTTTCTGCTTGATTTTCTGTTCTGGTATGCTATTCTTTGCGCAACTATTGGGGTATAACAGATACGAAAAGCAGGTAAAAAGAGTTTCTTAGGGGCTTAGTTCAACGGTAGAATATCGGTCTCCAAAACCGCGGATAAGGGTTCGATTCCTTTAGCCCCTGCCAGAAATCTGTTGGTTCTTAAATAGTTGCAAATATTTAAATATTGGGATTATTGATGAAAAAATTGCTGGATTATATCAAGTCGGTGCGCAGTGAGTGGTTTAAGATTGTTTGGCCGTCACGTGACAGTGTTGTGCGTGCAACGGTTATGATTTTGGTTGTGTCTGGCTTGGCGGCGCTGTTTTTCTTTGTGATTGACAGTATTTTGAACGCGATTGTTGGATGGATTTTCTAATACGTGAAAGGATGTGCATATGGAAGGAAAAATGCAATGGTTTGTCGTAAATGTTCATACCGGGTGCGAGGATAAGGTTGCCCGTGGCCTGCGTGAACAGATTGATAAACGGCGTTTGAACGCGTTATTTGGTGAAATTTTGGTTCCAACACGCGAAGTGACAGAAATCAAGGGCGGAAAACGCGTAAAAAGTGAAAGAAAATTCTTCCCGGGCTATATTGTGGTTCAGATGGTTTTAACCAATGAAACGTTTTCGTTGGTAAAATTAATGCCTCAGGTTGTTATGTTCTTGGGCGCGAAAAATAAACCGATTGCTGTCAGTGAAGAAGAGGCACGTCGCTTGCAAAAGCAAGTAGAAGAGGGTGCTATTATATCCGAAGATATTGAATACACTGTTGGCCAGGAAGTTCATGTTATCGATGGACCGTTCGCAGGATTCAATGGTATCGCATCAGAGGTTGATAACCTGAAGCAGAAAATGACCGTCACCATATTGGTATTTGGACGCGAGACCAGTGTTGAATTGGGTTTTGAACAGGTAGAACGGGTGTAAATGAAAAAAAGTTTTTGGGTTTTTGCGAAATGGTTTCGTTAAAAATCCGGTGTGGTAGATAGCCAATCGTACCACAATCACAAACCAAAGAAATGGAGTGAAAAATGGCAAAAAAAGAACTAAAGGGGATTGTTAAATTAGTTGTCCCCGCAAAGCAGGCGAATCCTGCGCCACCAATTGGACCGGCGTTGGGTGCGGCTGGTGTTAATATCGCAGAATTCTGCAAACAGTTTAACGACAAAACATCTGACAAAGAACCGGGTATGCCGATTCCTTGCATTATCACTGTTTATACAGACCGCAGTTTTGAATTTATCATGAAATTGCCGCCTGTGTCGTATTTCATTAAAAAGGCATTGAAACTGAAATCTGGTTCTAAAAAACCGGGTCGTGATTTCGTTGGCACTATTTCCAAGGCGCAAATCAAAGAAATCGCAGAAAACAAAATGCCGGACTTGAATTGCTCTACCATTGAATCCGCAATGAATATCGTTGCCGGTCAATGCCGTTCTATGGGCGTAAAGGTGGAGGAATAATATCATGAAACAGACAAAAAGACAAAAGACATGGGCAAACCTGGATATGGACAAGGTCTATACCATTGCTGATGCGATTGAAGCGTTGCGTCAATATTCATCCAAGAAATTTGATGAAACATTGGAAATTGCAATTCGTTTGGGTATTGATGTCACCAAGGCTGACCAAAATATCCGTGGCATGTTGTCATTGCCAAACGGTACCGGTAAAACGGTTCGCGTTGCAGTGTTCACTGTTAACAGTGCTGATGAAGCCAAAAAGGCAGGCGCAGATGTTGTTGGTGGCGAAGAATTGATTGAAAAAGTCGCCGGTGGCGAAATTAATTTCGACCGTGTTATCGCAACACCTGATATGATGCCGAAAATGTCAAAAATTGCACGTATCTTGGGGCCAAAAGGTTTGATGCCGAATCCAAAATTAGG
The DNA here is from genome assembly GCA_964545825.1 of uncultured Muribaculaceae bacterium. Lineage (GTDB taxonomy): Bacteria > Pseudomonadota > Alphaproteobacteria > Rs-D84 > Rs-D84 > Enterousia. The sequence goes on from CAZJGX010000027.1 coordinate 6,206, forward strand.
TACGGTGACAAACAATGTGGCGGATGCTGTTAAAACAGCCAAGGCCGGCCAGATTGAATATCGTGCGGAAAAGAAAGGTATCATCCACGCAGGTATCGGCAAAATGTCGTTCACAACCGATAAACTGGTTGAAAATGCAACTGCATTGATTGAACAGTTGAAAAAGGTAAAACCTGCATCGTCCAAGGGTCAGTATATTTTGGGTTGCGCTGTTGCAACGACCCAGGGCCCGGGCTTAAAGGTTGATGTAAAATAATACGCCATGATTTGGGGCAACCCAAATCGCGGCAAACAGATTTCTGTCCAAGACTGATGGTGTTCACAAATACGAACTTAATTTCCATCATAGACAAAGAAAATTCTTTGGGGCAGGAACAAAGCCCCATCCCGGGGAAACCCGGATGGAAAGTTTAACAAAAGAAGCTTGAAGGAAAAAATAGATGAAACGCGAAGAAAAATCAGATTTGATTTCAGCGTTGCAGTCGTCCCTGAAAGAGGCAAACGGTGTTTTCATCATTGAAAACAACGGTCTGACCGTTAAAGAATTCGAGGCGTTGCGTAATGAATTGCGCCCGATGGTTGCACTGTTCAAGGTTGTAAAGAACCGTTTGATGAAATTGGCATTGAAAGATTCTGATTTCGAACCTGTATCCGATATGCTGAAACGTCCAACCGCGGTTGCAATTGCAACAGACGGTCTGGCGGTCACCAAGGTATTGGCAAAATTCGCTGATGAACATCCGAATTTGACAATCATCGGTGGTAAAATGGATGCAGACGTCTTGAACGCTGATGGGATTATGCAATTATCCAAGCTTCCTTCCCTGTTGGAAATCCGTGGAACTATTGCGCGTATATTGGTCGAACCTGCATCGCGCTTGGCACGTGTTTCGGCAGAGTATGGAAAGAAAGAACAATAATAAAGTTCAGAAGGTGCGCCTTCTGATTACCTAACAAAATAGGAGTACAAAAATGGCAGACATTCAAAAATTAGTTGATGAATTGTCAAAATTGACCGTTTTGGAAGCAGTTGAACTGTCCAAAGCATTAGAAGAAACTTGGGGCGTTAGCGCCGCTGCTGCTGTTGCAGTTGCCGCGGGCCCTGCTGCAGCCGCCGCTGAAGAAAAAACAGAATTCGACGTTGTTTTGAGTGACGTTGGTGCAAACAAATTGGCTGTTATCAAGGCTGTGAAAGAAATGACAGGTTTGGGCCTGAGCGAAGCAAAAGCTTTGGTTGAATCTGCACCAAAGACAGTCAAAGAAGCAGTTGCCAAAGATGAAGCCGACAAAATGAAGGCGACATTGGAAGCCGCTGGCGCAAAAGTTGAATTGAAATAATTTGACACCGAACCCACACGGGTTCAAAAAACAAAAACTGCGGCAATGCCGCAAAAACGCCGCCCACCGTGGATAAAATTCCCCGGTGGGCACACAGGCGTAATACAGATATATAAACGTTTCGTTTGCAAAACGCAGAAAAAAAGGATTGATACCCATGGCAGTTATCCAGAAACTTAGAAAATCTTTTGGTAAAAGTTTTTTGCAAACTCCGCTTCCTGATTTAGTAGAAATTCAATACGATTCTTATAAAGACTTCTTACAGGCTGATGTAGCCCCGCAAAACCGCAAAAATATTGGGCTGCAAAATGTATTCTCGTCTATGTTCCCGATTAAAGACTATGCGGGAATCGCAGATTTGGAATTTGTTGAATACACATTGGACAAGCCTGTATACAATGTAAAAGAGTGCATGCTGCGCAATATGACATATTCCAGCAAACTGAAATTGAAGCTGAGATTGATTTTGTGGGACATCGCCGAAGATGGCAAAAAGACTTTGCGCGATATCAAAGAACAAGAAATATTTATGGGCGAAGTGCCGTTGATGACAGAACGCGGCAGTTTTATCGCATCGGGTGTTGAACGCGTTATCGTATCCCAGATGCATCGTGCCCAGGGCGTCGTGTTTGCAACCACCAAAGAGGCAAAAGTTGCGGGTAATCCAATCACATATACCGCGCGTATCATCCCGGAACATGGTTCATGGATTGATTTTGAAGAATCCAAGGGTGTGATTTATGTCCGTATTGACCGTCGCCGCAAGGTGCCGGCCACTGTATTATTGCGTTGCCTGCCGTCTGCCGAAGATGAAAAGAAATGGATTGCAGACCCACGCAAGACATCAATTCGCGGTATGTCTGATACAGAAATCTTGTCTGCGTTTTATAAACGTATTCCGTTATCGTTTGATGGCAAATATTGGACAGGTGACACGGCCGTATTTGAAGGCTTGGATAAATATCGCCTGAACTATGATATTATCAATCCAAAAGATAAAAAAGAATTGGCCAAAAAGGGCGACCGTCTGAACGCAAAACGTCTGTCCAAGATTATGACAGCGTCCAAGATATTTGGCGTTCTGCCGGAAAGTTTGATTGGCGAATATCTGTTTGATCCGATTATGTCCGGTGACGAAGTCGTATTCCAGGCCGGCACTGAAATCACCGATGAAGTATTGGCTGATTTGGACAAAATGGGTGTTAAAAACATCTCTTTGATTTCTATTGATAATACGACGATTACTGCACATATGCGCAACACTCTGTTGGCGGATAAAACCACAAACCGTGAAGAAGCATTGATCGAAGTTTATAACATCATCCGTCCGGGTGAACGCCCAACATTAGAGGCCGCGATTAACTTGTTCATGCGCCAGGGCTTTGATGCGGCATATTATGACCTGTCGGCTGTTGGTCGTTTCAAGATGAACAAGCGTTTGAAAATTGAATCTGGCAAAAAACCAGAAGATGAACGCTTGCTGACAAAATCTGATTTCTTGGCGGTGTTAAAGACATTAACAAATATTATTGACCACAAAGATACAGTTGATGATATTGATAACCTGTCAAATCGTCGTGTTCGCACGGTTGGTGAATTGCTGGAACAGAATTTCCGCAATGGTATGGTTCGCATTGAACGTTTGGTTCGCGAACAGTTGTCCAGCCCGAATATTGCAAACATGCAACCGCAGGATGTTATTAATGTTAAACCGTTGATGAGTTTGGTTTCCGAATTCTTGGGTACATCACAATTGTCTCAGTTTATGGAAGCATACAACCCGTTGGCGGAATTGGAACACAAACGTTTGATTTCGGCGTTGGGGCCAGGTGGATTGAACCGTGAACGTGCCGGTATCGATGTTCGCGACGTTCATCCGACTCACTATGGTCGTTTGTGCCCAATTCATACACCCGAAGGTGCGAATATTGGTCTGGTTAACCACATGTCAACGTATGCGCGTGTCAATCCATACGGATTTATTGAAACACCATACTACGTTATTGAAAACGGCAAGATTACAGATAAAATTGTATACTTGACCGCAGATGAAGAATTGGGACACAAAATCGCCCAGGGTAATACCCCGACAACAGACAAGGGTATCTTGGCCGAAGATATGGTGACCGCACGTGTAGACGGCGAATTTACCATGGTTCCAAAAGAAGAAATCGACCTGATTGACGTTGCGCCACGCCAGGTGGTGTCAATTGCAACCGGTTTGATACCGTTCGTTGAAAACGACGACGCGAACCGTGCGTTGATGGGTTCTAACATGCAACGTCAGGCGGTTCCATTAATGCGTGTTCAGGCACCATTGGTCGGTACCGGTATCGAACGCGAGGTTGCCCGTGATTCCCGCACAGGTAAGGTTGCAAAACACAGTGGTGTTGTTGAATCTGTGGATGCAAACCGTATCGTGGTAAAGTGCATGAACAGTCGCAACGTCGTGACAGGTGTAGATATTTACAATCTGGAAAAATTTGAACGCAGCAACAGTGACACACTGATTCACCAGAAACCATTGGTCAAGGTTGGCGACCGTATATCGGCCGGCGACATTATCGCCGACGGTGCGGCAATGAACTATGGTGAATTGGCATTGGGTCGCAACGTATTGGTTGCATTTATGCCATGGCGTGGATATAACTACGAAGACTCTATCGTTATTTCCGAACGTATTTCACGTGATGACGTATTCACATCTATCAAGATTGTTGAAAAAGAATTCAAGGTTCGCGATACACAGTTAGGCCCGGAAGCTTTCACACGCGATATCCCAAACGTTGGTGAAGAAGCGTTAAAGAATTTGGACGAATCCGGTATCATTTATATCGGCGCACGTGTAAAGCAGGGTGATATCTTGGTTGGTCGTGTTTCACCGAAATCTGAAACATTGCTGACCCCAGAAGAAGCCTTGTTGCGCAACATCTTTGGTGAAAAGGCGTTAAATGTAAAGGATACATCACTGCGCGTTGGGCCAAACGAAGAAGGTACAGTTATCGGTGTTAACGTCTTGACCCGTCATGGTGTAAAGAAAGATGAACGCACCCAGATGATTGAACTGCAAAAAATCGAAAAGATTAATAAAGACCGCGAAGAAGAAACATCTATCATCGAAAAGGGCTTTGCAGACCAGGTATTCCA
>CAZJGX010000028.1:0-9934 GCA_964545825.1 uncultured Muribaculaceae bacterium
TACCAGAGGACTCTGACTCCGTCAGTGTTGGTTCGAATCCAGCTGCCCCAACCAAAATTCAAACGCCCTGTATGGGCGTTTTAATTTTGGTTTGTGACACGATGGCCTGCAACAAATGTTGCAGGTTCGCAAATTTGTATATGAGAACAAGCAACGCGCAGTCGAGCAAGAAAGTAAGGCCGCTGTTTTGATGGATTTTTCTTATAAATCAATAACATGTTGATTATAAATTAAATACTGCTAGCATATATAATACATACCTAAAAGAAAGGAGATAGGATGTACCATAAATTGCTGAGCGCTGTTTCAATTCTGCCGGTGTTGCTGGTTATGCCCGCAGTGGCAGATGTTATAAATTTAAATGATGATTATATCAGTGGCGATTTGAAATATATTTCCTATGCAAATGGGGAAGAGTATTCGTTAACCACAGATACGGTTGGTTTTACACTTACAGACGGTTCATATGCTATATATTCGAAAAATGGGGCAATCGGTAATGTTGGTGGTGAAAATACAAGTAGTATAACATTGGATGCTGTTCAAATGGCAGCAAGTGCCCAGGTAGATGGTGTATTAAATTTAAAGGCAACAGATAATATTTCTATTACTTCAAAAAATTCTTTTGCAGTGAAAGCCGGAAAAAGAGGATTGGTGTCAATCGTCGCAAATCAGGTTGATATTACTAATAAAAATGTTTTGGCGGCGTTATGGGTGGAAAATGATACAAAAGACAGTAATGGCACGCTTGCAACAATTGATATCAAGGCTAATGATATAAACTTGTCAACTGAAAATGGGTATGCGGCAATTGTGGCGTTAAGTCAGGGTGTTGTCAATGTTTCGGGTAATACAACAATCAGCGCGCCAAGTGATGCGATTGTGGCACGTGGTAATGCAACGGTTAATATTAATGCTGATGTTGTGGACGGTGCGCCTGTACCATTTACAAAAATGATGGGCAACATAAATTTTAACTATGATGATACAACATCACGCACCCCGATTGATGCGTTTGTAAATATTGTGTTTGCCGGTACGGATTCCATTTGGACAGGAAACACAATTATATCCTATGATAGCGAGAAACCGTCTGATTTAAGCAAGTTGATTATCAGCAGTCCAACCATTACATTAAAAGATGGTGCAAAGTGGATTGCAACCGAAATCAAAGATAATATGGCCGATAAAAATGGTATGTATTACACTGCGTTGAGTAATTTGAACATTATCGGTGGTGGTACTGTTCAGATTAAGGATAAAAACCGTGGTATTTCTATAGACAACGCCCAGATTGAGAAGGGATACTTTACCGGCGGCCATGTTCAGATTAATAAGACCGCGACAATTGTGGATACTTTATTTGTTGGTAATAGGGCTGCAAAAGGTGGTGCGATTTATAATTCTGGCAGAATAGAACTGGCAGGAAATAACGTGTTTTCAGGCAATCGTGCCGGTGGCCAATTTAATGATATCTATAATGACGGTGTCGTTATAATATCAGGTGGTGATACGACTATGTCGGGTGGTATCTTGGGGGATGGTGATTTCACATTATCTGATGATGCCACATTGAATTTAGGTACTGCGATAATTCAGCAAAAAAATGCACAGATAGATGGCGTGGTTAATGCTGTCATTTTAGATAGCAACAATTTCGGACGTCTGTATGGTGATGTGAAATTTGGCGACAGTGCGGAATTAAATTTGAACGTGGCAACTGTTGGAACATATAAAATCTTTGATACAGATAATGATTTCAGCAATATCAATGTCGGTACGTTATTCGATGTTCAAAACAATGGCGCGGCAGGCGTTGTAATTTCAGCGCGTGGGGTTGATGATATTGCCGCAGATGTGGGACTGTCGAATTTGGCGGCGGCGACGCTGGTTGGGGTGGTAAATAGTGGTAATTCTGTTGCGGGTATAAATGTTCAACGTGCGCTGATGCGTGGGGATGCGGATTATATAGAGGCTGAATCTGTAAAATCTGCCCCCGCAGACAAACCGATTACGCACTCGGTATCCACATCTGTTCAGAACCAGGTTTTGTCATTGGTTGCGTCCCGTATGGCGGGGGCTGTCACTGGACGCAGTGGTGGTGACTTTGTGACGACCGGGGCCGGTATGTGGGCACACGGCTTAATCAATCGGTCAAAAATGAACAGTGCGTTCCATGGTGATACGCGTGGTATGGCGGTTGGTGTTGATGCAACATTTAATCGTAAGTATACGTTCGGTATGGGATATGCATATGGTGACACTGATGTTCATACCGGTGCGAATAAGACCGATATTGAAAGCAATACTTTGTTTGCGTATGCGCAATATAAGCCAAGTGATTGGTTCATAAATGGTGCGTTTAACTATACGTTTGCGGATTATTCAACAGGGGTGAATTTATTTGGGATAAATATGACCAATGAATATGATGTTGATTCTTATGGTGCGCAATTAATGACAGGATATGATTTTGACACAGGTGTGACACCAATGGCAGGTGTGCGCTATCTGCATATATCCCAAGATGACTATAACAATGGAATTGCAATTGTTAAATCAGACGATTCTGATTTCATGACCGGTGTTGCCGGATTGAAATACACGTTTGATATTGATGTGGAAAGTGAATTCGTTTTGCGGCCAGAACTGCGTGCGGCGGCGACATATGATTTTTTGTCTGATGAATCTGTGTCGACAGTGTTGATGCCGGGTGCCGCATCATATATTGTTAATGCGGACAGATTGTCGCGATTTGGGGGCGAATTTGGTATTGGTATGGCGGCATTGATTAATGGGATTGAATTGTCTGTGAATTATGATTTGGATTTACACAAAGACTATACGTCCCAGACGGGCATGTTAAAATTCAGATATAATTTCTGATTACAACAAAAATCCCCCAATGGGGGATTTTTTTATAACAAATAATCTGGTGTGATTATTTATCTTCCAATATTGCGATACCGGGCAGTACGCGACCTTCGATAAATTCCAGGAAAGCGCCACCGCCGGTTGATACATATGTGATATCGTTCTTGACGCCGCATGCTTCTAACGCGGCAACAGTGTCGCCACCACCGATAACACTGGTGATATTACCGTTGCGTGTTTCGTCGGCAATTGTTTTTGCGATTTCAAATGAACCGTATGACCATGTGGGGGCCCACTCTGCCATACCGACAGTACCGTTCCAAATTACAGTTTTGGCCTTTTTGATTTCTGCAACATCACGGGCGGTGGTTTCAATCCCGGAATCAATAATCACATCGTCGTCTGCGATTTGGTCAATTGCGCGATTTTCACGTTTTGCGTCGCGGGCGAATTCTTTGGCAACGCCTTTGTCCAGTGGCAATAATACGCGACAATTGTTTGCCGCCGCATAGTCCAAGATTTCCAGGGCGGTGTCTTTTTGATCTGCCTCATACAAAGAATTGCCGACCTTGTTTCCCTGGGCATAATTAAATGTTGTACCCAATGCACCACCGATGATAAGGGTGTCTGATAATTTTGCCAATGCCTTTAATACGCCGATTTTTGTGGAAACTTTGCTGCCGGCGACAATTGACAATAATGGGCGTGTCGGTTTTTCCATAACCGCAGACAGATTTTCTATTTCAGATGCCAATAATTTGCCCGCGTATGACGGTAATATTTCAGCCACGCCAACCGTACTGGCATGGGCGCGATGTGATACGGCAAATGCATCATTTACAAATATGTCATATCCACGCGCCAAGTCGGCCGCAAATGCCGGGTCATTTTTTTCTTCGCCGCTATAAAAGCGTACGTTTTCCAATAATACGACATCGCCGTCATGCATATTGGCCAAGAAATCCTTGTCCAGACAATCTGGGATTAATGGGATATTCATGTATTTTGCAACCGGGGCCAGTGTATATTCCATGTTGCGCATCCCCTTTGGTCGGCCCAGATGTGCGCAAATTGCAATGCGTGCACCGGCAGATTGCAGCGCGCGGATAGTTGGCATACTTTGTTCAATGCGAAATGCGTCGGTGATTTCGCCATCTACGATTTGAACGTTAAAATCATCACGCAGTAATACATATTTACCGCGCAGGTCTATATCTTTAATTGTGCGTAGTTGCATCTTTATTCCTTTCGATTAATTTTTTTATTGGACCAAAACTTTTTCGATAATGCTCATTTATACCATATTTTTCAATGGCGCGCAAATGTGTTTGTGTTGGATATCCCGCATTTTTATCCCATGCGTATTGTGGGTATTGGATGGCAAGTTCCTGCATTATTCGGTCACGTGTCACCTTGGCAATGACAGATGCGGCGGCAATTGATAATGATTTTGCATCACCCTTTACAATCGGACGTCCCGTCAGTTTTTTGGGTACACGGTTTCCGTCAATTAAACATAGGTCGGGGTGCATATTCAATTTCGCAACGGCACGTTCCATTGCCAACATGGATGACCATAATATATTTAACTCATCAATTTCAGACGGTGTACATTGCGCCACCGCCCAAATTGTGTTTTTTGTAATCCAATCGTATGCGGCATTGCGCTGGGTGATGGTCATTTGTTTGGAATCGCGAATTATGACGGGTATTTCAATGTCGCGGTTGGGAAAAATTACCGCCGCCGCCACAACTGGGCCACAGATGGGGCCGCGTCCGGCCTCGTCACAACCGGCAACAATTTGATTGTCATATTCGGATTCAATTGAAAAATCAGGTGTTTGCTTCATGTGTTTCAGCATAGCATGTTATTGCGGATAATTAAATTACTTTTTTGTTGACTTTATATTTGCTTTGTCTATATTTTTTGTCAAAAAGGTACTATATGAAAAACGACAAAGGCAGTAAAATTTACAGTCATATATTTTTGTTGCTGTATTTGGGCGGCAATGGGATGCTGACGGGTGAATTTATAAGTTTTTTGCGCACCATGGGTACGCGCGATCATACGTTTTCAGAAGTTGCACCGACGTTGGTACTGATGTTGGGCGCAATGGGTTTGTCTGCACATCGTGCGATTTATCACTATAATAGACTGTATAAAAATAAACAGAAATAAAACGTCCCGATTGGGGCGTTTTTATATTATGTCTTGTGTTTATACACTTGGCGTTATATAATAAACAATGTCGCCGGGAGTTCTGGTGATGGGGTGTGATGGCCTCTGCTTGTGCGTCGGAATATAAACCTGTGGCGCGTTTGATGCGCCGTTTTTTAATATTCTGATGAAAAACTCCTGACCTTGTGGTCAGGAGGGCTGTGAATATATTGAATAAGCACACAATTCACAAGATTGTCATCAACCTCCTGACCACCTGAATTAATGGGTGGTTTTGTTTTATACAAAATCAGGAGTTTGAATTATGAAAAAACAAATTATTGCAAGTACAATTGTTTATTTATTGATGGGGGCATATGCCTATGCCGGATGTCAGATGGCGGGATATGAGGATAGTAAGTGTTCGACAGCCGCTTCCCCACAGGCAATAGCAAATTGTAAGACAATGATGTCCAATGATGTTGGTGATGTTTATCATTTTTGTTATAAAAATGATAAAGGCCAATATAAAAAAGTATATACTTGTTTAGAGTGTAAAGAGGGATATATTCTGGTACCCAGTCATATTTTGATAGATTTTGGTTGTAATGAATCAGATATTGTATCAATGTGGACATGTCAGCCCTGCAGTGTGGTCAAGGCCTGTGATCCAACAACGGAAATACCATATGATGCGGATGCGTGGAGCGATTCTTGGAACGGATATCAGGTAAATAAATGGACGGAATGTAATACAGATAATTGTACCTGGGAAGAGCGTTCCGAATATCGTTGCGCCGATGGATATTATGGCGAGCGTGACAAAATTGTTCCAAATTATATCGAAGGCTTTGGTGTTATGGGAATTAACGGATGCACACGGTGTCCTATTAATGCGGTGGCTACTGCGTATGGTATGTCTGTGGCAGGTGACAATGAAACAATCCAACGATGTTATCTGTCTGAGGCTGGTGGCAGTGATATTTTCGGAGTTTATAAAATATATCCAGAATATGCAAAATGCTATCATGATTAAATAAAACGCCCCGTTTGGGGCGTTTTTATATTATGTCTTGTGTTTATATACTTGGCATTATATAATAAACAATGTCGCCGGGAGTTCCGGTGATGGGGTGTGATGACCTCTATACAGGCGTCGGAATACATTTGTGTGGCGCGATTGCGCCTATTTTGATGTTCAGACGAAGAACAGACTCCTGACCTTGGTCAGGAGGGTTTGCGAAATACTCAATACGCAACACAATTCCTGTAATTGTCATCAACCTCCTGACCACCACAAATGGTGGTTTTGTTTTTACAACAGCAGGAGATTGAATAATGAAAAAACAAGTCTTAATCGTTACAATGTCAACATTGCTAGCGACGGAATTAGTATACGCCAGATGTGACCAAGCGGCGCCGGATACGGCATCGTGTGCATCAATTTTAGAACCTGAACAAAATATTGCACATTGTAAACAGTATATGTTTCCGTATGCGCTGTGTTATACAAATTATTTAGGGCAATTCAAAAAATTTCATATATGTCACGAATGTGAAGATGGCTATATTTTGACATTGAATCCGGAATTTGCGGCGATGGGGTGCTCTCAGAATGATGGTGGGGTATATACATGTCAACCATGCAGTGTGGTCAGGGCCTGTGATCCAACAACGGAAATACCATATGATGCGGATGCGTGGAGCGATTCTTGGAACGGATATCAGGTAAATAAATGGACGGAATGTAATACAGATAATTGTACCTGGGAAGAGCGTTCTGAATATCGTTGCGCCGCAGGTTTTTATGGTGCCAGTTCCGCGATTAAGGAAAATTATATCGAAGGCTTTGGTGTAATGGGGATGACAGGATGTACACAGTGTCCATTCAGTTCACATGCGACGCAAGGTACATCGGACCCTGGGGATAATGAAACAATCCAAGGTTGCTATTTAATGGAAGACGAAGGTTATGATTTTACTGGGTACTATAAGATTGTACCCGCAGGCAGTCGTTGTTATTATGAATAAAAAAACGCCCCGATTGGGGCGTCTGTTTTTTATATAGACATACGATCGGCGATTTGTTTTTGTACGTATTCGTCTTCGCTGTTGTACATTGGCCATTGACCGTCGGCTAAATCCTTCATCGTGGTTAGTGGTTGATTCAGACGTGCACGATACAGCCACAGATTTGACATTACACGTTTGATATATCCACGTGTTTCATATGCCGGGAAACTTTCGATATACAGTAATGGGTCGTATGTTTCGAAATTCTTTTCAAATTTTATAACAGTACCCAGACCTGAATTATATGCCGCCAGCATTTTTATTATATTGTTATCAATTGCAGGTTGTGCCAGCAGGTCTACAATATATTGTTGACCCAAGAACATATTGTGTTCGGGTTTTGATATATCAATGTCTGACATTGCAACCTTGTTTTTGCGTGCAACCAATTTTGCGGTTCCTGGCATAATCTGCATCAGACCGTTTGCACCGGCACTGGATTTTGCATTTGTTTTGAAACCACTTTCTTGTTTTGTTATTGCCAACAGTAATGCGCGGTCAATTGACCAGCCACCCATTGGTTCCCAATCGGGCAGGGGATATTGTGCAGAATAAATAATATCGTCGTCGATTTCTAAAATTCCACGGTCACGTATAACACCAGATGCCTGGATAGAAACGCGCGGCAATTCGTATGCGGTTGCGATTGAATTTACCGCGTGCAATGTACGGTCAGATGCGCGTGACGTGATTAACAGTTTCAGGTATTGTTCCGCGCGTTCTTTTTGCCCAACCTGCAACAGGGCCAGCGCCATTTTGCCGTATTTGGATTCACGCAGTGCGTCAATATCGTCATCTGTGCAGTCTTGTTCAAAAAATTCGTATTTTGGTGTGCCACCCAACATGGTTGCCGATAATGCACCATAAAATGCCATTGGATGTGTGGCGCCAATTGTCCAGTATTCATATGCCGCGTCATGGCGGCCGGCCATATCGGCCGCACGGCCTGCCCAGAACGCAGCCTCGGTCTTTCGGGCATTGTTGATTTGTTTCAACTGTAAAATTTTACTGAAATAGCGTTCGGATTCTTTGAATTTTTCTTCTTTGAAATATAACAATCCCATTGACCATAAACCGTATTCAGAATTTTGATCAGATGCGACAAATCCCCATTTTTTTGCCAATTCAAATTCGCCGTTTGTATAATATATGTATGATAAGCGACCAGCCAAACGTCCATAGTCTGATTCTGTTAGTTTACGTTTAAATGAATAGTCTTCTAAAATTTTGCGTGCTGTTTTTGTTGAACCACTGCGGATTGCACGTTTGAATTCTGTTATTTTCTTGTCCGTGGCACCTGTATATTTTTTTGCCGTCCATGTTTCAGATTGGGCGGTTTCAATTGATGCACCACCACTGATGGATACAGGCAATTTGGCGGATTTAACCTTTACCTTTTTTATTTTTGCCAGTTTTTCCATGCGCACGGCACCCGGTGTGTCATAGTATTGTGTCATCCAGTCCGCGACTTCTTTGCTTTTGGTGTGGTATGTTTTGGAAATATAACGTTGGTATAAAACCTCGTTCATTAACAGGGGATCTGTTATTTGTTTTTGTAATCTGATTGCACTGTCGATTTTCTCGGATGCCTGTAATGTAAAAATTTGTTCATACAGACTGGCGTCTGAATCAGTTAAAATGTCAATATATTCACCAGCCCACGCACACATGGGCAGAATACATGCCAATAAAAATCCGGTTATTTTTTTCATGTTTTAAAACAAAGATGTCTTGGGCAGTGGGCACACCGCAGTGGCGTCATCAGCCTCTGGTATTTTTTCTATAATTTTTTTAAAGTCTGAAATGCGTGAAAACTTGCGATACACAGATACAAATCGCACAAACGCAATTGGATCCAGATTCAATAATGAATCAGACACCATTTGACCAACCTGGCTGCTGGTGACTGTATCGTCTGCGGTTTCTGTTTCCAATCTGCGGTGGATTGACGTCACCAGTTTTTCGATTTGTTCGTCCCCAACATCGCGGTTGCGGCATGCCAATTTTATACTGCGCCGCAGTTTTTCACGGTCAAATTGTTCCAGTTTTCCGCTGTTTTTTCGTACCATTAAATCGCGCATTTGTACGCGTTCGACTGTTGTGAATTTTGCACCGCATTGGTTGCAGACACGCCGGCGGCGAATAATTGCGTCTTCGATATCTGGGCGTGAATCAGTCACCCGGCTGTCGGTTGAATTGCAATAAGGGCATCTCATGGTTTGTATCGTAGCAATCTTAAATCAGACTGTAAAGCAGAATTTGAATTTAGAAAAAATTGCATTTTTATAAAAATCAAGTCTTTTATTTCGATTTGCATATGGTGGGTGCGTCTTTTTATGCATGAAAATATGATAAAATGTACTCTGAGATACGAGAGAGATGGAAAAATACATAAATCAAATTTTATCAGGCGACTGTATCGAGGTTATGCGTGGTATTCCGGATAATTCTGTTGATGCAATTTTTGCCGACAGTCCATATAACTTGCAGTTGGGGGCTAAAACTTTGTATCGGCCCGAAGATCAAACTGCCGCGCGCGCTGTGCGTGACGCATGGGATGCGTTTGACAGTATGGATGCATACGATGAATTTACACGTGCCTGGATGCGTGAGTGCAAGCGTATTTTAAAACCGGATGGTGCAATGTGGGTTATCGGTTCGTATCACAATATTTTCCGCGTTGGTTCTATATTACAAGACATGGGATTTTGGATTTTAAATGATATTGTTTGGGTGAAAACAAATCCTATGCCGAATTTCCGTGGTACGCGTTTTACAAATGCACATGAAACACTGATTTGGGCAACCCCGCGCAAGACTGGTAAATAT
>CAZJGX010000029.1:0-5225 GCA_964545825.1 uncultured Muribaculaceae bacterium
TATGTCGGGTTGTATACCTGCCCCGCACCCCAGATATCAGCAGCACGATTATAAAAGCACTGACGAATCAGAAATAAATCATTTTTCTATTTTGCAAATAGATTGTTCACAATAACAAGCTGCCCCATAAACCATCGTCATGCCGACGTAGGTCGGCATCCATTGAGTTCTGTATAGGAAAGTCGAGGAACGCAGTAGCCCCCGTTCTTCAACGGGGTGACAGGTTCTTTTTTTGTTTGTCATCCCGGTGCTTGACACTGGAAAGACCCACTCCTGCCTGGCGCAGGAGTGACAAATGATGCAAGTGCAAAATATGAGTGTAAAAACATACCGTATTATTACCGCACATATAGCACGGTTTGTCATTCCTGCGCCAGGCAGGAATAGGGTCTATTAAATTTGCAAAATACATATTAATTGGATTGCCATACTTCGCCGATGGCTCGTTCACAATGACAAAGGTGCCTATCACTTACACCGTCATGCCGACGATAGTCGGCATGACGGTGTTCAAAATATATGCCATAAAAAAATCCCCACATATGTGGGGAAATATTTTCTTTAGAAACCGAATACCATACGTTGTTTAGATTGGCGTTTCTTTTCGTTACGCACGGCTTCTTCTTTTAAACGTTTGCGTTTTGTTGTTGGTTTTTCATAACGCTGACGTTCCTTCATTTCGCGGTACAGGCCTTCTTTTTGTGATTTGCGTTTTGCAACACGCAGTGCCTGTTCAACGTTATTATCGCGAACCAGAACTTTCACCATCAGACTTCACCCCCTTTAACAAACCTTTACACGTTCAACTTATTTTGGTGGAGCCAATCAGACTCGAACTGACGACCCCCTGCTTGCAAAGCAGGTGCTCTACCAACTGAGCTATGACCCCAAAACTTTGCACCTTTATTTTCAAAGGCCTGCGTATTTTATCCATATTTATGACAGATGTCAAATCAAAAATTCAAACTTGACGAAATAATTTTTTAACCTATAATGCCTGCACCAAGATAACAATACATATTAAATATACCAAGTATAACGCAAAATGACACAAAATATAACATCTGAAGTAAAAGAAAAATCTATTCAATGGCGTGTTAAATATTCATCTGAAACGCCAATTGGATCAACAGGCTATATAACAAAATATGCAAAATCTGCCACACCAAATGGCAATCTGGTATTGATTCCAGGCATGGCCAGCAACTGTAAAACAGAACCTTTGATGCAGGAATTCGTTGCATGGGGATTGCGCCACAATTTTGATATTTACACATTGGAAACATTTTTGGCGTGCTTTCAAAAAGATGTAAATCTGAAATTAGCCCAGAAAAATACCGTACCGGAATTAATAAATTTGATTGACCGGGGCCTGACCATCATCGAAAAATACAGCATACAAAAACCAATGCGAATTGTCGCCCACAGTGTGGGTGCCGTCAGCACAATCAATGCAGTCAACAGACAAATCGCACAAAATCGACCGATAAATATTGACCGCATTACACTGTTTGCGCCATTTATTTCAGACGAACGATTTAACAGAATCAGAAAATTCTATCGTGGCCGCAAGTCTGAGGCTGAATTCATGCGCACACCAATACGCGTTGAAAATCCGTTTATATCATCCGAACAACCACGATATATTTCTGTATTACCGACGTTCTTTGAACAAATAATTAATCTGGATATTACAACCCCAGAAATTGCACAGTATAATTTTCCTGTGACTATTGTTGCAGGTGGCCGCGACAACAAGGTTCCAGTCGATCTGTTGCATGATTTGTATAAAAAGTTGGCAAAACTGCCTAATAAACATATGTTCAACTATGTGATGTTCCCAGACAAAAACCACTCTTTTGTACCAGCATCAGATAATTGGTATTCCATAATATCCAGAATAAATCCATACGTTCTCGGGGGCTGTTCGCGCTAAATCTTTGTACTGGACAGTTTTTATTATAGTTTCTATAATGCATTTGCTATGAAAAACAAATTATCACAAAAAATAAAAAACCTGATAAAAGGCGACGAATCAAACAGCCGTGTTAAATGGTCACTGTATGTGCGCATATGGAACGAAGTTGGGCGTCCACAATGGAAATGGCTGTTGTGTGGTATTTTGGCCACAATTGGTACCGCCGCCGCCGAAGGATATACAATCACCCTGGTTCAACAGGTTGTGGACAAGGCTTTTATCCAAAAAAGCATGCAGTATATTTACCTGTTCGGGTTGCAAATCATTGCGGCGTTCGGATTCAAGGGCATATTTTCATATGCCAAGGCACTGATTATGTCCAAGGCAGGATTGTTGGCCAGTGCAAATCTGCAAAAGCGTATTTATAACCATGTCGTTCGTATGAATATCGCAAAATTCTATGGCGATGGTATTGGTAAGACTTTGAATTATTTCGGCGTTCAGGCCGGCGCAGTATTAAACCTGATTACAGGCACAATCGTCAGTACAATTCAACAAATCGCAACACTGGCGATAACACTGGGGTTAATGGTGTACTATGCCCCACAAATGTGCGCCGTATTGATATTCTTGGTACCGGCAATCATGGTTCCGACTGTTTTAATCATGCGCAAACGTCGCAAACTGTCACGAAAATCTTTTGTTATCGCAAATGACGTGTCACAGCATCTGAACCAAACACTGCACGGGATAAAGACTATCCAGGCATTTGCCAACGAAGAAGAAGAAACGCGCAAATTTGCAACCGTATTAAAATCATCTATGAACAACGCGTACAAAAGCACCCAGGCACACGCACTGCAATCCCCATTATTGGAACTGATGATTTCAATCGGTTTATGTCTGTCACTGATTATCGGCGGTCATTTCATCGTCAGTGGTGCAATTTCCACCGGTGACTTTACCGCGTTCTTGCTGGCACTGACTGCGGCATACAAACCGGCAAAAAGCATATCTAAAACAGGCGACACAGTTCAGCACGGATTGTTGGCGGCAGAAATATTATTTAATTTCTTGGACAGCAAACCGGATATCCAGGACGCACCTGATGCAATTGAATTGACCAGCAAAAAAATGTCTGTCAAATTTGAAGATGTTTCATTTGAATACAACCCGGGTGACCCGGTATTACGCAACATAAACCTGCACGTACCGGCGGGCAAAGTCTGTGCGCTGGTTGGCCCATCGGGTGGTGGTAAAACAACGATGTTTAATTTGCTGGAACGCTTTTATGAACCGCAATTTGGCAAAATTGTCATAAACAACAAAGACATCCAAAAATATACATTGAAATCACTGCGTCAAAACATAGCCGAGGTTTCACAGGACGTATTCTTGTTCAACGGCACAATCGAAGATAACATCAAATACGGCATGCCAAATGCCACACGTGAACAGGTTATTGCGGCCGCAACCGCTGCAAATGCACACGATTTTATTATGTCATTTCCGAAACAATATGAAAGTTGTGTCGGCGAAGGTGGTGCATTACTGTCGGGCGGACAAAAACAACGTATTGCAATTGCACGCGCAATACTGAAAAATGCCCCGATTTTATTACTGGACGAGGCGACATCTGCCCTGGATACAGAAAGCGAGAAGTTAATTCAATCTGCATTGAAAGACCTGATGCAGGGCCGTACAACATTTGTAATCGCACATCGCCTGTCAACAATTTTGGATGCAGACATTATATGCGTTATCAAAAATGGTCAAATTATAGAACAAGGAACTGACGAAGAACTGGTCGCACGTGGGGGGGAATACAAAAAACTGCGCGATATTCAGTTCAAGGCCGCAAAAAACAAGAAAGGTAAATAAACATGGCACAGAAAAATATAAACGTATTGGAAATAATTAAAAAAATAATGACTGACCCCCGGTTTATTAATGTTGTTTCTGAAATTTTAAACGATATATCAAACGACGCACCAAAGTCAGTTGCCCGCGTCACGGCCAAGCCAGAAAAAGCCCCAATTGATTGGGCATCAAAATCTGATGCGACATTACGTGCCGCATACGCATATCGCAAAAAGCATAATTTAGCAATTGAACCAGAATTAAACGATATTTTGGCCAACAGATTCCACGGATACGATTCGGAACAACAAATATTTACAGGCCGCAGACAAAAGCAACCGACAACGTCCATCGAAAAACCAGAACAACCGGCAAAGGCCAAACCGATTATTGACTGGACAGCAAAATCTGATGCGACATTACGTGCCGCATACGCATATCGCAAAAAGCATAATTTAGCAATTGAACCAGAATTAAACGATATTTTGGCCAACAGATTCCACGGATACGATTCGGAACAACAAATATTTACAGGCCGCAGACAAAAGCAACCGACAACGTCCATCGAAAAACCAGAACAACCGGCAAAGGCCAAACCGATTATTGACTGGACAGCAAAATCTGATGCGACATTACGTGCTGCATACACATATCGTAAAAAGCATAATTTGGCAATTGAACCAGAATTAAACGATATTTTGGCGGATCGCTTTGCAGGATACGACGCTGAAAAAATGCAATTTATGGGACGCAAAGTCAAACAAAAACCCAAAAAAGTACGCGTCATAAACTGGGCGGAAAAGACAGATGATATTCTGCGCCAAGCATATAAACACCGTTGCAACACGCCAGACGGTATTGATGATGAATTAAATGTGGAATTGGCACTGCGTTTTCCTGACGAATACGATCAAACCACACGTACATTTTTGAAAAAGCCTAAAATCCAACAAAATTCTGGAACAAAACAGGTACAAAAAAGTGCAAATTCAATACAACGCCCGACCACTGCAACCACGGCTGCAAAACCAAAGGCGACAACACCGACCACATTAACTGTCACATTAAAATTAGTAAAGCAATCATTGGATGCGACATATAATAATGTATACGTAAACGGGAATTTAATTCTGCGCAATCACGCAAATACCAAATTAGAAATACTGGGGGATGGAACATTACTGGCTGTTCACGGGATTGTCACTGATAATAAAAATCTGCCACAACGTCCATTAATCATGATATACGACACAAATTTGGTTGCAAACAAATGGGCTGGCCGGGATAAAATTGCCGGATATGACATTTATGCCAAATACATAAACCCAACGGCAGATGGACTTAATGTAACATTAAGCAATAAATGCACCATCATATTAAATAACGAAAGATTAAAACGATTGGCGGGTATCACCCGATTCGAAATAGAACGATAAATTTGTTATTT
>CAZJGX010000029.1:5325-9808 GCA_964545825.1 uncultured Muribaculaceae bacterium
GCCAAAATCAGGTCTGCGATTTTATCTTCAACACTTGACGTAATCAGGCGTTTCAGCGGGCGCGCACCGAATACAGCATCATATCCTTTCTCTGCCAGCCATTTGACTGCCTTGTCTGACACATCCAACGTGATGCGCCGTTCAGATAAACGCTTTTCCAATCGTTTTAACTGAATCTTTACGATACCTGCCATCACATCTTTGCCGAGCGCATTAAAGAACACAATTTCATCAATACGATTGATAAATTCCGGTCTGAAATGCGACTTTACCGCCGCCATATCCGGCAAATTACTGGTCATGATAATTATTGTGTTTGTAAAGTTCACAATATGTCCCTGGCCATCGGTCAGTCGCCCATCGTCCAGAATTTGCAAAAATACATTGAATACATCAGGTGCCGCCTTTTCAATTTCATCAAATAACAATACCTGATATGGACGACGGCGCACACTTTCGGTCAACACCCCACCCTGTTCATATCCGACATATCCCGGGGGACTGCCAATCAGACGTGATACCGAGTGCGGTTCCATATATTCACTCATATCGATACGCGTCATGGCCGTATCATCATTGAACAGATATTCGGCCAGGGCTTTTGCAACCTCGGTCTTGCCAACGCCGGTCGGCCCCAGGAACATAAAACTACCCGCCGGACGGTTTGGGTCGGATAACCCCGCGCGAGAACGCCGAATCGCACGCGACACCACCGTCAAGGCCAAATCTTGTCCCACGACACGCTTGCGTAATTCATCTTCGATATTTAACAGTTTTGCCTGTTCTTCCATGCTCAATTTATCGGCCGGCACCCCTGTCCATTTGCTAACAACCGCGGCAATATGTTCCGGCAACACCGTTTTATATTCACGCGCATCAGCGTTCATCTTGCGAATATTTTCTTCCAGTTCCGGAATTTTTCCATATTGTAATGCGGATGCTTTTTCATAGTCCCCATTACGCATGGCGGTGGCAACTTCGGCCCGTGTCGTATCCAGTGCCGCCATTGCATCCGACAGGCCGCGCATTTTTTCTTGTTCTGCACGCCACTCGTCAGTCAATTTTTTTGATTCCGATTCTGTTTCTTTGATTAATTTTTCCAAATCTTTCAAACGTTTTTTAGAATCTTCGTCCTTTTCTTTTTTCAATGCCTGCTGTTCGATTTTCATCTGCATCAAGTGACGGTCAATTTCATCTAACTTTTCAGGTTTTGACGCAACCTCGATACGGACACGTGCGGCGGCTTCGTCCATCAGGTCAATTGCCTTGTCCGGCAGGAAACGGTCTGTAATATACCGATTGGATAATTTTACCGCAGACACCAGCGCACTATCCGCGATACGCACACCATGATGGCCTTCGTATTTCTCTTTCAGCCCACGCATAATTGAAATAGTGTCATCAACAGTCGGCTCATCAACATAGACCGGTTGAAAACGACGCGCCAATGCCGGGTCTTTTTCAATATACTGGCGATATTCATCCAACGTCGTTGCCCCCAAACAGTGCAATTCCCCACGTGCCAACATAGGCTTCAATAAATTACCGGCATCCATAGAACCTTCGCCCTTGCCTGCACCAACCAGTGTATGCAATTCATCGATAAACAAAATGATTTCACCGTTTGATTCTTTGACTGCCTTTAAGATTGCTTTAAAGCGCCCCTCGAATTGGCCACGAAACATTGCGCCCGCCATTAACGCCCCCATATCCAGCGACAATAACTTTTTCTTTAACAGGTTTTCTGGCACATCACCCGATACAATACGTTCTGCCAATCCTTCAACAATTGCAGTTTTACCGACACCGGGACTGCCAATTAAAACAGGATTATTTTTTGTACGACGGCTTAACACCTGAATAGTACGCCGAATTTCATCATCACGTCCAATCACAGGGTCTAATTTACCGTCCGCAGCCAATTTTGTAAAATCAGTCGTATACTTTTCAATTGCCTGTTGTGGTGTTTCTTGCATTTCTTCTGGATTCATAACAAATCCTCCTTACGTTTGTATTTGTTTTTGTTATCCCATATATAGTTGCATTTTTTTGCCTTTCAAGATACAGGTATCAAAACCCAAATGCAGTTGCGGTATGAATTGTTTTGTATTAACATATAATTACACAGGGGGTCACATGACAAATTTTTCTGATAACGATATAAAACAAATAGAACACCACGGATTGACTGTTGATACAGTTTTATCGCAATTACACAACTTTGAAACGGGGTTCCCATACGCCAATATCAACCGGCCGGCCGTCATTGATGATGGGATTATCGCAATTGATGATACGACCGCCACACGCGCGATTGAAACATATGACGAATATGCAAAAACACATAATATTGTAAAGTTTGTCCCAGCATCCGGCGCCGCAACCCGTATGTTCAAAGATTTATATTCGTTTCTGGATTCTGGCGAAATAAACAGCGCAACAAAAACGGTATTAAATAATCTGGAAAAATTCGCATTTTATGATGAATTAAAGAAATATCTGCCCGACACCCCAACCGACCGCGATATAATAGACTGTATATTAACACCACGTGGCCTGAATTATGGCGCGGCACCCAAGGCATTGATTACATTTCATAAATATGAAACCGAAAATCGTACTGCGGCCGCCGAACATTTGATAGAAGGTGCCCTCTACGCCCGCGGCGCAAATAACACAACGAATATACACTTTACCGTATCACCGGAACATCGAAACGGATTCGAAAAATTATTCGCAGATATCACTAATAAATATGCGCAACAATTTGATACTAAATTCAATATAACAATGTCACACCAGTTGCCCCAGACTGACACAATTGCGGTGAATATGGATAATACACCGTTCCGCAATGATGATGGAACATTGCTGTTTCGACCCGCAGGCCATGGCGCATTAATTGAAAACCTGAACAATATCAATGCGGATTTAATCTTTATAAAAAACATCGACAATATCTGCCCTGATAATGCACGCGATATAACCGTATATAATAAAAAAATGCTGGGCGGAATTGCTGTTGAAACACAACAGAAAATATTTGAATACATCCGCCAAATTGATAACGGCACGGCAGACCTGGGGGCAATTGCAGAATTTATAAACAAGAATCTGGGAATTCATACCACGGCACAAGACGCCACAACACTGCGCGGAATATTAAACAGACCACTGCGCGTATGTGGTATGGTGCGCAATACGGGGGCACCTGGCGGCGGCCCGTTCTGGGTAATGAATACAGATGGCACACAATCACTGCAAATTGTTGAACCCGGCCAAATCGCCCCAGAAAATATGGATATATTAACCAAAGGCGAATTTTTCAGTCCAACAGATTTAGTATGCGCGACACGCGATATTAATGGTAAAAAATTCAATCTGACAGAATTTATAGACACATCGGCCGGATTTATTTCTGAAAAATCCAAGAACGGTCGCCCACTGCGTGCGATGGAACGACCAGGCCTGTGGAACGGCGCGATGGCATACTGGAACACCATTTTTGTTGAAACACCGGCCGCAACATTTACCCCAGTCAAAACGATTTGCGACCTGTTGGACAAAACACACCAAGGAGAATAATAATGGCAACCAGTGCAGAATTCATCCAATTCGTATCCGACCAAGTCCAACCGGCTGGCAATATTCGGTATCGCAAGATGTTCGGCGAATACATGTTGTACTGTGACGACCGTCCAGTATTACTGGTATGCGACGATACAGTATATGTAAAACAAATGCCCGCCACATTAAATATCTTTGCCACGCACGGCGTTACGCCAGATTTAGGCACCCCGTATGACGGCGCAAAACCACACTATATTTTGGATATTGAAAACACAGATTTAGCCATTGATTTAGTCCGTGAACTGGCGCGAATCTTGCCATTGCCAAAATCTGCCACACGTAAAAAAGTCACTAAATAAATAATTGCAAACATTTACTTGACTTTCTGTGATTTTTATTATAAATTATGCCGAGTTAAAAGGATTATTAAATGCCACGTGTATGTAAAGTGACCGGTAAGAAAACAGAAGTTGGGATGAACGTTTCCCACTCTATGCGCCATACAAAGCGTACCTTCTTGCCAAATTTGCAAAAATTAAAGTTCCACAGTGATATTTTAAATCGCGATTTCTCATTGCGTATTTCAACAGCCGGCCTGCGCACATTGACCAAGCATGGCGGTCTGGATGCATATGTAATGGCGAAACCAGTATCACGTTTGACCGAAGAAATGGCTGCAATCAAAAAAGCCATTGAAAAGAAACAGGGCAAGGCGGCGGCACCGGCAAAAAAGCCAGCACACAAGCCAAACCGCAGTGCACGCCTGGTAAAAAAGGTCGAAGCGAAAACAGCCGCAAAATAATAATGCGGACGGTTTTGGCCCCGTGGCGGAATTGGTAGACGCGCTTGACTCAAAATCAAGTTCTGCAAGGAGTGTCGGTTCGAGTCCGACCAGGGCCACCAGAATAAAAAA
>CAZJGX010000030.1:0-9293 GCA_964545825.1 uncultured Muribaculaceae bacterium
AGTTCGCACTGCGTACATTTGACGTCAGTGTTTCGTTCATTTTTTTCAGACCCTGCTCATATGCGATACAATCCTTGTCAATGGCCAGGTCATAGTTTCCGGTTATTTGTTGTGGTGTTCCGCCGGCATTTTTGCACTGGGTCAGTACGGTATTACAACGCTTTTTGGCAGCATTATATAATTCAGTACCACGCAGGTTTGAAAAACTGGTTGTGCCGGTATTCAAGAAATCCAAACTGAACATATCCGCCAAATCACCCGAGAAATCCAAATCCATATCCAGACCAAAAGATGTATCGGCACTGTACGATGCAGTGGATTTCGGGTCTTTTATCATCTTTTCAATTTGGGTTAACATGTTGCGGGTTTCAGATGTATCTGTTTTCCCGGACAGTTCTTCTTCGGCCTCGGTCTCGCTCATAATCGCGCGGATTTCGTCGGCGGATAATCCGACATAGCGAATACGCTGGGCAACATCATTTAATTTTGTATTGGCTTCTTTGACGGCATCTTCAACCTTGGTATATCTGGACAGGTTGGCCGAACAAGAACAGCGCTTTTGATTGGCATCAATAACTGAACAGAACTGATCCATACAATCGTTGTACTGTTCCTGGCAGGACTTGTTCAAATCTGCGGTCTGTTCCAGACGTTCTTTTGCCTCTGCAATAGTTTCACGGGTGGTCGTTGTTGCCGCACGTGATTGCAGGGTGCGTACCTCGGACGCGACATTTGAACCGGTCTGAATATTTGTATCGCCAATTGTGGCGCGGCCGCCAACCTCGGCTGTGGTGGGGCGTAATGTGACGCCGGCCCGACGCAGGGCGGAATTGTTGTTTATACTGGCGGCGCTAACACGGGCATTGCGTCCGGATGTACTGGTTGCGCGTATTAAATTTTCACGTACAGATGCGTCTGATGCGGTCGCGTTGCGTGTGCGGGTGGATGCATTATCGTCATCTGTTTTGTTTAAGTTCACAGTACGTGCACCACTGCGAATAACCGATTGTGATGTATTTGCAGGTGTCGTGGCGACCGATGTTGCCGATGTTTGGCGCGCGGCCACGCGTGATTGTGACGATGTTTCAGACCGTTTTGTCGATGTGGCATCTGTTGTTGTACGCGTCGTTGTGCCTGTTGCGGTGGCTGATGTCGGTATTACGCGCGAAATGGCCCCGTCGGCAAATGCCAGGGGACAATACATCATCATCACCAGAAAAACACCAATATGCTTTTTCATTATTTTGTATAATTATATCATAAGTCATGCGGACTCAAAAGCCTAAAATGATAAATATTTAATAGAGCGTCTTGCAAACGGGGAATATTTATCTTACAATTTGCGCATTATGAAGTTCAAAAAAATATTACGTGTTTTGCTAAACATAATCTTTTGGTGTGCGACGGCGGCAATTGCGGCGTTGGCGGCATTGGTCTTGATTTATGGCAATGATTTACCTGATTACAAGAAACTGGCGACATATGCGCCACCGGTTGCAACGCGGTTGTATGCATCCGACGGGTCGCTGCTGATTGAATATGCCGAAGAACGGCGCGTGTTTATTGATTTTGATGATATACCGCCACAACTTGTCAATGCGTTTATCGCCGCCGAAGACCAAAATTTCTGGACACATCCCGGTATTGATGTTCAGGGGATTTTGCGTGCATCTGCAAACAATGTGATGCGCATTATGGGCTTTGATACGCATTTTTCAGGCGCATCAACAATTACCCAACAGGTGGCAAAAAATTTCTTTTTAACATCTGAACGTACCATGTCGCGCAAAATAAAAGAGGCGATACTGGCACTGCGCCTGGAACGCACGTTTTCCAAGCAGCATATTATGACGCTGTATTTGAACCAGATATTCTTGGGCGCGCGTGCATACGGTGTTGGGTCTGCGGCGTTGATGTATTTTAACAAGCCTGTCACAGAATTAACATTGTCCGAGTGTGCATTTCTGGCATCCCTGCCAAAGGCACCAAATGATCGTGCCCGTGCGGTTGAACGCCGAAATTATGTGCTGCGCCGCATGGTCGAAGAAGGATACATAACCCAGGACGCCGCCGATGCCGCATCAGTCGAGGAATTAAATATCAACAGCGGTTTTACCGCGCAGATGGTGCCTGAATATCAGTATTTCGCCGAAGAGGTTCGTCGCCAGTTGCTGAACCAAATCGGACGCGAGACCCTGTATAACCAGGGATTGTATATCAAAACAACAATTGTGCCGGAATTGCAACACGCGGCGTCGACGGCATTAAATAATGCGCTGGATGCATATAATAACGGGCGCAGTGAAAAATTACAGGGTGCAATTATTGCAATGAATCCGCATACTGGGCGCGTATTGGCGGTTGCCGGTGGTCGTTCATTTGCCGACAGTTCTTTTAATCGCGCAACCCAGGCAATGCGTCAAATTGGTTCTACGATAAAGCCGTTTGTATATCTGGCGGCCCTGGAACGTGGTATGTCGCCGCAACATTTGTTGCTGGATGCGCCGATTGTCGGATGGCGCGAGGATAATACCCAGTGGAAGCCTGAAAATTATGATAAGAAATTCTTGGGTGATGTGCCATTGCGTTTGTCACTGGAAACATCACGTAATGTGACGACAGTGCGTTTGGTTGATGAAATCGGTACACAAAACGCGATAGAGGTTGCACAACGCTTCGGCGTGTATCCGTCAGATTTAAAGAATTTGAATTTGTCTATGGCATTGGGGTCTGGGGAAACGACATTGGCGCGATTGGTATCGGGATATGCCGCCTTTGTAAACGGTGGTCATGTTGTCACACCGAAATATGTTGACTATATCGAAGACAGATATGGTCGTATTATTGATGGCACCACAGTGAATATAATAGATTGGTCGGATGAATTATTGCCACCTGAATTTGAAATGGAATCTGAACCTTTGTCTGACCCACAGAGTTTGTATCAAATTGTATCAATATTACAGGGTGCGGTTGAACGCGGTACTGGTCGCCAGGCCCAGGTACCTGGTCACACAATTGCGGGTAAAACCGGCACCACCAATGATG
Source organism: uncultured Muribaculaceae bacterium (assembly GCA_964545825.1). Taxonomy (GTDB): domain Bacteria; phylum Pseudomonadota; class Alphaproteobacteria; order Rs-D84; family Rs-D84; genus Enterousia. The sequence continues at coordinate 3,049 of CAZJGX010000030.1, forward strand.
TCAAAGACGTATGGTTTATCGGTTTTTCAAAGAATTTAATTGCAGGTGTCTATTTGGGATATGATACGCCAAAACCATTGGGCAAGGGCGCCGGTTCACATATGGCTGCGCGTGCGTTTGCAGAATTTATGACGGTGGCACTTGCCAATGAAAAGAATCAACCGTTTGCCGTACCAGATGGCATGCGGTTTGTGCGTGTAAACCGGCGCAGTGGTGCCGCGGCGGCGGCTGACCCCAACGGCATGATTATTACCGAGGCATTTAAACCCGGTCAATCACCAAATCCGGCACCGTCTGTGCAAAAAAAATCTGCATCAGGTGCGGTTGTCGGCGGTGTATTTTAATTATGCATACGGTAAAAAATATGATATAATGTCCCCCGTGATTAAATTGCATGAATTACGGGGGATTTTATTATGAAAAAATGCGTGTTTTTATTATTAGCCGTGCTGGCTATTTCGGCCTGTGATAAAAAATCAGATACAGATGTGTTAACACGTCAATGTGGTGATTATACTGTTGAAATGACTTTTTCAGACGATGGTGAAAAAATGCATGCTGTAATAAACGGGGATGCGCTGGATTTACAGGTTGCAGTGTCTGCGTCCGGTTCACGCTATGTCGGCGTATTAAACGATACGGATGTCACCCTGTGGGGCAAGGGGGACGAGTGGATAATGTTCTTGAACGATGAAGAACCAATAATTTGTCGTCAGAAATAAGATTTATTTTCCTTTAATCTTGTGATAAAATGTCAGCATAAGAAAAGGAGATTTTATGCTGACTGATTTTTTTCTATCGCGTTCTGCATGGTTTTTTGCCAGTGGTTGGACACAGTTTGCCGGCGGATTCGGACTGGCTTTTTTGATAATGATTTTGTTTGGACGTCCTTTTATTCGATTTATGCGTCAAATTCAGAAGAAAGGTCAACCGATAAGTGAAAATGTGCCCAGTACACATCGACAAAAGGCAGGTACCCCGACAATGGGTGGTATTTTGGTGCTGTTGGCGATAATTATCCCAAGTCTATTGTTCATGCCGCTGCATAACCCAACAGGTTGGATTGCGTTGACATCATTGGTTATGTTTGGGATAATCGGTTTCGTTGATGATTATAAAAAGGTCACCAGTCAGTCTAAAAAGGCATCCAATGGTCTGTCCCCATTGACACGCCTGGTACTGGAAGGTATTTGTGTCGTGATATTGGCATATCTGATTAATCGTACAATGCCGCCGTATATCCCTGAATATTCAGTCGCACTGGGGGCGGGCATAATATTGCCGTTGGGGATATTGTATTATGTGTTTGCATATTTTGTAATCTGTGGGTCGGCAAATGCGACAAATATCACAGATGGTTTGGATGGTATGCTGGCTAAATTATATATGCCGGTATTGGTCGTGTTGGTTGTTGCGTTGTATGGTGCGACCAGAATCGGATTTATGGACACGGTTATGTTTTTGCCGGATGCCAGTGGTCTGTATGCCGTACTGGGTGCCGCATTTGGCGCAATATTGGGATTTTTGTGGTATAATGCAAAGCCTGCGGCCATATTCATGGGTGACGTGGGATCATTGGCACTGGGTGGATTTATGGGGACGGTTGCCATGCTGTTAAAATCAGAAATCATTATGGGTGTTGCCGCCGGTATGATGGTGCTGATTTTATTGTCTTCATTTATCCAGACCATGTATTTCAAGGCGTCGCGCAAAATCATCGGTACGGGGCGTCGTGTATTCTTACGTGCGCCACTGCATCATCATTTTGAAGAACTGGGCTGGCCAGAAACCAAAATCGTAGACAGATTTTTTGTAATATCTATCCTGTTTTCCGGCCTGGCATTGGTGTTGTTAAAGTTCGCATAAAAAGGCACCGCATATGCTGAAACGAACCGAAGAAAGTAAATTAACCAGTTGGTATTTTGAAATAGACCGCAGGCTCTTGGTGTTTTTGCTGGGGCTGGTCGTGTTAGGGGTAATATTTGTGATTTCGGCGGGGTCTGTATCTGCCGAACGCATAGGCCAACCGTGGTATTACTTTCTGAAAAAGATGTCGATATTCTATATCCTGGGGTTGGGGACATTGTTTGTGGCCAGTATGCTGAACCGGCGTTTGATTATGGGGTTGTCTGTGGCAAATGTTGCGCTGGGGTTGGTTTTGCTGTTGGTGACACTGGTTGCGCCACATTATATCAAGGGTTCGGCCCGATTCGTATCGTTTGGCGCGTTTAATATTATGCCATCTGATATTATGAAGCCCGGTTTTATCATTTTAACGGCATGGTTCTTGGCCCAGATGCAGGAAAAATATGGTCGTCAGATTTTCTTGAATAAATCTGCATGGCGTTTGACATGGTTCAGTTGGTGGACATACCTGGCGGTATTTGTGCCGGCGTTATTGATAATATTTTTGCATCCTGACGTTGGGACGACTGTATTGTATGTGGCGACATTGGGCGCAATGCTGTTTATGGCGGGGTTGCCATGGGGGATTGTTGCCGCAATGGGTGGTGTTGGCGTTGTTGGTATAACTGTCGCATTTTTGACCATGTCACACGTTCATAATCGTGTAATTGCGTTCTTTACAGGTACTGGTGATACATATCAGGTACGCCAGTCTGTTCAATCTATTCAGCACGGGGGCCTGTTGGGCAGTGGGGACGATTCGTTTGTTAAGCAATCATTGCCTGATGCACATACTGACTTTATTTTTGCCGCAATTGTCGAAGACTGGGGCGCATTGGCCGGATGTGTATTGTTGGGTGTGTTGCTGTATGTGTTAAAGCGTATGACGACCGATGCATTAAACGCGCGTGACCCGTTTGTATTCTATGCGGTTGGTGGTGCGGCGGCATTGTTTGGTACCCAGATGTGCATAAATCTGATGACGACATTACATCTGATGCCGCCCAAGGGTATGACGTTGCCGTTTGTATCATACGGGGGCAGTTCGTTTGTCGCGTTTTGCCTGCTGTTTGGGATTGTTTTGGCGTTGGTACGCGAAGATAAATGGAAATAATCTAAGGGGGATTTGGGTATGAAAATATGGATTGCAACAGGTGGTACAGGCGGACATGTTTTTCCTGCGTTAAGTGTGGCAACAGAACTGGCGTCGCGTGGTCATAAAATTACAATTTCATGTGATGGTCGTGTGCGCAGTATGGTGTCCAATGGTCGACCAAACGGTGCGCGTGTGGTGCATGTTTGGGCGTCTGGTGTTGGCGCCAAAAGTCGTTTAAAACAAATGATTTCACTGTTTAAAATAGGCGTGTCGGCAATTGCATTAACCTTGCGATTTCTGGTGATGCGCCCTGACCGTGTGGTGGCGTTTGGCGGATATGCATCAGTTGCGCCGGTGTTTGCTGCGCACTTGTTTAAAATACCAACATTTTTGCATGAGCAAAACGGTGCAATTGGGCGTGCAAATAAATTTGCAATGCGCTGGGTTAAAACATTGATGACCAGTTTTCCATCCGTGTCGGGCATTCCAAAAAATGTAAAAGTTGATGTGGTGTATACGGGCCTGCCGGTGCGTCGTGAATTTTTGGCGGCGGCATCCAGTCCATTGCCTGGTGCGGGTCGTTTATTGGTGACGGGTGGGTCACTGGGGTCACAAATACTGGATGATGTTGTGCCAGCGGCGATTTCGCAAATGAAGAATAAAAAGATTTTTGTCACACATCAAACCCGGCCTGAAAATGTTGCGCGCCTGCAAAAATTTTATGCAGATAACAAGATACGGGCAAATGTTCTGTCGTTTGTGCATGATATGGCGGGCGCAATTGTGAATTCAGATTTGGTAATTGGGCGCAGTGGTGCCAGTACAGTTGTTGAATTACAAACAATCGGCCGGCCGGCGATATTGGTGCCACTGGCGATTAATCCTGACCAGGCGGCAAATGCAGAAAACTTTGTTCGTAATGGCGGCGGGTTTGCCATCCCTCAAGACAAGTTCACAGCGCGTTGGTTGTCCGCCACATTGACAGATTTGTTTGATAATCCGGCGCGCCTGGAAAAGATGGCGCAAAAGGCATTGGTTCCAAATTTGGCCACTGAAAAAATAGCAGACGCTGTCACAAAATAATTTTTAAACGCATTTTCCACTTGCGTGCGATTCGTCATTTGTTCTATGATGAACGTGGAAGGAAAGGAAAATGCGTTTAATCGCAGTCTCAGTTTTATCTATGTTTGTTGTATTGCCGGCCATGTCGGCGGCGCGTTTGCCGGTTGTGAACGTGTCGGCGGCCGGTGTTTCTGCACGCAGTGCGTTTGGTGCAGATGCGGCTGGTAAAACATACGGCACACCTGTTGCAGATTTATATGGCGATGTGCCGGCGGCACCGGTTTCTGTTGCGCCGGTCGCAAAGAAGGTTGTCGCGCGTGCGGCGTCAAACAATGTTGTGACCACACCACAAACAAATATTGATACCGGTGCGCAAATTGCGGCGCGTGGTGATATATTGTCACCAAATCGCCCCAGTCCTGATTTATGGGCGCGTGCGGACACGCCATTGCGTGTGCCAAGGGCGGATGAATTTTCCGTAATTCGTACAGACGCCAATTTACCCGAAGAAAGTTTGGATGGCGTGACACGTACGCCTAATGTTGCACCACGTGTTGCGGCGGCGGAAAAATCATCTGCAATGCCAATGGCAGAATTGGATGCCCAGATTGCAAAACTGACCGAATTACAGCGTCGTGCGGATGAAAGTTTTAATGCCCAACCGGTAAAATCTGCAACGCAAACCATGCCACGTATCGCATCTGCATCGGATGCGCAATCAGACCGTGCGGTTGTTGGTCGTGTGCCATCAACAAAAGCGGCCGCGGCCCCTGTGAAATTATCACGATTGGTCGTGCCGGCAGATGACGGTGATGTTGTTATGCGTGCAGTTGAAAAGAACACATCCCCACGTGTTGCGGCGGTTCGCAATGATATGGCAAATTTGAATCCTGCCGAATTGCGCCGCGCGTTTCGCAAAACGTTTTTATCTGAAAATAAACACCTGTCAACATATCCAATTGACGACAGATTTGATGTCGCCAGTGATATGAGTTCATCTATCGAGGGATTTACCGCACGTCGTGACCTGTCCGAAGGTGGTGGTATTCGTCCGCTGGAAATAAAGATTAAGTTCCGTAATGATGATGCGGCATTGTCACGTGATAATTATACATTGTTGACGGAATATGCGGGTGTTGTGCGTTCAAATCCGACACGTGCGATACAGGTTTCAATTCCACAAAATGCAACATTAAATTCTGATGACAGAAAACTGGCCGCGCGTCGCCTGGCAATTGTAGAGCAGGTATTGCGTGACACCGGTGTGTCAGAGCAGCGTATCATGCCAGTATTGTCACAACGCAACGAAGATGCATTTGTCTTGCGCGTTATTTCCAGTGACCAATACGAAACCATGACCCAGCAGCAAAAGAATATGTTCGGCGACACAGTCAGCAAGAAAACATATAAAAGCATGACATGGTAATATGCCATGAAACGTGTGCGCAGGATAATATCTGGCAAATTTCATGATTTAATTGGATTTATATTTCCGCCCGCATGTCCGGTGTGTGGCGTTGCAACATCTGTGCATGGTGAATTATGTGACGGGTGTTGGCCAACGTTTGATTGGATTGACGGTGCAAAATGTGTGCACTGTGGTTATCCGTTTGGTGATGGATGGGATTTTGGCTCAGATATGCTGTGCCCGACATGTGCGGCCGGAAAATGTGAACTGGATTTAATTCGGTCGGCATGTGTTTATGATACAGTTTCCCGCGCAATAATGTTGCCGTTCAAGCACGGCGGCAAAATTAAATATTCATATGCGATGTCGCGTGCGATGATATGGGCGTTGCGTGATGCAAATATTGCGCCGGACGTTGTAATGCCGGTGCCATTGGCGTGGCGCAGATTGGTCCATCGCGGGTATAATCAGGCCACATTACTGGCGCGCCCGATTGCACGCGCATATGGTGTGCCGATGGATACGTCATCTGTTCGCCGTATTTATCGCCCGGATATGGGGCACATGAACGCGCGCCAACGGGCAGATAATATCCACGGTGTATTCCGTGTTGTGCATCCTGATAAAATTCGTGGCAAACGTATATTGCTGGTTGATGATGTTATGACAACAGGTGCGACATTTTCAGAAATGCGTCGCGTGTTAATGCGCGCGGGTGCCGCGTCTGTGTATGGCGTCACATTTTGTCGTGTGGCCCGAACAGTATAAACAAAT
>CAZJGX010000031.1:0-9239 GCA_964545825.1 uncultured Muribaculaceae bacterium
CGGAACGCTGGGCGAGTGAGACAGATGGTTATAAACCATACGAGAATAAATCCCCATATTCGCCAATAAAGATAAAAGAGCCTGAGGTTCAAAAAACCACATCCGTTGCCACACCGCAAGGTGTCGCACCGGTCAAAGAAAATAAGGCAAAGGAATCTGATGATACAAAGGATGATAAGGAAGATAATGAGGAAACGTCGCCTGATGTGGAAAATCAGAATATTTTGGATGAAGATAGAGAGTGGGCGGTGTTGGGCTCAACCCTGGGGGTGGATGTGCAATCGGGCGGCAATGTGAATTATTTGACCCAAGTGGCACCAACACAGTTTAATTATAATCCGGAATTTCCTGTTATGTCGCTGAATATTGCAAATGGGCATGGGAATAATAATGCGCATCCTGCAAACAGTGCATTGGACAGATGTTTGGGCCGTATTTGGGGGTATGTATCAAATTTGGATGGGTTTACAGAAAAAACATGTTGCACGATTACGGTTGTTGATAATCTGCCGTATTGTGATGCCCATCACCAAGTTGTGCAGGATAATGTTTTTGAATATGTTAAAAATATATTAACAACAGATTCTGATTGTTTGGCATCAAAAACAGAATTGGTCAAAAAAAGATGGTTTAATGCGATATTTTATTCTGAGATACGATATGCTTCGGTCTTTGTTTTGGATGTTGCTTTTTATACAGATAATAATATTGGTATAGAAACAAAAGTTTTTAATTGTTATGATACTGCGATAAATATAGAGCGCATTGGTATAAATGATTAATTATTTATCATTTCCGTGTGCCGCGAATTAAAGACCACAGCCATCCAATACCTGTCCAGCCCAACAGCCAACTGCCGATACGAATCATCCCTGTGTTGGTTTTGTCTTTTTTTGTTTGGGCCGCCATCCATGCAGGGGCCAGCACGATAATCGCAATCAAAAAGATTGCGATAACATATTTTAAGATAACAATCAGGTTATGTATCATTGTTTGTTTTTTTTTATTGGCGCGGGACCGTATCCCGCGCCATATTTTATGGTTTATATACCGTATTTTGCGGATGCGCCCAATTCTTCTTCGATACGAATTAATTGGTTGTATTTCGCCATGCGGTCTGTACGGGACATTGAACCTGTCTTGATTTGACCAGCATTTGTCGCAACTGCCAGGTCTGCAATTGTGGTGTCTTCGGTTTCGCCACTGCGGTGGGAAATGATTACACCATATTTTGCGTCCTGGGCCATTTTGATTGCACGCAATGTTTCGGTCAAACTGCCGATTTGGTTTACTTTAATCAGTATGGCATTTGCAACGCCAGAATCAATACCTTTTTTCAAACGTACCGGATTTGTCACAAACAAATCGTCGCCAACCAATTGACATTTGTCGCCGATTTTCTGGGTTAATACTTTCCAGCCAGCCCAGTCTTCTTCGGCCAATGCGTCTTCGATAGAAATAATCGGATATTGGGCAATCAATTTTTCATAGAATTCAATCATTTGGTCTGATGATAATTCTTTGCCTTCAAATTTGTAAACACCATCTTTATAGAATTCAGATGATGCAACGTCCAGACCAATTGAAACCTGATCGCCTGGGACGTATCCGGCGGCCTTGATTGCGGCAACGATTGTATCCAGGGCCTCGGCACAGGAATTAAAGTTCGGTGCAAATCCGCCTTCGTCACCAACGTTTGTGGAATTACCACCGGATTTCAAAATCTTTTTCAGATTGTGGAATATTTCGCTGCCCATGCGAATCGCTTCGACCTCATTTTTTGCGCCATTTGGAATAATCATGAATTCTTGGGCATCCAAACCATTGTCGGCATGTGCACCACCGTTTATGATATTCATCATCGGGCGCGGCAATGTGTTCGGGGATTGGTTGCCATAAACGGACGCTATATACTGGTACAGCGGAATATGTTTCTGGTTGGCAACCGCGTGTGCGGCGGCCATTGATACTGCCAAAATTGCGTTCGCACCCAGGCGGTCTTTGTTTGGTGTTCCGTCCAGTGCCAGCATTTTTTCATCTAATTCTGTTTGTTTTGATGCATCCATATCCATGATTGCAGGTGCGATTATTTCATTAACATTTTTTACTGCGGTCAATACACCTTTGCCCATGTATGCGGTGCCGCCGTCGCGTAATTCCAATGCCTCAAAAGAACCGGTTGATGCGCCACTGGGGACGGCTGCACGACCCATTGCGCCACCTGATAATACAATGTCGCATTCAATTGTCGGGTTGCCGCGGCTGTCCATAATCTGACGTGCGTGCACTTTTTTTATAGAGTACATATCTTTTTCTCCTTACACTTTTTAATACTGTATTTGATACAACTATCGTCTTGCCTAAGAAAACGAATTGTGCAATAATATAATCACAAATCTAATTAGAGTAAATAAAAATTATGATGAAAAAGCTACTTTCTTTTGTGTGTTGCTTGTTGCCTGTTGGGGCATTGGCGGGTGTTAATTATACTGATGCGGCGCAGAAAACGGCGGATGGGTATTCTGATAATGCGTCTGGCGAGACGCCAGCGACTGTGGCGACATTTAATCCGTCGGCATTACAGGCGATTGGTTCTGGCGGTGGTATCAGCAGTATTAGTACATCTGATATTTCTTTGAATATTATTGGTAATGTTGCAAATGCCTTGACAATCAGCGGGGCAGATGGTTTGACAGTGACACAGAATTTGACGCTGGGGTCATCGGCCAGTTCTGTTGGTAATATGGGAATAAATGTCGGTAGCGATAGTTTTACAATTAATTCATCTGGGCCGATAAACATTAATGGCGGTATTGTTTTTGCAACGGATAAAGAGCGCAGCCTGACATTGCAGGGAAATAATACAACGGTTGATGTGACTGTTGGTGGTGGTATCAATGCAAATGGTCAATTGGTTGCGACGACTGGTATTGGGGCATTTAAATCTGGTGTGATTGCTGTGGCTAATACCGTTGCCAATCAGGTTAGTTTAGATATTAATGCCGCAACTATTGATACCGGTGCAATAAATGTGACGGGTGGTAATGCAACATTAAATGCAACCGATGGTATCACAATGGCGCAGTTCCAGATGGGGCAAAATGCCGGTGATGCGACTGTGACGGCTGGTGGTAATATCGCGTCCGGGAATATTCAAAACCGTGCCCAAGATATGACAATAACTGCCACCGGGAATTTGACAAGTTCTGGCAATGTTGAAAATTCTGGCACATCTATGGAAATCAAGGCGGCAAATGTTGTCATAGATGGTACAATGAAAAATGATAAAGATGCCACCGGCGGTATATCCGGTGATGGTGGTAAATTGGCAATAACCACAACAACCGGGAATTTGACGGTGTCTGGTGGTGATGCCAATAATGCATCATTGGTAAATTCTGGCGATTTGGTTATCAATGTGGCCGGTAATGCTGATTTTAAGTATGGAATCAATTTGTCGAATATGGCGACTGATAAAGAGTTTTATTTAAAAACCGGCACACTGGCATTTAATGGAATTGATTCGTCTAATTTGGGTGCGGCAGATGCATGGTTGCAGGTTTTTGCAAATAACTTGGACAAATTTTATCTGGAAATCACAAATGGCGCGGTAAAGGCGAACGATATTATCAATGGTATCAGTGGTCAGTCGGGTGTGGCAGACAATGCCGCCGCAACAATGAAAATATCTGGGTTGTCTGTTAATGCTGCCAGTGTTTCAAACAGGGCGAATTTGCTGAATATTAATTCAACTGCGGCGGATGGTGCGGTAAATATTACCGGGGCAGTCAGTGGCGCGCAAAATTCAGAAACGAATATTGTGTCTGCAAATAATTTGATTGTTGGTGGCACTGTTTCAAATAGTGGAACAATGGTTTTAAACGGTAAAACGGTTAATTTGGCAGGTGTATCTAATGAAGGTGATTTGGATATCTTGGGCCTGACCGATGCGTCGGGTGCGATTAATATCACCGGTACGGTGACAAACAATAATAACGGTGATTTGACGATTAATGCACGTCAGATAACGATTAATGACACGGTGACAAATCATAGTGGTACAACGACTATCAAAGGTTCTGATTCAAATGGCAGTTCCGCACAAATTGCCGGTATTGATGTTCAAGGTGGTACATTAAATTTAAATGCGTTGATTGGTGGTGTTGATATTACCAAGGACATGTCTGTCACGGCCGGTAATATGAATATTGGCAGTACTACAAATCGTGTTGATGTCACCGAATCGGTTCAAATTAATGGTGATGTCACATTAAGCAATAATGCAGCCACTGGAAATACAGGAAATGTGAATATTGCAACATCTGGAACGCCGGTTTTTGTTTTAAGTTCTGAGCAAAGTATCAATATTGATGGCGATATTGTGGCAACTGGTAATGATTTTTCGCGCAAGGCCCAGTTTGATTCTGCAATTGTGAACGTTGGTACCAGAAATTCAGATGGCAGTATCAGTGCAATCGGTAATGTGACGGCACAGAATATGGGTAAAATCATATTGGGTGGCGCATCATATGCAACCGGTACGGCGGATGTGACGGGGACTATATCGGCCAGCAATGGTGGTGTGGTTGAAATTTATTCTGATGATACTGATGCCGGAACGGTCACGGTAAACAATGGCGGTTTATTGATTGCGCACGGGTCACAGATATCCGCGAACACCGGTGGAATTGATATTGATGGCGGTGTGCGATTCGTTGCAAATGCAAACACTGATAACGAGACCGCAGGTCTGACCAGCGATTCGTCAAATTTAACACTGGAAACAACCCAAAATGGCCAAAATATTAATATTTCTGGCGGTGTGACAATCGGTGATGGCGATACGTTTACATTGAATTCGGCCGGAAATGCGACCGTTAAGGGTCTGGTGAATTCAACAGGGAAGCTGATTGTAAATGCCTTAAATGGTGGCGCAGAATTTGATAATGATATTACAAATACGTCCATTTTAGAGGTTTCGGCCCAGACGATTAACACTGCAAATATTAATAACAGTGGTACCTTAAAATTAACGGCAGATAATGGTACGGCTAATATTGCCGTGGGAATATTAGAAAATTCTGGTTCTGCCACAATTTCTGGTGCGTCTGTCAAGGCAACATCAATTGCGTCCCAGGGTAATGCGACAAATTCCAGTGTAATGGACATTATTGCGACATCATTGGAATCGGGTAATATCACTGCAACAAATGGTATTATTAATCTGGATGTTGCAAATATTGACGCGTCTGGGGCAACTATTACTGTTAATGGTAATTTGACCCAGGGGGCCAAGACCGGTTTGTTAAATATCGTGCGTGATGGTGCCACGGTTTCAGCCAGAAATCTGACTGTGACTGGTGACTTTAATGCCGTGGCAAATGGTGTCACTTATACAATTTCAGATGCTGCAAAGATTACAGGTGAAACAACGGTTGCCAATGGTGCAACGGCTGGTTTATCTGCAAAAACAATTTCTATGGCGGATATTGAAAATAATGGCACGTTGACTTTGGCCGGTACAAACGGATTTAGTGCGGGCACTGTCACCAGTACGGGGGCATTAAGCATTGATTCCGGCACGGGCGTTGGCATAGTCACATCAATTGCATTAAATGGTGGAACATTGACACTGGCGGGTGCAGGCTTGACAGCACTGGGTACCGACAATGATAATCAGGGCGCGTTTGATGTATCTGGTATGCTATATCAGAAATATACGGGTGCATTGGCGGCAAATGATGTAAATATTATATCTGATAATTATGAACTGACCGTTGGTGGTGTAAATGTTGCGGGTATTGAACAAAAATCCGGTCATTTGGTCTTGAATACCAGTGATGTGACCGTTGGTGGTGATATTAATGCAACTGATTTGCGAATCGCTGCAAACCCGGCGACAAATTGGTTAAAGGTTAATGTGACCGACAATGTTTTAGGCAATACACAGTTTATAGGCCTGGAATCAATGAAGATTGGTGGGAACTATAAATTTGATGATAACAGCCAGATTAATGCGGCAATTATGAAGTATGCAACGGCGGTTGATAAAAATAATGCGATAATCAATTATTGGTCAACGGTCAGTTTAGATGATGACGATAAATTGGGTAAAATTACAGATGCGAAAACAAATGCCGGCGCGTTGATTCAGGTTGGTGGTGCGTTTGTGTCCAGTGCCAGCGGATTTAATATCGCACAAAATGGTGGTGCGTTGGGCCGTCCACAGGTTGGATTGATCTTGGATGATATCGTTAATCAGGGTACCGCGATTTGGTTGTTGCATGCTGATGGTGGTGTATCTGATGAAGATTTGGCCGCAAAAATACGCAATCTGAACGTCAGTTTCTGTAATGCAGACGGTTCAATTTGCTTTAATTATCTGGATTCTTTAAATGCGAAAAATGGGGCTGATCCAAAAGAAGACCTGCCGGCGTATATTTCTGTGCGTGATTCGGATGGTGACGGTAAATCTGACAGTTTGTATGTCGTGTTTGACCCGCGATTCGGTGGCCCGGTAGAGGTATTTAAGATTCAGCCGATTGTTGGTCGTGAATCAGACCATACGGATGGTGAATATGTATCCGCAGGTGCGTTGGATGATTTGGTGGCCGGAAAATTGGCGGAAACCGGTTTTTATAACCGTACCCCGATAGAGGCGATACCGCTGATATTCAAAAATACGAATATGTCCACAATGGCGAACGAATTGTACAATCGTATGGAATACTATAATTTGAATCGTGATGGTTCTGGGTTGGCACGTTTCAGCCGCTTGTTCCAGGTTCGTGAGTTAGAACAATTGGCGGGCAGTGTTGTTTTGAACGAACATACAAATTTCCGTTCGTTTGAAGACCGTATGTTTGATGAATTCATTTGGAATCGTAATCGCAATTTAAAGAAGGCATGGGCTGATTTTGATTATGGCATGTTCAATCAAAAGGCCACAGACGGTAAACGTGCCGACGGAAATCGTTTCAGCATTTCTGGTGGTTTTGATTGGCAAGAATCACAGACTTTGATTTTGGGATTGACGGGACGTGTATCGCATATGTCATCAGATAATTCTGATACTATGGATTTGGGATATCTGCCGGGCCAGCATATTGCTGGAAACGTGACAACCAAGGTTGCGGATACAGACATTGGTTTGGGCGCATATTTGATGAAGATTTTGGGCCATAAAACACGTGTTTATGGTAATGGATTCTTGGATATCCATTTCTTGGATGTTGAACGTGAACAGAATTTTGTTGCCAAAATCAGTGGTGATGGTACGGCGTTCAGTTTGACGTCAGAGTGGGGCCTGTTGCATGATTGGTTGAATCAATATATTGTTGGCAATATGTATGCCCGTGTTGGATATAATACCGGATTTTCTGTGACGGAAAAGGCCGCGGGTCAGAATTATATGAAACTGGAATCTGATGGGTACTTTATCTTTACACCGGGATATTCTTTGACCGCGCAAAAGCGTATTTATCCATCGGCATGGTTCCAGATTCGTCCATATGCAACGATTGGTGTTGAATATGATGTTCTGGGGGCGCCAGATGATGTGAAATATAAATTTGCGCCGGCGGGCAGTTTCACATCATACCAGGTTGATATTGACCCATTGTGGGCAAATATCGGTGGTGGTGTTGAATTCTTGTCTGCGATGGGTGCGCAAATTGGAATTGATTACAGATATCAATATAATGCGGACATCCAATTGCATAACATCAGATTATCTGGTTCATATCGATTCTAAAAAAAATCCCCCGAGCGGGGGATTTTTTTATGGGTAAAATATATAGATGTATTACGCATATGCAGCGTCAATAATGTAATTGACTTTCGGATTTTAATCCTGTATAAAACCAACCACTCATCAGAGGGGCCTTGAAACATATTTCAAGTACCAGATAAAGATGCCGTCGTATATATATATACAAGCGTGCTGGAAATCTTGTCTGGGATTTTTTATGAGGGAAAAATGAAGAAAAATTTACATCTGTTTTTGTCTTATGCGATTCCGTCTGTTATCGCGATGTTGATTGTTGGATCGTACAGTATTGTTGATTCTGTTTTTATCGGGCAATATGGTGGCCCAATGGGGTTGGCGGCGGTGGCATTAACGTGGCCATTGGTTATGTTGTTTGGGGCACTGGGGGATATGTTTGGAACAGGGGCCGCTGTTATTATATCGCAATCTCGCGGTCGTAATGATTTGATAAATGCAAGGCGAATATTTGGAAATATGTTGGTATGTCAGATTGTGTGTGCCGGTGCTTTGATATTACCAACGTTGCATTTTTTGCCAGATATTTTGATATTGTTTGGCGCGACACCAGACTTAATCGGAACCGCATGTGAATATGCGCGTGTGTTAATTATTGGATGTTTGGCATCAATGTTAACATGTGGACTGGGCGCTGTTATCAGAAATGATAATCGACCTGTATTATCAATGGTCTTTATCGTTATCGGTTTGGCGATGAATATTATTTTGGACTATGTGCTGATATTTATGTTTGATATGGGATTGCGTGGTGCCGCAATTGCAACTGTAATTTCACAAACAATTGGTGCAATGGCTCAATTGGTGTATTTTGCAACAAAATATACGAAATTGCGTTATGGGCGTGATATGTTGTTTGTGCGACCAAAATATATTCGTGATATTGTTATTAATGGTCTGCCATCATTTGGAAACCAAATGACGATAATAGTAATGCTGTTCTTGCATAATTTTCAATCATTGCGATATGGTGGTGTAAACGGATTGGCAATATATACATTTATTGGTGCGATTGAATCATTAGGCTCATTGTTTATGACAGGATTGGCGCTGGGCGTTCAACCATTGGCGGCATATTTATATGGGGCGCAAGACTATAAATCACAAAATGTGATTGGTAAATTGGGATATTTATTTGCGGCGATTGCAGGATTTATATTGATGTGCGTATCGTTTATTGGGTGCGATATATTCCCGCATTGGTTTAATTTGACCGGTGATTTAGTGGCGATGGCTGCACATGGATTGGTTATCAGTTCAACCGCATTTTTATTATTGGGGATTATACGTGTGGCAGGATATTATTATCAGGCAACAGGCAAGGTTTCATATGCAAATATACTGATATATGGTGATGCGTTTGTCGCATTACCGGTATGTCTGTTTGTTTTGCCTGTGTTCTTTGGACTGGATGGGGTATGGATGGCGATGCCAATATCGCGTGTTTTACTGTTTA
>CAZJGX010000032.1:0-9222 GCA_964545825.1 uncultured Muribaculaceae bacterium
TTTTTACCTGATTTTCCGGCCAATGGTGATGTATTAACAAAGAATGTCATTGTCAAGGTTGGTGGGTCAATTGGCATGGCCGGAATCGGTTCGGAAACCGATGCGTCGCACAGCGTATCGGCCACTGTTGCCTTGGAAAATCCGGCGATAACAACAATGTCACCGGCAGATGCACTGTCGCGTGATATTTTTTCAACACCACGATGTTCAATGATTTTTGTAATCTTGGCATTTTCAATAAATTCGCCGGACATTGATATGGCCTTGACTGATTGGCCAACCTTTACCGTGCCGGATTCAATTTTTCCGGTCAGAACTCGGCCAACATATGGGTCTGCTTCCAATGTTGTGGCTAGCATGCGGAACGGTGCATCTAATTGGCAACGTGTCCCATTGCAATCGGGGGCCGGAACATGGTCAACAATCAATTGGAACAATGGTGTCAAATCTTTGTGTTCATCGTTCAGGTCGCGTACCGCCCAACCGTCGCGTCCGACAGCATACAGATACGGGAAATCCAGTTGTGAATCTGTTGCGCCCAGTTTGTCAAACAAGTCAAATGTTTCAGACAAAACTTCTTCTGGGCGGGCGTCACCGCGGTCAACCTTGTTTATGCACACAATTGGACGCAATCCCAGTTTTAATGCCTTGGATAACACGAATTTTGTTTGGGGCAGTGGGCCTTCGGCACTGTCAACCAATAATACCACGCCATCAACCATGGATAAAATACGTTCAACCTCGCCACCAAAGTCCGCGTGCCCCGGTGTGTCAACGATATTGATTTTATAATCGTTCCATAAAATAGATGTTGGTTTTGCAGAAATTGTAATACCGCGTTCGCGTTCAATGTCACCGCTGTCCATGACGCGGTCTTCGACCTTTTCATTGGTGCGGAACGTGCCGGCCTGTTTCAACATGTTGTCAACCAAAGTTGTTTTACCATGGTCAACGTGTGCAATGATTGCGATATTACGAATTTTCATATGCGTGCCCCTAAGGTTTTCTTTTATAACGGTTATAGGTTATACTAAAATTTGTAATTTTCAACAATATTGCGATTTTTTATGATACAATGTTATTTGAATAAAGGGGATAATGATGAAAAAGATGGTTTTTTGTTTGATTGCGTGCACTGTTTTGGTCGCAAATGCCAATGCAATGAATACAACCGCCGATATGTTGCGCACGTGTGAGGGGATATATACACCTGCCGCAGATAATTATGTTTTAAAATGCACCCAGACAGAAAAAATTCAATCGGTTATAGATGATAAAAATAATATGCGTCGGTTCTTTGTCGCGGATAATGGGGGCGATGTGCGTGGGACTTTTTTATCCAGAATCCCAAATAATCCAGATTATATCTATGTAAATGTTGCGTCAAATTTGCCAGATCCGCGGTATGAAAATCAGACCTGTTATCGGTTTATTACAGAAATTGATGCGTCGCGTGATGGATTTTATGCGGTCGAGGTCTGTGAATACGAACGTCCTGATTATTATTTGTAAAACAGTCATGTATTGACATTTTGTAAAATTTGTCTATAATTTATTATGTAATAAATAAAATTAGGTAAACAAGATGATATATTATGAAGATGTAATTTCACGGTGGTATGCAGATGTCAAAAAATATTGCGAAAGTCGCGGCATACCGGATATGGCATTAAAGAATCTGCGTGTTGGTGATTTATTCGATTTTGGTTTGTATAGAGCATATACAGAAGTGCTATTTGCAATTAAAGAATATCGTAAAGTTCCGAATTCGCCGATATATGCCGCCAAATTGCTGGCCGCAATGAAACAGTGGTATATCATGACTGCAAACAATAAAGCACAAAAAATAACGATGCAATTATTGACAGGTAATATGTTTGCACGCTTTGTCCAACGTAAAAAATAAATGAAGGAATTGAGAAATGATAGATTATGATGCGACAATTGAAAAGTTCTTAATCGAAGTGGAACATTTTTTGACCCGGCGTATGGAATTGGCCAAGGATAAAGGTGAGGCTAACCGTATTCAAAATACCCGGTTTCAATGGGGGATGATAAAGGCAAACCCGCATAAATACATAAATAACAGATATGATGATGCACGTATGTTATCTGTGGATGGATTTATGCGCGGCAATGACAGTTCGGTGTATATGGCTGTTCGTGATGTGATGGAGACAATACGTGGAATTTATGACGCACGTGCCAACGGATGGACGCATTTAGAAGAAGATGGCGCTGTAAAATTCTTAAATGCATATAAACGTTGGAAGTATAAATCATCATCCAGTATATTCAAAGATTTTGTATTTCCGTTTAAATCGGCAAAATCGTTTGCGGTACATGAAAATAAAAATCAGAAATAAAAAACGGGGCGTTTGCCCCGGTTTTTTATTAGTGCTTTCCACCGATTTTTGTGCGGCCACCCATGAGCCCCTGTAATTTTTTCGGGATGTTTACCGAACCGTCTGCATTTTGGTGGTTTTCGATTACCGGTACCAATGCGCGGGGCAGGGCAATACCCGTATTATTTAATGTCGCACAGAATTGCATACTGCCGTCCGCTGCACGATAGCGTGTGTTTGTACGCCGTGCCTGGAATTGGCCGATTGATGAACAAGAACCCAATTCACGGTATGCGTTTTCAGATGGGAACCATGCCTCTACATCGTTCATTTTAACCTTGTTAAATCCCATGTCGCCGGTCGAATTTGCAATCACGCGGTATGGTAATTCCAGGTCTTCCATAACCTCGCACAGATTATTTAAGATATGTTCGTGCATTTCGTCCGATTGTTCCGGGGTGCAGTATATGTATTGTTCAACCTTGTTAAATTGGTGAAAGCGTACCAAACCACGTGTGTCGCGGCCGGCGGCGCCTGCCTCTTTACGGAAACATGGTGAAAATCCAGCGTATTTAATTGGCAAATCTTTTTCATTTAACACGTCACCACTGTGCAGTGAATTTAATATGATTTCAGCAGTCCCCGCCAGGCATCTGTCGGTGCCTGTCAACATAAATACATCGTTATCCATAACCGACATATCTGAACCCATAAAGTGTCCGGCATTAAATATTGTTTGAGGTTTTGTAATTGATGGGCACTCGACAAAACGGAATCCCTTTTGAATTAATTTTTGGATAACATATGTTTCGATTGCCAGTTCCAATTCGGCGGCTTCGCCCATTAATGCATATGTGCGTGTACCGCAAATACCTGCGATTTTTTCAGGTGCCCACCAATTGTTCATGTCCAATAAATCCCACTGGGCACGCGGTGTAAAATCAAAAGTGCGTGGTGTGCCGACACGGCGTACTTCGACATTATCGCTGTCATCGGTGCCGATTGGGGCGTCCGGCGACGGAATCTGAGGCACGCGGTGCATTAAATCGTTCAGTTTATCTTCTTTTTCTGCCAATTCTGCCATGTCGGCGGCAATGGCGGCCGATATTTCTTTGGATTTGGCAATCAGTGGTGCCTTGTCCGTGGCGGTCGGGATTTCACGTGTAATACGATTTTTTTCCGCAGTCATATTCTGTGTTATTGTTTTCAGTTCTCTGACGCGTGTGTCCAGTGCCAATATTTCATCTGTTGGATCATCAAATCCCTTAACCCGGCAGGCATTTTTGACGATATCAGGGTTTTCACGAATAAATTTTATATCTAACATTTTTTGTCCTTTGGCAAAAGTATAAAACCGATGGCACATAAAATCAATCTTTTCATACGGTGTAAGATTTTAATTTGCACGATATATATTTTGTATGCTATGCTAGGCAAAAGTATAAAAGGAAAAGGATTTTATCATGACTGATATTGTTATGTATGATGTGATTATTTTGGGGTCGGGGCCTGCGGGTCTGACGGCGGCATTGTACTGTGCACGTGCGAATAAAAAGACCATTGTTTTGGGTGGGCCGACATTGGGTGGCCAGATGGCTGGTATCGCAACATTGGAAAATTATCCAGGTTGGTCGGGCAGTGGGCTGGCGTTGGCAGAATTTATGAAAGCCCAGGCCGAAAAATATGGTGCAGAAATTGAATTCGTATCTGCTAAAACAATTTCTGGTGATAACGACAGTGGGTTTAATATCAGCACCGACAATGGCAAAAACTATGTTGGAAAAACAGTTATTGTTGCGACGGGGGCATCCCCTCGTAAACTGGAAATAGATGGTGCACGTGAATTAATGGGCAAGGGTGTGTCATATTGTGCAACGTGTGACGGATTTTTCTATTATGGCAAAGATGTTATTGTTATGGGCGGTGGTAATTCCGCATTAAACGATGCGTTGTATCTGGCCGATATTGCAAAAAATGTAAAGATTGTATATCGCAAGGGTGCATTTACCCGGGCCGAGGCTGTTTTGCGTCAACGTGTTGCAGACCGTGAAAATATAGAGTGTCTGTTTAATACTGATTTGGCAAAAATCGCCAAAACTGATGATGACAGATTGGCCGTCACGACAACAGATGGTGCAGAAATAATCACAGATGGTTTGTTCGTCGCCATCGGGCACGAGGCAAATACAGATTACCTGACCGAAGATGTTGCACGTGACAATATGGGCCGTCTGGCACCGGCAGAATTGCCAACCGGCATGTTTGTCGCAGGTGATGTTGAATCCCAAATTAAAATGCAGATTGCAACGGCGGTTGGTACTGGGTGTACCGCCGCAATGGATTGCATTGCTTATTTGAATTCAAAATCATAAAAATAAAAGATCCCCTGATACAGGGGATTTTTTATTAGTATATTTCTTTGAAGGTCGGGCATGATATGCCTCTATTTTTATATAGTCGCAAGAAAAAATAATACCAACTGTTGTGGTTTTGCTTGGCCTTGTCAGATCTGTGATGTATTTTGTACATAAAGCTGGCAGTTGATAAATAATTCCATGCGTCAATGTCTGCATTTTGTTCTATAAAGTATGTGAAGTATTTTATATTGCTGTTCAGATATGGTACCTGACTTTGATATATTTGTTTACATGTATTTGAGTTTTCACACAGTATCATAAAAAAGTAATGAAAGAACAGATAGTCTATCGCAGTGTTTTCTGATTTCCAATATTCTTCTAGGAATATGCGCATTGTGCGTATTAAATGATTATTTTTTTCGGCATGTATGAAAAAATTTGATACATCTTTTTTATTAGGATTTTGTAATATAAAAAAACTTTGTTTCATAATAAACTGGGGTATCTGGGCCAGCATCAGACACGATGCATCAATCCATGTACCGCCATATCGTTCCAATAAACTAACACGTATCCAGTCGGACAGGTGTGCATCAGATATTATTCCCTGTTTGTGTTTGTCGATAATGTGATCTGGTATTTCAACGTATTGTGAGAAATTTTCCCTGTTTATGATAATTGCATCGGGATAAAAGCGTTTTATTGAATTCAAACACATTTGAATTAATTGTGGCGGTGTGTTTTGCCACCACATTGTCCATATCGGATTGTCGGGAATATTATCATGTGGTGCATAATGGGTCGGATTAATTGCCATTTTGTCCACGTATAGATATTTTTTTAGGTAATGTTTTAGTTTTTCCTTTGTCTCTTTTTTGGACATAGGTTTTCTTTTTCGTGTAAATAAAAAACGAATAGGTGCAAAGGTTTTCATTTTATTATTTCCTGACATTATATGTAATTTAATTCTTGCCAAAATGCTGTTTCAATAATTCGTATGCATTGGATATTTGGGTGAATTTTATTGTGGCGGTTGCCTTGTCCGTGGCGGTGTCCGGATGATATTTTTTTGCAAGTGTGCGGAATTGACGGCTGACATCTGTCCATGATGCCGTGACGGGCAATTCAAATATTTTTAATGCTGTCATAACAGGGCCGGGAACCGTGCGGCGGGGTTCGATGGTTGCGCGGTCAAATGCGTCACGACCGGTCAGAAATTGGTTTATAAACTTTACATAATCATCAGAATTCAGGTGTGTTTTTGCCGGTTCTTTTAATGGGGCGCCGAATACGCGTGATTCCCAGTCCGCCTGCATTTCTTCGTCGGTCATGCCATCATAATAGTTCCAGTTTTTATTATATTCGGCGGCGTGTTCGGTGCAAAAATGCCAGTATTCTTTTAATTCGCGTGTTTTTGGCGCACGGCATGTGCCCGGTTTTTTACAGCCGGGATGTTCGCAAATTTTTATCATTGTGCGCCCCCATTTGATTTATGTCCCAGTGGGTGATGTTCTTCGACTGTTTGGCGCAATTGTTCCGGCATAACATGTGTATAAATTTGGGTTGTTGAAATGTCTTCGTGTCCCAGCATTGTTTGAATCACACGCAGATTTGCACCGCCCGCCAGCATATGTGACGCGAACGAGTGACGCAGTACGTGCGGACTGACCCGCGTGGGTTCAATCCCGGCCAGGACAGCACATTTTTTTAGTATCTTGAAAAATCCGTCGCGGGTTATGTGACCGGTTTTGCTGTATGTTGGGAACACATATTTTGACGCGTCATCCCCGCGCATTTCTATCCAGCGGTTTAATGCATGTACGGCACCATCATGCATGGGAACGATGCGTTCTTTGGCACCCTTGCCATGGATTAATAGTTTGTTGCCCAATACGGCCGACATTTGTAATTCGCACAGTTCTGATACACGCAATCCCGATGCGTACAGTAATTCCAGCATTGCACGCAGGCGCACTGCATTGCGTGTATCGCCGGCCGACGATATCAGCAGTTCAATTTCATCAACAGATAAATATTTCGGCAGTGCACGTGATCGTTTTGGTAATTCCAGATTTTGCATCGGGTTTTTATCAATAATTTTTTCAATCATTAAAAATTTATAAAAACCGCGCAGGCTACTGGCCTTGCGTGCAATGGATGTTGCCTTGTCCGGCAGATTGCTTAGGTATTTCTGCAATGTATCTGTGTCCGCTGAAATCAATCCGCCTGGGATAGCAGTGTCTGCCAGACGCAAATCTGATTCATATGCATCCAGCGTTTTTTTTCCGCGTCCACGTTCAGAGGCCAATGCTTCTAAAAATAAATCTATATATTTATTCATTATGGGTACAATACAATTTCAGTCACGTTCTGTGCAGGTGCAAACGATATTATCATCAGTGCGATTATCGCAACGATAAATGCGCCAATCAGGATATTGCGCAATGTATTATTTTTCTTTTTATGCAATGGCATTGGTATAAATCCTTATATTTTATATGGTGTCAAAACTGGCGATAAACGTGCCGGCGCATGCGATGATAATCAATGGTGGTGCAACAATGGCCAGCAATGGTGGCAATACACCTGTTGAGCCCAGCGCGCTGAACATATTTACCAGGAAATAGACCGCAAAGCATGTTATTATCCCCAGTCCGAATTTTAATCCGAAATTAAAGTTGCGGCGTTGGCGTGTCTGTGAAAATGCCACCCCCAATGTCGCCATTGCAATCATGGTCAATGGCAAGAATAACAGTGTCCAGAACTGAACCAAGTGGCCACGCATCGGTACGCCTATATCGTTCATTTTTATTATGAAATGTGGTAATTGCCAAAATGAAATCTGATCTGGTTGCAGATATCTGTCCAGAACTGTTTGCGGGGTCAGGCGCGTTTGTGCCGCCCATGGGCCGTGACGGATTATACCATCTTCGCCCAATATTGATGCGTCAGTGGTGGACAGGCCTGTGTCTGTTAAATCAATATTTTTTGCCTGAATACGGGCGGTTAATTTAAAATCTGGTGTTTGTGTGTAAACCGTTGCATTTTCAAACACCAAACCATTTGGTAATTTATGTATTGTGTCGGCTGTCATGGTGATGAATCCGGTGTTTGCCGCCTCGCGCAGCCAGATTTTGTTATCAACCAGTTTCAGGTTATGCGATGTGATATTCTGGGTTGATAAATTTACGGCATACGGATTGATGACTGTTGTTGCAAAAATGCCGATTAATGCCGCACCGACCAAGAACGGGCGTGTTGATTGATATGGTGACAGGCCTGCGCTGGATACAATAATGCTTTCGCTGGATTTGGTCAGGTTATATGACGCCAGCAATGTACCCATAAACACCGCCAGTGGTAAAAACAGCGGTACATATTCCAACAAACGCATCCATGATTCAGACAGTGCTGCAACCGCTGTTGCGTTCGCCGGCAGGCGTTCAACAAATGTGATGGCGAATATTATTCCGCATACAACCAGCATGACCAGACCGACGCTTGAAAAAAAGCGGCGGATTAAAAATCTGGATAAAATTGTAGGTACTAGTTTCATATGTATCTGAAAGTATACCTTGATAATTTGATAATTGCAAAATTAAAATGATTGCGTATAATCGGATGAAAATACGAAAGGTATAAATTATGGAAAAAAAGCCGATTTCACGCGCGGGCTTTGATAGTCTGGTCGCGGAATTAAAAGATTTAAAGGAAAATCAGCGTCCAGAAATCTTGAAAACTGTTCAATGGGCGCGCTCTTTGGGTGATTTGTCTGAAAATGCCGATTACAGCGCGGCCAAGGAAAAGCAACGTCAAATTGACAAGCGGATTCAGTTTATTGAAAACTTTATTGAAAACGCGGCGATTATTGATGTGGACAGTTTGTCTGGTGACCGTGTCATGTTTGGTGCCCACGTCGTTGCCGAAGATGAAGACGGCAATCGTATGCAGTGTCGTATCTTGTCTGATATTGAATCAGATGGTCGTCAGGTGATTTCTTGTACATCACCGGTGGGGCGGGCACTTATCGGGCGTTGTGTTGGTGATACTTGCATTGTCAAATTGCCAGGTGGCGAAAAAGAATATGAAATCTTGGAAGTAAAATTCAAAGACTAAAAAAACAAAAGCATGTCGGTACGTGTTCTGCCAGAATTTTTAATCAATCAAATCGCCGCCGGCGAGGTGGTTGAACGCCCCGCCAGCGTGGTAAAAGAATTGGTGGAAAACGCGTTGGATGCGGGTGCAGACCAAATCGTTGTGGATGTTGTTGATGGTGGTCGAACGCTGATATCTGTTATTGATAACGGTGGCGGGATGTCACGTGAAGATTTGGCCACGGCTATAACCCGCCATGCGACATCAAAATTGCCTGATGATGATTTATTAAATATTAATTTTATGGGCTTCCGGGGCGAGGCATTACCATCAATCGCATCTGTATCCGACATGTATATTGATACGCGTCAGGGCCCCGACAGCAACGGTTGGCGCATTGATTGTGCAACGGGCGAAATTGCGCC
>CAZJGX010000033.1:0-8936 GCA_964545825.1 uncultured Muribaculaceae bacterium
CGCGCAAAATATCATCCGCACTGAATGAAAAGTTATTTATACTTTTATCGTTGTGCGCAGTGCGATATTCGTTCAACCATTCCTGACGGTCCGCATTGCCGGCATTATCAAAAAACGCGTTCACATCGTTTGTAATGGCGACTATTTTATCTTCTGTTGATGTGTTCATTTTCTTTACCTATTTACCCATACCATGATCTGCCATCTGTTTTTGCAGCAGCATTTCACGTTGCAGCGCATCAATTACCTTTTCCGGCTGGACTATCAATCCGCGTTGTACGCCATTGATTGTCATAGCAGAGCTGGTCTGATGCGCTAATTCAAAAAACTTTTGCGGTGTCAACTGTGGATTTGTCTGTTTGGCCAGCGCATATACCCCGACCAAGTACGGTGTTGCCCACGACATGCCACTATTCATGCCTGAATAGATATAGTTGTCATGACCGCTAAATCCTGCAATTGTTCGACCGCCGGCCGGAACCAGTATCGTGTCTGGGGCAAAATCCTTATAATCGCGCCAGAAGCCCGGATCATATGATTCCGGCATGTCCGGATCGGCGTTCATTTGTCGGTCAATTGTTGCGAACCGTGCATCTTTGCCATATGTCTTTTTTGAATCAGTGGTTAAAACCATTACGCCGCTTTCCGCCAGTTTTAGCAACAGTTCGGACGTTTCCGGATTTTCGTGCAATCGCCCCCAGCTGATTGAAATCGCGTCTATTTTTTCGCCGTCTGGCAATACGGTGTTCATAAACAATATTTTCCGCAGTGCCTTGGCATAGTTGCCAGTGTACACCTTTCTTTCAGAATTGTCTGGCAAAGGCTGATCGTTGTTGTCGGCCGGTTTTAGGTTGTTTGCGGCAAAGTAAATCAGTTGGACATCAGGCGCAACACCGGTTGTTTTTCCGCACAACAACGATGCCACCGCAGGACCGTGCATCTGCACCCCGATTTTATCGTCATAGCCAATCTGTTCATAATGAATCAAATTATCTTTGTATTCGACATGCTCTGTGTCCAGTGGCTGGTCTATTATCGCCACGCGAACGCCACGCCCTGTGATGCCGCGTTTGTGTAATGCTTTGATTCCAAGTCCAGGGTCTTTGCCGTTCTCTAATACCTGTGTTGGGTTAAAACCCTCTGGCAATTTATCGGCGTCTGGGAATACGACACGGTTATCAAAGCGTATATATGGCAATTTATCGCCGGCCTTGGATAAGTCCACACCAGAAATATCTTCATTCATAATTCTAAAACCCGTATGCTCAACGGCGGCATTTGGATCAGAAAAATCCGGGATTTCACGCCCATGAAAATTACCGGTCTTTGTATTCGGTTTTATCTTGAAAAGAGCAAACTTGTTTTCCATACATTATTCCTTTTCGGGTATTATATCATATTTATTATTGTTTTTGCATGTTTTTGGTGTACCATGGCCACCATGATAGATAAACAAAAAGTGCAACAAGTTATCAACGAATTGTTAGAGCATGAGGCCTTGGGCCTTTATGCGCAGCATAACTCTTCGGCACAAGAATTTGAGGCAAAATTAAAAGAGCATGGAATTGCATCGCCTATTGAAATCTGTCACGAATATAAATTCCCAAAGGGTTTTGATGAGGCGTCTTTTGAACGGTACATATTTCAGCAAATTTGGATACATTTGTTTGACTCCGACCGGGTTATCAATCCCGAAAAATACATTCAGAAGGTTTACGAGGGCACGGATGTTCCACAGCTGTACCAAAAGGCGTATTTGGCCGACCTGTTGAAAGTGACAGGTGGGTTGTCTGCCGCAGAACGTGAGTGTGTTGCGGATTATTTCCGGACCGAACAACCCAAGGCATTGCCCGGAATGGCGGCACTGTTGCCAGAGATTAAAAGGCTGAACCCTGAAATTGCGGATATAAATCCAGAAAATGCCTTTGATTTTTATAATTTATACATCGGTATGGCATCGCGCTTTCATCCGGCGGATATCAAGTATTTTATGGGCCTTGACTTTGAACAGCATGATCAGGTTCATAACGAACACAATAAGATGGCGGAACTGCTGGGTTTTGATGTGGGCTTTCGCCTTGAACCTGGGCGCCGGATGCAGTTGATTGATGCGGTTCTTGCCCAACGGCGCAAGAATTAAAAGCCCGGCACATGTCCGGGCTTTTTTTTATAAGAACAAGGAACGGTTGTTCCGCGTTTGAATCTTAATCACGCTGACGGCGTGCGCCAATCAGGCCGGCCGCCAACATCGCGCCATATGTCACAAACGGAGACGCAGGCCAATACGGAACTGTTGTGCCTTGGCCATGTTCCCAGCTGCCATCTTGGAATGTTGGCTCATAAACGACATATGTTTTATGCTCTTCGGGTGTATTAAAACTGTAAGCTGTTTCAAAACGATGTTTTAATGAATATTCCTGGTCGGTCGGCCAATGTCCACCGCCGTAGACATTCCAGTCATAATTATTTGAGAAAACGCCCATCGCACCGTGTGCCACCAGCCCCATCGCCGGAACCAGCAATGCGCCCTTTATAAATCCTTTTGCTTTCGCTTTTGCAGATGCCATTCGTGCCTCCTTTGATTTCGTTACTTGAATGTATCTCTTTTTACATATTATATATATAGTACAAAAAAGCACAATGTCAAGGCGACACATTGTAATTTATTTGTAGCAGCTTTGCAAAATCCTCTGGAAACTCTGCCCGATAATTACAAACTGAGCCGACACAAGATTTATAAACCGCCCATCTGGGGCGGTTTTTGTTTTTTGTGGCCTTTTTAATCAGCCATGCTTTTTGCTTTGCGCATTGCTGCCAATTCCATAGATGTATCTTTTAGATGTTTCCTGTTCACATCCAGTCGGTGGGCCACACCAGTATTAGAAATAGGACCAGGACCCATTGGCTCAAATCCATGTTGCGCCAAGCGTTCGGCTGCCTCTTGGAAAGTTAGTACGTTATCATCACGGTCACCCACACCGATCAGCGCAAGCCCGGCATCACGGAATATCGCGTCCGCATATTTTGTTGAGTCAGCCTCTAATGCTTTAAGCGTTCTTTCCGCGCCTTTGGGGTCGCGCTTATAGTATTCAATAATCCAATCTGAAAGGGCTGGATCCTTTGCGGCCCTGGATGCTTCCGCAACGATGTATTCTGCAAACTGTTTCGCGCGCACTTCTTTGCGCTCTTCTTCTTTCCTTTGGTTTTCTTTCTCTTTTTCCGCAGGATAACTTATCGCACCAAGGGCCAATACTATGGCCACAAACGGTGCCAATACGGTCCCTAAAAGTTTCATCTCGTTTTTGGTAAGTTTATTTGACATAATAAAACCTCTCTTTTTCTATTGGTTATCTAATTAAACGTTTTCTGTTTTTAATGCTGTCTTTTTTGTTTTGCGGCCAAATTCAATATTTCTTGTGGAATGGACCTTTCATCAAAAACTGTCATTATCTGTTCCATATCTTCAGGATGCGACTGTAAATGTCCAGCCATGACCATAGTTGCGATATTTACGAAATTTTTATCCGAAATCGCAACTTTGCCGTCCAGCATCATATCAAAATATACGCGTGAATCCGCAGACATGCGCTTTACGATTTCCGGCGCAACGTTCAGCATCTTTTTGGCGGCGGTCGCGTCCAGATTGTGTTCTTTGGCTAATTTTTCAATTTTCAACATCACATCAATTTGTTTATGCGATTTGTTTATATCTGCCTGGCGTTCATCTTTTGCCACCGATACGGCAGCCCCAAGCGTAATCAAGGCAATAACCGTCAACAAACTTGCTGTAATATACCACTCTAACTCTGGGGAAAATTCGCCATTTACCATCGGCCAATTCGCGTCTTTGGCGGCTTGTAAATATGTACGCGAATCCAGATATGGCCCGGTACAAGGACCACTTGGCCCATCATATTCAGGATCAAACTCCCTTGTGTTTGATGCATATACCCATATTGCAGACCCCAGTATAAATAACGCGGCATTTGCGATGACGTTCAGTTTTAACCATTGGGGCATTTTTGCTGTGACACGTTTCGCCAAACCTTTCGGTTTTGGTGTGTATTTTTTATACACCACGTCTTTTTTTGCCTGTTCCTGTCTTGCAGCATCTTCTAAGGATTCCTGGGCGCGTCTAAGCCTTTCAGCTCTGTCTTTTTCTTCAACCTGTTTCTGGCTGACGCCTGGAAATAATTTTTTATTGTTTGGCATAATTGTTCCTTTTATTTATTTTCAATTTTGTTTTTGTTGCGAACATCCTATTCCCAGAAGAATTTGGTGTCGCAGATATCATCAAATTCAAACTCGATACGTCTTCCCTTTGAATCAGTGCATATAACAATATCGCGTGTGCCGGCGCGTTTGTTGCAATTCCCGGTACAGGAAACCTTGCCGGCATCTGAATATATTTTCTTCATCTGGGCTGCGGCCTTGTTATAGGCCTCTTGCTCTGTCTTTGTTTGAACATCCTTAAAGGTCTTGTTTATCTTTTTATCGTTTTCTTTAACTAAATCACTCCCCAAATTCCAAGCATTTTGCATATTCAATGGTTCAAATTTGCCACCATTTATAAATGATACAGTTTGGGCTGCAGCGTTTGCGCCCCAGTTTGGACCGATTGATTCTTGGCGGTTCATTCCGTACAGGAAATGCCCCAACCAATCCAAATGCGCAATTTTGCCATTAAACATGACACCATTGGTTTGGGATTCTACATCGGATTGGGGGCTGATTTTGTATTTAGGCGCGTATTTCGCCTTGACATCAAAGTCTCCTGTATATTCAATTTTTACTCCCAGAATTTTTTTGTCGAAACTTGCGCTATCTTTGGTATTTCCTGTTGTATTCGTCATCTGACCGCGCCGACTATCATACATGGAATAGATTTCTTTGGTCAGGTTAATGTCTGGACGGATATAACTGTTTACAAATGCACCACGAACATCACCCCTTTCATATCTGGCTGCGGAAACATCCAGGAACATATCGTTTGTCCAGGTGCTAAGACCGGTATCTTTGATGGTTCCAGAGCTTATGTCATATATTTTTGTGTTGGCTGGATTATTATTAACCGTATTGTCTATTTTGTTGTTTTTCCAATATCCTGGTGCCAGCACAACATCGACAATTTGATAGGCTGTTTTGCCACTTTTTAAATTTATCTTTTTGACATAAGTTCCCGGCTTGTTACTTGCCTGAATGCTTTTGCGTAAATTATTGTTTTTTATAAAGGTCGACAGGAATATGTTACAGCCCTTGTTGTTGGTATAAGCTTTTTCGCCACATGATTGTTCTGTACAACTTGTGGTTGGCATAACACACTTTTTCAGTTTGCCGTCTTTGGTTTTATATTTGCGATCAATTTCATGAAACGAATGATTTTGTGACTTACATTGATTGATAAATTCGTTCATGGAAAAGCGTGCCCCCTTGGCACGAAACCAGTTTCCCATTTCCATAAATTCATCGGCATGCGTTAACTCACAATCATTGCGCATTGCTTTCATGGTGTCTGCCAATGCGCCATATGACCAAGTGTATTTTACATCCATGTCCCCGGCACCAAACGATGCGCACGGGGATAGAATCAATAAAGTGCATAGAACTTTTTTCATTGATTGAATGCCCCCTCACAATTCTCGGCCGCTTGAACCGCGCGTTTTATAGCGGATATTTGGGTCGCATTAAAGACCACCGCCACAGCTGATGCCGCCGTTGTTCCGCCGGCCAGCACATTTGATGCTGTGTTCAAATTCTTTTCTTTCTTTTTGCCCGATTCCGTATTGTCATTGCGCACGGAATCAGAATTCGCCGATGCAGATGTTATTGTTCCGGCAATCGCCATGGCGGCACCTGTTCCGGCACTGATGGCCGCACCGGTGGCGCGTTTGTTTATTTTCGACAAATCAACATATTCCCACGCCCCACATTCACGGACGATTGTTTCGGCTCTGTTCAGTTCCGCCGCATCCGCAGTACCATTTATGCGTTCCTGCATCCGCACGTTGGCCAGTTCTTTTGTGGCAGCGATACATTCGTTTATCTGTGATTGCAGGTCGCCTTTTACGCGGTTGTTTGCTGCAATAACTGTGCCGACCGTATCTGCAACCGCAGCCCCAGCCATTGTGCCGGTACGGATATTGCCAAGCGTTTTTGATTTTTTTGTTAGCTTATCCAATTCTGCTTGCTTTTCATTAACCACATTTTGCTGGGCGGCAATTGTCGTATTGCCAGCTGACGATGCCGTAGAAATTTGATTTATCCCATCTTCTGGGACATCAAAGTCTGGAATCAAATCAAAATCCGTCTGTTCAGCGGCTAATTTGTTCAATTTTTCTATTTCCGCCAGCAGTTCTGCCTCGATTTCTTCCGCCTCGGCATCAACACCGGCCTTGGCGATACCTGTTCCCAGCGCAACGCCCCCAGCGACCGTACCCACTGCGGTTACGGCTGTGTTTATACCGGCCATCTTTTTCAAATCCGCTAATTCATCAGAAATACCGGCACAAGCGGCTTTTGTGCGTTCTATCTGTGCGGTTAAGACGCCTGTATCGCCCATTGCGGCATTACATGCGAACATACTCAAAATACAAACAATCTTTTTCAATTTTTGCTTATCAAAATCTAACCGTGGTCAGAATTACAAAAATGAATAGACGCAAGAAATATTGATAAAATGGGAAAAATATGGTATAGTTAGCGAATGAAAGGAGTATAAGTTTAACCACCGTTTATTTCGGAATTTTTGGGCAAGAAAAATGGTCTGTCGATCGTTGCCCCAGGTGCTTGTACAGGGTAGATAGGCTAACTTTCATACGTCTTGCAATTTGTGGTTTTGGGGTACCACAGTTCATCAGAAACAAAATCATTTCTGTTTTTCCATCCAGTTTATGGGTGCGGTTTTTACTGCCTTTTTTGCGCCCCAGTTTATGTCCGGCGGCGCGGCGGCATGCCAGAGCCTCTTTGGTGCGTTGGCTTATCAAATCGCGTTCTATTTCGGCCGACAGCCCAAATGCGAATGCCAGAACCTTACTTTGAATATTATCGCCCAGTTCATAGCCATCTTTGACTGTATAGACCCGCGCACCAACATTCATGCAGTGTTCCAGGATGCGCATTATCATGAATAATTTGCGCCCCAATCGCGAAAGTTCTGAACAGATTAGCACATCGCCTGGGTGCAATTTCCTCAAAATTCCACCTAATGCACGATTCTTTGGATCTATTGTGCCTGATATGCCTGAATCTTCAATGTATTTTTCCACGCGTATCCCAAGCGATTTGGCTTTTGTTTCTATGCCAAGTTTTTGATTGGCACAGTCTTGTTTGTCGGTTGAAACCCTTATGTAACCGTATATCATTTTGTTTACTCCTTACTGTGTTGTTCGAATTTGGCAAATAATGATTTTATGGTCTATGTGCATAATGCATCATAGACAACATTGTTTTAATCGATCTGTTTGGGCGTTCTGATTGGTCTAGGAATAAAAAAAGCCAAGTTTAGCGAATACTTGGCGTAGATTATTACCGTGTAAAAGACAGCGAAAGTATATAGAATTCTCTTTTATAACTTTATTGTTAAAAATCGGCGCAATATCTATAACAATATTCCACGGTTATGGTTTTATCTTTGCCAAATATCGTACCATCACCATAGTTATCATTTTTTTCCGTGCGGTAAAAGCACTCTTCTTCCCAGTTGTCTTCGTTTTCGCACGGATCATATGAGAACATACAACCAGCGCAAGCAAACAATACTATGAGCAAGATAAAATAGCGATACTTATTATTGAAAGATTTTTTCATATTGGAAACTTTTGATTTAATGATAGTTCTGCGAATGTTTAGGAAATCTTATGTTGTCA
This sequence comes from uncultured Muribaculaceae bacterium, assembly GCA_964545825.1. Lineage (GTDB taxonomy): Bacteria > Pseudomonadota > Alphaproteobacteria > Rs-D84 > Rs-D84 > Enterousia. The sequence continues at coordinate 7,866 of CAZJGX010000033.1, forward strand.
AGCAGTTATTTTTCCTATGTGATCCCCCATAAGAATCCCGCTTGGCGGGACTCGGCGGCACACGGATTGACGTGTGGCGCAATTTTTTTATTTTACATTGTGCATCAACAGCATGCAGGAGCTATGATCGGGGTCATAGTATTCTAGTAACTTCGTAAGGTCATAGTCCAAAATATCTTTACCAGATTCACATCGCAAAATTGCCTCAACGCTGATGCCTGCTTTTGATGCAATCTCTTCCAGGGATTCTTTTGGATGCTCTTCTTTGCGGATATCTTTTAGCCATTTGCCGATACGCCCCTCATACTCCTCTTTTGTTTCCGTCAATTGTTCTTCTGTGATTTCTATATCTATATACTTCATAGTTATTTCTCCTTTGTTTTGTATTAAAAAACGCCGCTTTTGTACTGGCGGCGACCGGAGTTGCTAACTATGTTTTGAAGAAAATAGTGCGATTTATTCTATATATTCATCGCCATCCAGTCGCCGTAAGCGACTGAATTTTTTACAAATCTCTCGATTAAACTTCAAAACTTATGGTCTAGCAAAACCAATCTAACCGCAAAACTTACGTTTCACAATCAGATAGAAGATATAGTATATTAGGAATTATCAAAAATCAATGTGAAATAAAACCTATCATTTTTTAGACTCAGGTTGCCCCCAATAAAAAAGCCGTCTTATTGACGGCAATAGGATGTTGCTAACTATAAGTCTTGAAGAAAAATAGTGCGATTTATTCTATATATTCATCGCCATCCCATTGCCATAAGCAACGGAATGGTTTTACAGACTATTTAGTCAAACTTCAAAACTTAGGAACTAGCAAATTCCGACCAGTTATCGTCAATAACTCTAACTGGCTGGCCTTATTATTGCATTATGAGGCATATTTTTCAATCAAATAATATGGTTACACGCAAAGTGCATCGTAGACCACATTGTTTTGGTCGATTTGTTCAATCGTTTCCGTAGTGTCGTTTTCATAATCTGCATAGATTGGACGGTACAGCAGGCAATAATTACTGCCGCCGGTATTTATCGTGCAACCGGCGCACAGCATCAGCATTG
>CAZJGX010000034.1:0-8555 GCA_964545825.1 uncultured Muribaculaceae bacterium
TTTCTGGGATGGATGTTCAAACAACCAGAAAACGTTTTTTTCTAATTCCGTGTACTTTGGATATGATACACGCATCCATCCCTTTTTCTATGGGAATAAAGTCGGATTACAATGGCAAAAGAAAATCCGCCGAAAATATGGCGGCCGGGATGTTAGAAAAATCAGTAGTACTAGTGATCCCGTTGACCTTTGGGCATGCCCTGTTGTATAGCCAACAGCATCCCGACCCGTTATATCGCGTCAGGAATCGGTGCAATCGCACCACAAAATATTCACGATGCTTTCGCACCGAGTACTACCAAGGGATTTTCTAAGTCCCGAACTTCAATCCACATTGAAATCCGCAATCATTGTACGTCATGCAAAATATTATGTAAAGAAAATAATTTCCCAATTAAAACGCATATGGTTTTGCGTGGAAATTTTCACGGGCCTGCTGAATATTTGTCGCCTCGTCAGACGCGTGTCGGCCCATGTCGGTTAAATCCAGCGATCCAAAATATGCCGTCATCATCGGGTCATATGCATTTGTTGATGAAATCCATTTGTCTGTTCCGGCGTTTGGGGTGCCGTATTTTTCCAGCACTGCCTGCCACCAAGCCAAGATTTTCTTGTCCCGCTGATTTGCAAATTTTTCGGCTGTGCCTTCGATTTCATTTACATCATTATTGTACATAACACGCCACACCAGATTGTCTGTCGCATTGCTGGTGAAATATACAACCAGTGTTTCACCCGTGTTTTCACGCATCAGATGCATTTCAGACGCATACAGTAATCCGCGATTGCGTGCCAGGCTGTTGATACATTTTTCGATTTCACTGGGGATAATGATATTTTGCTGGCGACACTCGTAATCCAGATTATCTTTCCAGTCCTTGTGAATTGTATATATGATACTGTCTTTGGGGCGCGGGGCATATAACGCCTTGGTCTTGTAAAACAATGTTTGCACATCTTCAAACGGCATGCCCAGTAATACACCCGCGATATCAAATGTGCCGACATTTGCAACCTGGGCGCCCGCGTTCAGCGATACGGATTCTGCTGTCACATCCGCGTCGCCACTGTCCTGAATCGCAGATATAAACGGGTCATCCCACTCATCACATATTGCAGGGGATACCGCAAATAACATTATTGCCAACAGAATAATTTTTTTCATATTCATTGTATATCCCCTTATGGCAGCATGACCTTTTCTACGCGAAACGAGCCCTGGAATACAATAACCAAATCACGTCTGCGTTCAATAACTGCATGCATATTTTCCATAACATAATCGCTGATACGTGGCGTATCAGACACCAACAGATAAATAATTCCTGTCTCTATTTGTGGCAATTCGTCCATGTTGTTTGGCTGATGCCATGTTTTTAATTGGTATTCAACCGCATGATAATCACCATATCTTTGAATACCGGTCACAGACACAGTACGCATCATCCCCGCCCGTGCCATTTCTGTAATTTGCGGTGCGATTTCATCCTTCCATTGTGCAAACACATCCGGCGCAGACATTATATCCAATGCGCTGCGTGGCGATTGACGTTGATTAATATTTGATATATCCGGCAGAACATAAAAATAATCGTTCACATACTTTGTCACCAGCATATCAAACATTTTTGTATCACCCAACTCTTTCGGTGTCTGTGGTGCACCGGGGCGATGCCTTGAAAAAGAATTTCCCTGGAAAAAATAGGTTTCAACAGATTGTTTGTTGACTGTGTCAAATATTGCACCGGTAAAGAACATGGCGACAAACATTATCACCAATAACATTACACCGGCCAAGAACATAATCAATTTTTTCATCTGTTTGTTAATCTATCCTATATGCATCAAATTTTGTTATATAAAAACCATGGTTCAATACATAGTTCACGGGATACTTGTTTTGAATTATCATATCTGTGCTGGTATTACGTGCCGTTTTTGCATATGCCAGTATTTCAAAATCCCCGACGTTTGATACGATTGTTGCCGTCACACGCCATGTGCCACCGGTTGGGGTAATTTCACCCGCAGGCACAATTTGAATTGTATCAGGATCCACCGCCCAGTGCCGGCCTAATAATGCATGTTCACGATAATTCGGCATGACATTTGCGGCAAAATCATTGTATACATCATCTGTTGTCTGGCAATATATGCTGCATTTTGTATCACCACTCATGATACTATTATTGTCCTGGCACATATCACGGTCGCACGCATCCCACCGCGCGGAATTTTCACTCATATTTGGTGATATGTAAAACCAATCGCGAACAAAATGATTTATTGTGGCAATTTGTGCGATAGTGTCTATGGAATATTCTTGTTTTCCATGTGTATGACCAACCAATTCCCATCCACCTGTTATCGGATTTACAGATATAATAATCGGATCAACAGTTCGGTAAGTATTTGCCCATAAAATCATGCCACATGTGACAATAATCAGCAAAAACGTCACCAGACATCCAATGCCCATCACACGGGACGTGGCAATACGCGTTCCCGCCGGAAATGCCGGTACATTGAATTCGCCTGGATAGTCCAATTTGCTTCCCTCCTGATATGTGCGCTGTGGCGACAGTGCAAATTATGCCTGATATACCATAATGCATGCACATGGGCTTAATTTCAGTTCGTTATTGTCATATCCGACACCAACCGGTTCACGGTCATAAACCTGACCACATCCCGCCAATGCCAATGCGACGAATATGCCACAGATTAATTTTTTCATGCCTTTCCCCCTTTCTTATTAATTTGATTATAAGAAAAATCCATTTTGCCGGTCAAGTATTATTCACCGCACCACATTAGAACTGTGTTTCGAACGACAACAGGAAACGTTGTTCGCGGTCATACTTGTTCATCTTTAACGGCCACCCCCAACTGAAATTCATTGGCCCCATTGGCGTATTCCAATATACCCCGACACCTGCCGATGTACGCAGGTCACTGTCTATATAATTAGGCCGTCCCAGATAATAATCTTCGCGTTTTGGCGGTTTGCCCAGCATGCCGTAATCCATAAACACAAAGCCCTTTACCTGATATTCATCCGGGATAAAGATTGGGAAATTCAACTGGGTTGATCCGTTCGCCTTCCACATACCGCCCAGCGAATAGTTTGTATACAGCCAATTGCGGCTGCCGACGCCCGCATAGTCAAAACCACGCAATGTTTCACCGCCCAAGAAATAGCGGTATACACGTGATACATAGTCACCATCCAGTGGCTGAATATATCCGAAATCCAACGAAGACCGCAATTGCCATCTGTCATTAAAGAATTTAACCATAGCGGTAATATCGGCGTTATATCGCATAAATGTTTCTGTCCCGCCAAATCCAGTATATGCGATTCCCAGATTTCCAACAATACCGGTATGTGTATTCTGTTCAAAATTTGTATCCAGGTTATAGTATTTTAAATATGTGGCCAATGTGTACAGACTTGCATCCTGCCAACCGTTTGATTGAATATCATAATTCTGGTCAAATGATGCGGACAGACGTAATGTCTGATTCCAATGGTCGGTCAATTTCCAACCCATGCGGCCTGCAACCATTAACGAGTCGCGGTCGTATCCGAAACTGCCCAAGGATGAATAGTCGTACATTGTGTACGATACATCAAACCCGCCGGACAGTGCACGCCCGAACAAGTATGGTTCTGTAAAACTGAACAAAGCCTGTTTTTGATATTGTGCGATTGAACCACGTAATTGGACAATTTGGCCGCGCCCCATAAAGTTGTTTTCGGTAATCCCGGCATCGACCATGAATCCATTGATATTAGACCATCCAAATCCACCTGACAGTTCGCCGGTCGGCTGTTCTTCGACGCGAACATCCAACGCCATCATATTTGTTTCGGCAATACGGCTGGGGACGATTTGAACATCCTTGAAATATCGTGTGCGCATTAATTTTTGGCGGCCTTCTTCAATTGTTTGCAGTGAAAACGGGTCGCCTGCACGCATTGGCAACAGTTGTTCAATTACAGTATCAAATGTACGAACATTGCCCAAAATATTGATAGAATCAATATATATGCGGTTGGTTTTCTGAATCTTGTATTCTAAATCAATTGTACGCGTGTCTTCATGCTTTACCGGTACCGGTTCAACATTGATAAATGCGTATCCATAATCCGCAACCTTGCCACGCAGTGCGGACATGGTGGATTCAACCTGATCAATATTATAGATATGCCCCTGCTTGGATTCCAACACATCTGTCAAGACTTTGTCTGGTACATCCGGGAACGGATTATCAACGGTTATTTTACCGAATTTATATTTTGGCCCTTCGTCCACTGTAAATGTGACTGAATAATACTGGCGATCGGGTGTAAACACACCATTGGCATCCGTCACCTGGAAATCAACATAACCATTACGCAGATAAAATTGACGCAACATCTGCTGGTCATATTGAATTCGGTCTTCATCAAATACATCAAATTGTGTCATGAAACGCCACCATGCATGTTCGCGTGACAATATTTCGCCACGCAATGTGCGGTCGCTGAACTTCTTGTTGCCTTTGAATTCAATATCGGTGATGTATGTGGGGTGACCTTCGGTAATTTCGTATACGATATTAACACGATTGTCATCCAGATTAATTTTCTTTGGTTCTATTTTTGTGCCAAAAAATCCCTTGCGCTGGTAAATTGTTAACATGCGCTGAACATCTGCCCCGATGACAGATTCATCATAAGACGTACGTTCTTTGGTTCGAATTTCTTTTTTCAAATCATCGGTTGATATTTCATCATTACCTTCAACCGTCACCATGTTTATGGTTGGGGCCTCGGTAATAACAATTTTTAATACATTGCCCGACATTTGAACGGAAACATTTGAAAAATATCCGCTTTCTTGCAGTTTCTTTGCGATTTCGTTCGTGCGTTGTGTGTTGATGTTGTCGCCAACATTGACCTCAGACAGGATACGTACAGATTCTGCATCCATACGCTGATTACCAGTCACATCAATACGGGATACCGTCGCGGCATTTGCCACCGGGATTAATGCGGTTGAACATACTGCAAATAAAATTTTATTAGTCTTTTTCATCTTAATTCAATCCAAATACACGTGCCAAATCGTTCCACATCGTCAGCAAGAACAACGCACCGATTAAAATCCATCCCAACATTATAGCGATTTCCATGCCGCGTCCTTCCAGTTTGCGACGTGTGATACCCTCTATGATTAAAATCAACAGGTATCCACCATCTAACACCGGCAGTGGCAACAGATTTATAACACCCAAATTCACAGATAACAATGCGATTATTGATAACAGGGCAAAGAATCCTGCCTCTAACGCATTGCCAGATACCTGGGCAATTGTAATGAACGAGCCCAATTGCTTGGACGAGCGTTCACCCGTAATAATTTGCTTTAACACAACCAACAGAGTCTTTGATTGATAATATGTTTCGCGTGCGCCTGAATAAATCGCGCCAAAGAATCCCTTTTTGCGAAATTCTGTCTTGGAACCGTCCGCCACCAAACCCCAGCGTTCCGCGGGTGCCAGTTTCACAACCACGATATCGTTTGCACGCCCAATTTCAACACTGGCATCACGCCGTGCCGCCAATTCTTTGGCGATAATCAGTTCACCCCAGTTTGTTATTTTATCACCGTCAATGCGCATAATTACATCGCCTGGTTTAACGCCGGCTTTAAATGCGACACTTTCTTGGATAACCTGGCCAACAACAGGCAATTGTACGTTTTTCGGTTGGAACATGAAAATTGCAGAATAAATTGCCCACGCCAATATAAAGTTCATAATCACACCGGCGGCAATAATAATAAACTGTTTCCATGCAGGCGCAGACAGATAATGCCCCTTTTTCTTGTCTGCGGTCAAATCCTTGTACTTTTTACGGTCAAACATGTCTTCCTGGCCATAGATAGACACATATCCGCCCAGGGGCAGGGCTGCAATCTGCCATTGTGTGCCATGCTTATCATGCCATTTTATTAGTGCCGGGCCAAATCCAATTGAAAATTTGTCCACGCGTACACGCGCCCAACGGGCCGCCAAAAAATGCCCCAACTCGTGCACAAATACAACAATCCCCAGAACGATAACCAATGCGACAATGGTTAAAACGATGTGCATAAAATACCTTCCTTATACTTTTACTTTGTTTTTTTATAACATAACCAACCAAACAATCGGCAATACATAAATCCATCCGTCAAATCTGTCCAATACACCGCCGTGCCCGGGGATAATATTGCCAAAATCCTTGATACCCATTTTGCGTTTAATCCAACTGGCGGTCAGGTCGCCATACTGGCTTAACAATGCAACACTGATACCAATCCACATCAATTGTGGCATAAACATATCCGCCCCCAGCAAACCATACATAACCGATGCGATGGTTCCACAAATAATACCTGCAATCTGACCAGACCATGTTTTACCGGCGCTCAGCCGTTCCCACATCTTGTCACCACCGATTAATTTACCAAAGAACCATGCACCAATATCTGCACTGCATATAATCATCAGCATTAACAAAATAATCCACGGCCGTGTACCAACATAGTTCGCCGACACCAGCACCAATCCCAACAAACCCAAGAACGCAATAAACGCAATCATATTTTTGTGCCATACGTCACGTGGTGTGCGTATCATGGATATAACCGCCTCTATAATCATCATCAATGCAACTAAAATTGCCAGATAACGTACGGCCCCAAATCCGAAATATTCGCCAACACCCGCCGCCACCGCAATCAGTGCCATGACGCATCCTGCGATAATTCTTTTCTTTGTTTCAGACATGATTATTTCGCCTTTGTCTTGATTCCCGCATAGTCCTTCTTTTTGCCACCGCCAAAACGACGATTGCGCTTTGCGTATTCATCCAATGTATGCTGCCATAACTTTTCACTGCGCACTAAATCCGGCCAATGTTCTGGCAAGAACAACAGTTCTGCATACGCCAGTTTCCACAACAGGAAATTTGAAATTCTAAATTCATTACTGGTACGCACCATCAAATCTATTGGCAACAAATCGCCTGTATCCAAGAACGTTTCAAACGTATCCTTGTCAACCGGCTGGCCGGCTGCAATTGCATCATTTACAGCGGTGATAATTTCATCCTGGCCGCCATAGTTTAATGCAAAGACCACTGTTCCACCGGTGTGTTCTGCGGATATTTCTTCCAACTTGTCACACATATCCGCCAATTTCTTAGGCAACCGTTCGCGTGACCCAATGACCCGATATCGCAGGTTCTTTTCCAACGCGTGTTTCATATTTTTATCTAATTCGGTACAGAATAAATCCATCAAGAAACTGACTTCTTCGTCCGAACGGTTCCAGTTTTCTGTTGAAAACAAAAAGAACGTGATAGTTGTCACACCGCGTTTTATAAACCAATCGACCAAGTTTTCAAAATTGGCAATACCGGCCTTGTGCCCGGCCAATGGCGGCAATCCGCGCATTTCCGCCCAACGGCGATTACCATCGCAGATAAATGCGATATGCTGGGGGACCGGCGCAGACGAATCTGTACACGGCGTGGTTGATTTTTTGCTTTTTAGTATTTTAAACATTTATTTTAATTCCAGTGTTTGATTGTGGTGCAAAATTATTACGTATAGATTTAGACAGCCATAATGTCCGCTTCTTTTTGTTTTGCTGTGGCATCCACCTCTGCTGCACGGCGGTCAAACACTTTTTGAATATCTTCTTCATACTTGCGTTGGTCATCTTCGGAAATTTCTTTGTCGGTGACGGCACGCTTGATTTTGCCCATGGCATCCTGACGAATATTGCGCATAGAAATCTTGGCTTCTTCGGCGTATTTACCAGATACCTTTACCAGTTCTTTGCGGCGTTCTTCGGTCAATGGCGGCATGTTCAGGCGGATAACACCACCGGCCGTCATCGGATTCAGCCCCAGGCCACTATCACGAATTGCCTTTTCCACTGCCGGCGCATTTGATACATCCCAAACCGTCACAGACAGTGTTTGGTTATCCGGGGTTGATACGGTCGCAACCTGGTTAATAGGCATTTCAGAACCATAGACCGGTACGCGTACACCATCCAACAGATGTACTGATGCACGCCCTGTGCGTAATCCTGCATATTCATTTTTCAAAACTTCGATAGATTGTGCGGTTTTCTGTTCAACTTCCGCCTTTAAAGCTTGGTAATCCATAATATATTCTCCTTATGATAAAAAAGATTAGCAAATTGATTTGACATTTGGCAAGAAGAAATATAGAATAAACACTCGCACGGGGTTGTAGCTCAGTTGGTAGAGCACTTGCATGGCATGCAAGGGGTCGAGAGTTCGAGTCTCTTCAGCTCCACCAGAGTTTGCAGTATGGCGGATGTAGCTCAGTTGGTTAGAGCACTGGTTTGTGGTACCAGGTGTCGCCGGTTCGAATCCGGTCATCCGCCCCATTATGTTCCCCTCCTGTGGAGGGGTGTTTTTTATGAAAATAAAAAACGGGGAGGGTATTTTTCATAACTATCGTTTTTCACCGGGATGAGAACCA
>CAZJGX010000035.1:0-8090 GCA_964545825.1 uncultured Muribaculaceae bacterium
TCCAAAATGGGTTCGATGAATAGGTTTGCACGTTTTGTATCTGCCCGTATGATGACAACGGGTTTATCGCGTCAACACCATATGACACGTCTGTGACAAAAACAGCGCAAATCGCGGTAAAAAATCTGATAAATCCCCTCATTACCTTAAAAATTATATCAAAAACGATATTGTAATCAAAGATAAAAATCCCCCGATTACAAAGAACGGCGCAAACGGAATATATTTTTTATTATGATTGCGTGCCCACAGTATGCCAGTGATGCACGATATAATCAGCGCGATGGCCAAACCTGTTGTCCCCAGCCAGATTCCGCCGGTGCTGATTAACTTTATATCCCCAAACCCGATAGGTGGGGTTTGGTCACTGCGATGACGGTATGCGATTTTTTCAAATATAAATCCGACGGCACTGGATAATACATAACCAAATGCCGCGCCAATTGCGGCGACACGCGGGCCAAATGGCCATGGAAACCACGCAACCAATACCAATCCGATAATCGCCAGGGGTAATAAATATGCGTCTGGGATAATGCGGCGCCTGAAATCAGCCACACTGATGCGCCATGCGCAAAATATTGCCATTGCCAATAATATAGTAAAAAAGATGTTATAAATCATTTTTTCCCCCTTGCCTTTCGATTCGAAACTGTGATATCATAAGTATGATAAGTATAACAAGGATTTTGTAAAATGAGCAAGGGTTGGGATAACGCAACATTAAAAAAGTTAAAAGCCTTGACCGGAAAGGGATTGTCAACATCAGAAATTGGTAAGCGTCTGGGGTTGTCAAAAAATGCGGTTGTGGGTAAGTTAAATCGTTTGGGTTGGAATTCTAAGGCTACATCGGCAGATGCCGCCAAATCGGCCACGGCAGATAAAAAGCCTGCTAAGGCATCGGCGTCTAAAAAGGAATCTGCAGCGACATCAACTGTGGCAAAAACAGCAAAAAAAAACGCACCCAAAAAGGTTGCGCCCAAGGTTGCTGCGCCCGCAAAGACATCGGCTGTAAAGAAATCTGCAAATGCAAAAACGCCAAGCAAGGCGGATTCTGCAAAGAAAACAACTGCAACCAAGGTATCAGCCGCCCCAAAGGAAACGACAGATAAAAAATCGCTGAATAAAAGTTTGGCAATGCATCAACGCATAATTCAGCACTCTTTGGAAATGGCGAATTTAAAGCCAAATCAGTGTCGGTGGCCGATTGGTGATCCTGATTCGGAACATTTTCATTTCTGTGGTGAAACTGTGTTTGTTGGCAAACCATATTGTTATGAGCATTGTAAACAGGCATATCAGTTTGCACCGCCAAAGAAAAAGTAGTCGCCTGTATGTGGGAGAAATATTGATAAATGTCAAGCGAGAGAGAATCTTTACCAGTATCACAAAATATGCATAAAAATGCCGCGGGTGCTTTGACGCCTGTGGATTATGATATCGCGGGTAATTCTTTTCGGGTTTATTATGATTCCGCGCGTCAGCCTGTATTTGTGTTGGATGGTACCCAATCGCCACGAAAGCCAAATGTTATGCTGGTAATTCCAGTGACTGATAATCGTAAATGGGATGATGTGTTGGCGGTTGATTGGGGCGTCGATTTGGAAACTATCCGTCCGCGCAAGGATAACAAATATCAGAAACTTGATATTGAATATAATAATTTGGATGCGTATCTGGATGTTGTTGATGCGTATGAAACGAATTCTGATTTGACGGATGCGTTGGCAAATTTGGATGCGTTTCGTGTCGCGGCCGTGCGGTGTGTGGCGATTGAACGATTGGATATGGCGTTGGACACGGCAGAACGTGCACGCGATACCATTGAAAAAACGACTGATACAATAAATGCTTTAAATGTTCGGGTCAAAGAACTGCGCACGCGGTTAAATCAACAGAAAAAGTCTATTGGAAAAGAGCCTACGAAACAATCTGCATCAAAAATATTGCGTTCTGATGCCCAGATTGATGCGACAAATGAAAAGATTTCTCGGGCCGAACGGCGTTTGACTAATGCACGGCGTCGGCTGGTCGCGGCCGAAGATGATGCGGCCGCCGCCCAGGCGTTGTTAGATATCACAGATAATATTGTGGTTGCACCTCATCACAGTGTTGGGCGTCCTGCGCCGCGTGATGTGGCTGTTGTGACGTCGCCACCTGTGCCGGCTGTTGCGGAAACCGAACAAACAGAATTAATAACAGAACCAAAGGCAGAAATTATGGCCGCAGAAGAAGATGTAAAACCATTATTTGATAAAGATCCTGAAATCTTGGATGAAGAAATTGCGTTCAAGCCGATTGATTTTGGCATGTCAAGCGCACCGATTGCGCCTGTACCAGAGGCAACGGTTGAAACCCGCGAAGATATTGAACCGGCGGTGACACCGGCGCCATTGGCGTTTACGCCGCCTGTGGCGTCGCATAACGATTTTGCGCCAATCCCAGATGTGCCGGCGGCGCCTGTATTGGATTCTATGCGACCAGTTGATACAAATCCGCAACCTGCAACGCAGTATCAGCCAACCCCAGCATCGACGCCGTATGTTGATAATAATGCATTTGCTGCGGCAGCAGCCGAGGCACCAATTGTACAACAGCCTGTGCAAAATCAGGCGGCCTATTCTGATATGCAATCGGTGACGCCGGCAGCGGGGTATCGGCCACAACCTGCGCCTATGCCGGATGTTTCGGTTGCGTCAAATAAATCTGGATTCAGACCTGTATCACCAATTCATGGAAATGCAGTTGCACCGGTTGGTGGTGGCCAGCAAAATAAGTCAAAGTTTTTGTATTATATATTGCTGGTGATGCTGATTGTATTATCTGTATTTACATTATGGTTATATCAGCGCAGCACCAGTCAGAACATACCCGAACTGGCGGCGACTACATCCGGAACCGTGGCTGACAGCGATACACCACAGGAAACGGGGGATAACCCATTTATTACTGCAAAACCGGAAACGGAAAAGGTTGCACCGGTGGTTGTGCCGGAACCTGTATCTGAGCCAGAACCTGCCCCAATTTCGGAACCTGAACCCGTTATAATACCAGAACCTGTTGATGTGGAACCGGAACCAGTACCTGTTGAAGAACCTGTACCAACAGTCGTTGACGTGGAACCGGAAATAGAACAGGAACCTGTTCCAGAAACACCGGTTGAGGTTGAAAATCCGTTTTTAACAACGGCAGTTGAAAAGACAGATATTAAACCCGTTATAACAGAGACACTGATAAACAAGCCTATTTATAACGTATCACAACAGGAAAAAATGTTTGTTGCCGCACCTGATTATGAAACAGATGCGCGTGATGATAATTCGTCAAATGCATATTATACAGACAGTACAACCGTTGTGTCGGAAACGGCGGCAGTATGTTCAGATGGAGCATTGCCTGATGCAAACGGGTGTTGCAGTGGCGAGGTGTTTACCGATATGGAAGACGGTACTTTCGCATGCTGCGAGCCAGTTGAAGATGGCGAGTGCTTTGCACCAATGCAGTAAAAGAAAATCCCGCCATTTGGTGGGATTTTTATTTATAAGACAACCGCCAATTTGGCGGTTGTTTGTTATATTGTTTCAATTACGACCAGTGCGGCGGAATAATCACCTTGGTCTGTAATGGACAGATGCACACGTGCATCGCCACCGGCTAATTCTTTTAATTTTGCCTTGGCCCCGCCGGCAATTAATAATTCAGGACATCCGGCATCATTATGAATAACAGATACGTCTGAAAATGTGATGTCTTCGCCGAATCCGGTGCCCAGTGCTTTTAAGCATGCCTCGCGCGCGGCCCAAAAATTTGCCAAATGTTTTTCAGAATTTGCCGTGTCATTGTCGGCGTATTCCAATTCTTTTTTTGTAAAGATGCGTTGCTTTTTAAATGCAGTCCAGTCCAAGAATCTGTCGCATTCAACCAAATCAATTCCTATACCAATAATCACGGATAACTCCCTTTTTATGGTTTGTGGTGATATGCGAATACTAATAATATTTTTCCGATTCGTGCAAGCAGAAAATATATATCGTGTTATATAATAAAAAACACCGGTATGACCGGTGCTTTGTGGATGTGTTAGTGATTATTTGCCGTCGCAAGATTTTTTGTTGCAATCAGATTTCTTGCAGCCACATGTTTTATGTAATTCTGTACAGTTTTTGCATTGTGGTTTTTCTTTTTTTGCCATAGTCATTTTTTATCCTTTTGGTATTTTGTTGTTTGTTGCTTTGTCCGGACAATAATTATTTTACATAAAACTGACCTGTAAATATATATGCATGAATACCTTTTTTAATTTTATATTGTGTTTCCAAGAAATATAGATTATATTGGCATGCGTTGTCGGGGTGTAGCTCAGCCTGGTAGAGTACTTGCATGGGGTGCAAGGGGTCGCAGGTTCGATTCCTGTCACCCCGACCATTAAAATTTAAACCGCCGTTTATGGCGGTTTTAATTTTAATTATTGGGATACGCAGGATAACATGTGCATTATGAAATAATGCGGCAGGTTCGGAACAAGCATGCAATGCATGCGCAGTGAAAGGGGCCCACCGCATAGCGGTGGGAATTACTTTCCTGTCACCCCCGACCATCCGTCTTCGCTGCGCTACGTCGTGATTAGCGGATTGATATATGTCAGAATTTTTGCAGCTGTTTACTTACCGTGTGTCAGAATCCATGCAACGAATCCTATACAAAATACAACGATGAAAAACATCAGTATATAATGTGCGATTGTAAAAGAGTTTAATTTTTCTGTTTTCATTATATGTGTATTATATCATGTGTAATTGTGTCAAACATAGGTGTTTTTATTCCTGTTATGGTTGATTTTTTTGTTTTTTATGATATAAATATTTGGATTTTAATATAAGGGGGTGCCCCATGTTTGTGACAGAAAAATTAACAACATTTTCGTGGGTGAACGTCGGAAATCCTGACCATGAAGATTTTGATAAATTGCAGACCAAGTACAAGATTGACGAGGATACAATCTGTGACATTTTAGACCCGGATGAACAACCGCGGCTAGAAGTTGAAGATGATTACAAGGTTATCATTGTGCGATTCCCGATTATTAATCGTGAAACAGATACGTTGTGGCATACGGAACCATTGTCTATTATTTATTCCACAAACCGTGTGATTACTGTATGTCGTAAGCGTTGCGATATTTTGGACAAGATAAAGCGTGATGAAAAAACAACACGCGAAGAGTTTATATTAAATATTATTTATTATATCGCGGAATCATACCTGCGGTTCTTAAAGGAATTGAACAAGCGCGTATTAGAATCTAAAAAAGCGTTGCAAGAACATATTCGCAAAAAAGAATTGATGGCACTGTTAGAGGTTGAAAACAGTTATACCCTGTATATGGCGGGCATAAAGGGTAATGTGGCTGTGTTGGATAAACTGGAAAAAATGCGCGGTTTTGTAAAATCTGAAGACGCCCAAGAGGTTGCCGAAGATGCACGCATTGAATTAGCCCAGGCGACCGAGGTTGTGACGTCTTACAGCAAGATGTTGAAATCCATCAAAGAAACGTTTGAAAGTGTTATTAATATGGATTCGAACACATATATTAATCGTTTGACAATGTGGAATATTATTCTGATTGCGCCAACGATTGTTGTTGGATATTACGGGATGAATATGAAATTACCGTTTGCAGAATATGATAGTGCGGCATGGATAGTGCTGGCGGCGATTGTATTATTGCTGATGGGGTATGCGGTGTTTTCTATTGTGCGCAGACGTGGATAAAAATGCCCCGATTAAGGGGCTTTTTTAATTTAATGCGATCATTATATTTTTCATGTTGTCATCCAGTGCGCCGGATACATCCACATCGCTGAATTTTATACCGGGTGCATCGCGCAACCAATCAATTGCCGGCATCGTGGTATTTATAAAGTTATTAATGCGGCGTTGAACAATTTCAGGATTACCATCGTCGGCGCGTTGGCTGCCCTCATTAAATCGTTTGGTCAGACGCTTGATAATAATATCTGTGGGGACATTGGTATATAAAACATGAATATCAAACTTATCTGCGTAATTGTCTATTAACCATTGGGCTTGGCCGATTGTGCGTGGAAATCCATCCAATAATATATCGGTATCGCCGGTCAGGTGTGATGCAATAATATCGAACAATGCGTTGTCCGGTACCAGATTGCCGGCTGCGATTGTACGCCCTATTTCAGATTCTGGTGGCATTGTGCGTAATAATGCGCCGGTTTCAATATATTTATAATCATGATTTGTACGTAATATTTTTGCAAATGTGCCCTTGCCTGCGCCCGGGCCACCCATCAATACGATTATTTTTGGTTTCATGGCATGTCACCTTCGGTTTTATATGTAATTATAGTAGCATAAATCGCATTAAAAATAAACCGCTTGTTTTGTGTGGGGCAAATTGTAAATTCAATAGAAAAAAATCCGGCAGTTGCCGGATTTTTCGATTTTGCAAGAATATTATTTCTTGCTGTTTTCGATTGCAGCGCCCAAGATGTCGCCCAAAACAGAACCGCTGTCGGCCTGGTTGGCGTATTCTTTGACCGCCTGCTTTTCCAATGTCACCTGTAATGCACGGATAGACAGTTTGACTGTGTTGTCTTCGACAGACACAACAGATGCTTCGACAGAATCACCGATTTTGAATTTCGATGTATCCTGTTCTGCCTTTTCGCGTGACAGGTCTGTGCGACGGATAACGCCACGAACATCGTTTGGCAATGCCAAAATCAATTCGTCAGGTGTGACTTCTGACACTGTGCCACAAACAACGGCGCCTTTCTTGATAGAAACAGCGTTGCTGTCCGCGCTTTCGGTCAATTGTTTGATACCCAATGTGACGCGTTCTTTTTCTGGATTGATGTCCAGGATTTTTGCAGTCACTTCTTGGCCACGAACGAATTTTTTCAATTCTTCTTCGTCCAGTTTGTTCCATGACAGGTCGGAAATGTGAACCATACCATCCAATTCTGGTGTCAATGCAACGAACAGACCGAATTCAGTTGTGTTCTTAATCGGGCCGGTGACAACATCGCCAACATTGTGTGTTTCGGCAAACTGTTTCCATGGATTTGGTTGCAGTTGCTTATAACCCAATGAAATGCGGCGTTTGTCTTGGTCGATACCCAAAACAACAACGTTTACATCCTGGCCATTTTGCAGAACTTTGGATGGGTGAATATTTTTATTCGTCCATGACAGTTCAGACATGTGAACCAATCCTTCGATATTGTTGCCCAGGTCGATAAATGCACCGTAATCTGTCAGGGATGAAACCTTGCCAGATACTGTATCGCCGACGTTGAACGCGCGTGATGCGGTATCCCATGGGTCTTCTTCCAATTGTTTTGCACCCAATGAAATACGATGTGATTCTGGGTCGAATTGGATAACCTTGACAGTAATTTTTTGGCCGACATGAACCAATTCACGTGGGTGATTGACGCGTTTCCATGACAAGTCTGTGACGTGCAACAAACCATCAATTCCGCCCAAGTCAACGAACACACCGTAATCTGTGATGTTCTTGACGGTACCTTCGATAACCGCACCCAGTTCGATGTTCTTCATCGCTTCTTTTTGTTGTGCAGCGATTGCATCAGACTGAATCGCGCGGCGTGATACGATTGCGTTTGTGCGCAATGCATCCATTTTCAAAACGCGGAATTTGTCTTTCAAACCAATCAAAGATTTCGCATCGCGAACCGGTTTGTGATCAACCTGAGATGATGGCATAAATGCGAATACGCCATTGATGTCGACAGTGAAACCACCGCGAACAACGTCGATAATTGTACCTTCTGGGTCGATGCCTTCGGCAACGGTCTTTTCCAGGTCTTTCCATGCCTTTTCAGCGCGTGCCTTGGTATAAGACAGAACGGCTGTACCTTCGCGGGATTCATAGCGTTCAACAAAAACGTCAATGATGTCACCAACAGATGGAACAGATGCACCGAATTCTTTTAATGGAACACGACCTTCGGATTTCAAGCCAACGTCAACCATCGCGAAATCGCCACGGATGTCTTTGACTGTACCCTTGGTTGCATAGCCCTGCAAAG
>CAZJGX010000036.1:0-8087 GCA_964545825.1 uncultured Muribaculaceae bacterium
CACATTGGAAAACGCAATAAAATTAATGGGGCTGACAATACCGGCCGAAATGTAAAACAAACACCCACACATCTGTGTGGGCTTTTTTTATTCACATAACCAACCGCAATAAATCTGACAACGCTCAGAAATCCAGTAATTCTGCTGCAACCGATATATTAACCAGCACCACATCAAAGTAAAAATTTATTGATTTTTATTTACCATCAATTTAATATTTAAACACCGCAACGTATTGTTGCGCTGGGGTGTAGTTACCCTGTCGTACCCGTCTGTAATAGACGTATAACCCACCAACCACAGGTTGGAGGGCATGCGAATATATTGAATAAGCAGCACAACTGGTATGATTGTAACTAACCTCCAACCACTTGGATTGTTCCAGTGGTTTTATTAATAACCAAGGGTTTGTTAGATATGAAATACATTATTGGGCGCCTGATATGTTGCTTTATTCCATTTAGAAACACACGACGCAAAGTCAGAAAAACACTAATGCCATCAATAACAAATAAAGGAAAAAATAATTCTATTGAAATTATCAGACCAGATGGCACAGCGCACCCAATTACCACCCTAAAAAACAGCCGTATCAACATCAGTGGCGATAATAATCATATCAAAATATACGAACCCATTGGCAAATTACATCTGAATATTAATGTTTCGCATGGCACCACAATTATATTGGCCCCCAGCACTAACACCAGACGCATAAACATAATAAAAGAATCCGGCAACCCCAACGACAACAATGTTATAACAATTGGGAAAAATTTTTATTCCACAGGTGATGTTATAATGCATTTATGTCAAGGTTCCGGCAACATCACAATTGGCACAGACTGTTTGATTTCATGGGGCGTAGAAATCCGCGTTGGTGATTGGCACACTATATGCGACCGCACCGGGAACATAATAAATTATAACCAAGACGTCATAATCGGAAATCACGTTTGGTGCGGTTCTAATGTAATGATATTAAAGGGCAGCATTATCCCAGACGGCTGTGTAATCGGCACACGTTCGTTGGTCACACACAAATTTAACATCCCCAACACAATAATCGCAGGCAGCCCTGCAAAAATAATAAAAGAAAATATAATATGGCGCACACCCACACCGGCACGCGCAAATTAACGGTACCATAATACCATACTGATTTTTCTTGACTTTTCTGCTGGATTCCGTCATAATGCGTTCGCTTTAATTTGAAAAACAAAGGTAAAATAAAAATGGCAGCGACAAAATCGTTAAAAAAGTGCGAATTAGAGGCCAAATGGTATCTGATTGACGCAACTGATTGCACGCTGGGACGTTTGGCGGCATATACCGCAAATATTCTGCGTGGCAAGAACAAGCCGACATGGACACCGAACATGGATTGCGGTGACCACGTTATCATTATCAATGCAGACAAAGTTGCATTATCTGGTAAAAAAGCAGACAAGACAAAGTTCTTTTGGCACTCGCTGTGGACTGGTTCTTTGAAAGAACGCACATTGGGTCAGATGCGCGAAGAAAAACCAACAAAATTGGTGACAAATGCTGTAAAACGCATGATGGGCCGCCGTACAGCCGTTGCTTTGGCAAACAAACGTTTGACCAAATTGCATGTGTATGCCGGTGCAGAACACAAGCACGCCGCACAAAACCCAATCGTTATTGATTTTGGCTCGCTGAACCGTAAAAACAAAAGGGGCGAATAATGACAGAAACAAAAAAGACTGCAACCGCAGCAAAAACAACAAAGAAGGCAGCCCCAAAAACAACTGCAAAGAAAGTTGCGGTATCAACTGCAAAATTGTCTGATGCAACATACGCAACAGGCAAACGTAAAGATTCTGTTGCACGTGTATATTTGGTACCGGGCAAAGGTCAGATTATCGTTAACGACAAACCGGTTGCCGAATATTTCCGTCGTCCGGTATTACAGATGATTATTGCACAACCGTTTGGTGTGACAAAACGCGAAACCGCGTATGATGTTCACGCAATGGTTATGGGCGGTGGCCTGTCTGGCCAGGCAGGTGCGGTAAAACACGGTATTTCAAAAGCATTGGAAAAAGCGGAACCAGAATTGCGCGCCGCGTTAAAGGCCGCCGGATTCTTGACCCGCGACAGCCGTGTTGTTGAACGTAAACACTATGGTTTCCGCAAGGCACGTCGTTCAACACAGTTCAGCAAACGTTAATCGTTTTGTCTTCGAATACAAACACCCTGTCATGGGGTGTTTTTTATTATTGCCAATACTTGACACCATTTTTTCAACGTATATCATATGCACAATAATAAAAAGGATTTTTAATGCGTAAAATCAAAATGAATATAAAATATGTTATACTGGGTGTTGCATCGGGGCTGTGTGGTTTTTCATTGGGTCAACTGCATAAACTCAAAAAAGACTTGTATGCACTGGAACAAATGCATGAAATAATACACCAATCCTATAACATTACCAGCGTCAATATTGCCAAGTTGCAAATCATGGAAGATGAAATAAATATATTGCAACACATTGAAAACAAAGCCGTGGCAGATTCATTGAAAACGTCCATCGCGAACAAACAAGATTCGATTGTCATTGCAACCATAAAATTAACGAATAAAAATACCCAACGAATACAACAAATCGCCAAACAACATAACATCAAGATACATTAAAGCAATAAAAAATCCCACAATTGTGGGATTTTTTATTTACCAGAAACACTTTATTTTATTCGTGATGTTTGCATATCTAGTTTTGTCGCATTGACCTTATCAACAGAATCTTTATACGCCTGATTAACAGAAGTGTTTTTATCCACGTCACCTTTATCAATTGCTTTTACCGTTCCGGAATCAAAACCTCCCGACAGCCACACAACAAAACCTATTACTCCTGTTGCCACCAGACGTCCAACAGTCTCTGCCTTTAAATTACGTATCAATTCCTTGTCCATCATTTTTATTTAAACCCTTTATTTACCAAGTAATTCTAGCAATCATACAGAATATTTGTCAATACAAAACCAATTATCTATGCTTGCTTTTATAAAAAAAGCGTGTATAATCACACGGCAATTTAAAATTTATCTCATCAAGGGGAAAACAATGTTCAAAAAAGAAAAAATCAAAGATTTGCATTATTCGGTAAACGGCTTGATTTCTGCAGCAGATGTCCAGGCCGCAGCAGACGAAATCTTGACCGAATACGGCAAAAAGGCAAAAATGCCAGGATTCCGCCCGGGCCATATTCCATTATCTGTTTTGCGCCAAAAATATAACGTTAATGCCACATCCGAGGCTGTTGATAAATTAATGAACCGCGATTTGGAAAACTATATCGCAGATAAAAAAATCCGTTTGGCAGGCCAACCAAAGGTTGACTTGGCCGGTTGGGAATTTGGCAAAGACGTTGAATACACATTGGAATTTGATATTCTGCCAACATTGCCTGCAATTGATTTGGATAAATTTACTGTCACAAAAAAGACAGCCAAACTGGATGAAGCAGAAGTAGAAAAAGCCATCGAAAACATCCGCAAAAATCGCAGCACCGCTGAAAAGCAAGGCGCAGACTATGTTGCCGCCGATGGCGACGTTGCCGTTATCGATTTCAAAGGATTTGTTGGCAAAGACGCATTTGAAGGTGGCGAGGCCAAGAAACACCATCTGATTTTGGGTTCCGGTGCATTTATCCCAGGTTTCGAAGACCAAATCATCGGCCACAAGACAGGCGATAAATTCGACGTCAATGTAAAATTCCCAGACGAATATCACGCTGAAAACTTGGCCGGTAAAAAGGCACGGTTCGAAGTTGAAATCCACGAACTGCGCAAACATATCTTGCCGGAATTAAATGACGAATTGGCCAAGGCTGTCGGCCAGGAAACGGTCGACGCATTGCGCGAACATATCCGCAAAATTATCAGCGAACAATACGACGATGCCGCCAAACGCGACATGCGCAATGAATTGTTGGACATCTTGGCAGACAAAGTTAAATTAGACCTGCCGGATGTATTGGTTGACCAAGAATTGGCCATGGCAAAATCAGAACATGACCGCGCACACGCACACTGTGGTGATGATTGCAAAGAAGACCACAAATGGGACGATAAAAAAGAACGCAAAGAAGCGGAACGCCGCGTAAAACTGGGCTTGATTTTGGCAGAGTGGGGCACACAAAACAAAGTTGAAGTCACCCGCGATGACCTGCAACAAGCCATCTGGGCCGAGGCTGCACGCTATCCAGATCCGAAACAGGTATTTGAATTCTATAACAAGAATCAAAATGCCCTGGCAATGTTGCGTGGCATGATTTTTGAACGCAAGGCATTGGACGCAATGTTGGAACACGTAAAAACAAAAGAAAAGGCTGTAAAGGCCGACGAACTGTTCAAACAGGCATAATCAACAAGTGGGGGGACAACGTCCCCCATTTTTTATAAAACGAAAGGGGATATATTATGCAGGCATACCTGAACATTTTACGCGACATATACGAAAAATGCACCGACATACGAAACAACCGTACCGGAATTCCAGACATCGGTCTGGGCCATGGTGCGACATTTGTTCACAATATGGAACTCGGGTTCCCACTGGTGACGACCAAGAAAATGGGCCTGAAAAACATTGCGACAGAACTAGAATTCTTTATCCGCGGTATCACAGATAAAAAATGGCTGCAAGACCGCAAATGCAAAATCTGGAACGAGTGGGCAAACCCCGTAAAGGTTGAACAGCAATACAATCTGAAAACACAAATGCTGCAATGGGATGGTGCACACAAATTGACCGACGATCAAAAGAAAATCATCCGTAATTCTATCATGGACAATGAACGCGACCTGGGGCCGATTTATGGTTTCCAATGGCGTCATTTTGGTGGCGAATATCAATGGGACGATGCCAGAATCAATGCAAATCCTACAGATAATTTCAACCCACAAAACCCGGGCATAGACCAGGTTGCCAGTGCCATTGATAAATTAAAGAACAATCCAAACGACCGCAGAATCTTGGTATCTGCGTGGAATCCAACCGCATTTAATCAAATGGCGTTGCCACCATGCCACGTTATGCATCAGTTAATTGTTCGTGATGGCAAATTATCATTGATATGGACACAACGCTCATGCGATATGTTCTTGGGAATTCCATACAACATTGCCAGTTATGCGTTATTGCTGTTGCTGTATGCAAAAGAGGCCAATCTGAAACCCGGATTCTTAAAGGGCGAATTACACGACGCACACATTTATACAAATCACATTGAACAAGTACGCGAACAGTTAACACGCACACCATACCCATTACCGACAGTTGAAATCCCGGACGAGAATTGGCGCGGCATGTTAAACTGGCAGGCATCCGACGGGTTTAAATTAAAAAATTATGTATGCCATGAAAGACTGCGCGGTGATGTTGCCCGATAAATCGGCATATTGTCTTGGTTGCAAATGCTGATTTTCGCGCTATGATATATTCAAAACACACAAAGAGGGGATAACATGAAAAAGATTATATCATTGTTTATGGTTGTGGCATTGACCGCATGTGCATCAAATCTGGACACAAACCGGTATCAGACATCGGCCGCAGGTCAAATTAATTCTGTCCAAGAAGGCGTTATTATAAACGTACGTCCTGTTCGTATCGCAACAGAAAATGGCGGCGTTGGTTCATTGGCGGGCGGCATTGCAGGTGGCGCATTGGGCTCAACAGTCGGTGGCAGCAATGTTGCAAACATTATCGGTGCGGTCGGTGGCGCGGTATTGGGCGGGGCACTGGGTGCCAAAGCACAAGAGGGTCTGTCCGCACAAAACGGCATGGAATATATTGTAAAATTAGACAATGGCAAGGCAATCACATTGACCCAAGGCGACGACGTCGTATTTAGTGTCGGTCAACCGGTATATGTTCTGGATGCAAATTCTGGCGAACGCGCCCGAATAATCGCACGGTAAAGAAAATAAAAAAACGCCCGGCCGGGCGTTTTTTTATCGTATTTTTGAATTCGGCATCGCACAGAAACACTGATACGTCTTATCATATTTGACATCAAAGCCATTTTGACGAAATACATCCATCCACCAACGTTGTGACCGTATCAGACGTGGTTCACCATGCAACAATTTCCATCCCATTTTATCTGCCGCACGCATATCCTCGGTCGTATTATGGATTGCAACCAACATTTTAACGCGCTTGAACTTTTCTAATGCCAAAGGCAAGGTTTCACGCGTCATATATGTCAATGTTCCATTGCAATACGCCAAATCCGCCTGAACTATATCGTAATCCAATATAGACTGCATTTGAATTCGCCCATATTTTAGCAATCTTTGATAGTGTTCGTCCATCCAATATTGCTTTACATCAATACCTGTCGCACATACGCCCAATTCTTCGGCCTGACGAATTATTTCACCCGTGGCACACCCGCAATCAAACAATGAATCAGGTCGACCACCAACATATTTACGATATAAATGAACCAATGCAACCGCCGGAATTGAATACATTATCCAGCGACTGCCATCCGCATCACAAAACGGATAATTCAAATACGGATACTTAATATCATAATAATGCAACATCATGAGCCCTACCATAACACGCCATCAAAATTTGTCAAGTTAACAATCATATAATCTTTTGTCGTTTTTAAAAAAACAATTGATTAAAAAAACGCTTGAACCAAAACGCCAATTTGTTTTATCCTTCTTCATGGAAAGGAGAATTTTCAGATGTTAAAATACACACTTTGTTCGGTTGCCGTGTTTTCATTTTTCTTTATTACAACCGGCGCAAATGCCGCAACCACTGGACAAACACGCGCAAGTTTTTTGCAGATATCGCCCAAAACAGTCGGCGAAACCACCGCAAAAAAAGTATCTACATCATCTCCACTGACGGTAAAAAAGATTACGTCAACATTGAACGAAAAATCGGCCGATGTAGCAAATAATACATCATACACAACCGGCAGTATCGCCAATTCTGCACAACGTGCATCGTTTACCAAACGTCCGATTTCAGCACCGTCTTCATCGGATTCTGCGCATGTCACAAACAACATAATTAACGAATTACAAGATAGAATCGACCAATTACAGGACGAATTAAATCAAAAGACCGATATAATCACGAATATTTTATTACAAATGGACGCCAGTGTCAGCGACGTTGTTTATGATTTGCAAGACCAAATCCAAACAAATAAAACCGAAATGGACACGGTTAAAACATATATAAACAACAATATAACAGACCAACTGAACAATTATGTCACAACCAATGATTTTAATAAAACCAAACAACAACTAAGCAATCAAATTGCTGATAATGCTAAAAACGTTGTTTCGCTGCGGGCGGATCTTACATCCGGCACCCAGCAGGCGGTTGCCGCAGTAAAAACAGAATTAGAAGAAAAAATCAATGCGGTTGAACTGCAGGCTGACACCACCGAAGTAGTAAATCTGTTCAACGCAAAAATAGATGCAATCAAAAAAGAATATATACCAATCACAGACCGCGATGCAATCTTGGCCGATGCCGAGGCAAAAGTTGCTGAAAAAGACTTCCTGACTGTGGATACACTGTCTACCAATATAATCACAAACAAACTGGGGAATACATATCTGACCACAGCGGAGAAGAATACCATCTTAGACGCAGTTGACAGTAAACTGAGTGATTATATCCCACGTGCAGACCGCGATGCAATTTTGGCAGATGCCGAGTTAAAGTTCGCAGACAAGGGTTTCTTGACCATGAACGAATTATCTGCCGATATAATCAAAGACAAACTGGGAAACACATATTTGGACAGAGCGGAGAAAGACACCATCTTAAATACAGTTGATGGTAAACTGAGCGATTATATCCCAATTACAGATCGTGAAAAAATCCTGGCAGATGCCGAGTTAAAGTTCGCAGACAAGGGTTTCTTGACCATGAACGAATTATCTGCCGATATAATCAAAGACAAACTGGGAAACACATATTTGGACAGAGCGGAGAAAGACACCATCTTAAATACGGTTGATGGTAAACTGAGTGATTACATCCCACGTGCAGACCGCGATGCAATT
>CAZJGX010000037.1:0-7916 GCA_964545825.1 uncultured Muribaculaceae bacterium
TCAGGCGATTGGCCGCATCATTCGTGGCAATTGTGTCCGCGGCCTTTAAATTTGCATATTCGCCGTTCCCATAATCTGTCGTCGGTTTACCGTTCAGCATCCTGTTTGCAACGTCAACAGTTGTCAGCAGGTATTTCATATTCGCCGCAACCTTGTCATTCTTTAGGTTCGGGTTATATGGCACCTTTATGCCCCAATAGTGTTCAATCGCCATATGCACGTATTCAACATTCACCATCGGTCCGGCGTGCGACGCGGTAACGCCGCCGAACATCAGCGATGTCAAAATTACTAAAAATGCGCATATTTTCCGCAATATTTACCCCCCAACACCCCGTGCCTAATCCAAAGGGTCCTTTGGATTAGGCATAGTTGTGGCACAAAAAACGCTTGATTCCCGGGGGTGATTTTTTCTAATATTTGCATAAAATAAACCACCCTTTTTCCGGCATAGTTTTTATCATAAAAAACGGTTGTTATTTTTTTTCAAATGTTCTAATTTTTATACACCATGAGTACGAAAATTATCGAAAATATTGATTCACAACAGTTATCTGATGCATTGTCTGAACGCTATTTATCATACGCGGTCAGCACGATTGTATCACGTGCCCTGCCCGATGTTCGCGATGGGTTGAAGCCCGTGCATCGCCGCATTTTATATTCCATGTTGCGCCAGAAATTGTCGCCGGCGGCGGCTTTCCGTAAATGCGCAACCGTTGTTGGTGATGTGTTGGGTCATTATCATCCCCATGGCGACAGCAGTGTTTACGACGCGATGGTGCGCCTGGCCCAGGATTTCTCGGTCCGGTATCCGTTGATTGATGGCCAGGGTAACTTTGGTAATATTGACGGCGACCCCCAGGCGGCATACCGATACACCGAATCCAAAATGACCGAAGCTGCCATGTTAATCATGGAAGGCCTGGACGAAGACAGCGTCGATATGATGCCGAACTTTGACGGCACAACGGTTGAACCAACCGTCATGCCGGGGGCATTTCCGAACCTGCTGGCGAATGGTGGCATGGGTATTGCGGTGGGTATGGCAACCAACATCCCAACCCACAACGTGGCAGAGGTTTGTGATGCATTAAACCTGGTCGTTGATAAACCGGACGCCACAACCGCCCAGATTATGAAAAAATTGGTTGGGCCTGATTTTCCAACCGGCGGCGTATTGATTGACAGTTTTGACACCATTGTAAAAAATTATGATACCGGTCGTGGTGCGTTCCGTATCCGTGCCAAATGGGAAATCGAAGAATTGGAACGTGGCGGCTGGCAGGCGGTTGTCACAGAAATCCCCTATGGCGTTGTAAAATCCAAGATGGTGGAAAACATTGGGGCGTTAATTGATGCCAAAAAATTACCACTGATTGATGATATTGTTGATGAATCAACAACTGATGTTCGTATTGTTATCACGCCAAAATCACGCAATATCCCGGCAGATAAGATGATGGCACATCTGTTTGCAATGACGGATTTAGAATACAAATTCAATATGAATTTCAATGTCATTGATTCAAATGGCGCACCGCGTGTTATGCCGATTGGTGATGTCTTGCGTGAATTTATCGCACATCAAAAGACGGTTTTACAGCGTCGCACATCATGGCGTCTGGGCAATATCGCGCGTCGATTGGAAATTTTGGGTGGGTTGCTGGTTGTATACTTGAATCTGGATCGTGTTATTGAAATCATCCGGAACGAGGATGAGCCCCGTGCCGTATTGATATCTGAATTCCAATTGACGGATATCCAGGTAGAGGCGATATTAAACACCCGCCTGCGTTCGTTGCGCAAATTAGAAGAAATGGAAATCCGACGCGAGGATGAGGCTTTACGTGCCGAACAGGAAAAGTTAGAGGCATTGCTGGCCAGTCCGGATATGCAAAATGACCAGTTAAAAGCATGGTTTGCCGATATAAAGAAACGTTATGACAAGAAAACAGCATTGGGCCGTCGTCGTACCACATGGGCGGAACAAACCGAAGATATCGTTGTCAATGCAGATGAGTTTATTGAAAAGGAACCACTGACGATTATTCTGTCAAAGATGGGATGGATACGTGCGGCCAAGGGTACGCTTGATTTATCAAATCTGGACATGAAGTTCAAAGAGGGCGATGAATTATTAACGGCGTTTCATGCGATGTCTACGGACAAGGTTAATATTTTTGCATCCGGCGGCAAGATGTTCACATTGTCGGCAAATGAATTGCCATCGGCGCGTGGATTTGGTGAATCTGTACGTATGATGGCGGACATTGGCGCCGATGAAGAAATTGTTCGTGCATTTGTACTGGATACGTCTGCAAAATACTTGCTGATTGCGCGCCATGGTACCGGATTTATAGTCAGCGGGGAAAACTGCCTGGCCCAGACGCGTACCGGTAAACAGGTTATGAATACCGACCCGAAAAATCTGGCAACAATGTGTGTACCGGTCACCGGTGACAGTATTGCGATGTCCGGTTCAAATGACAAATTGTTGATATTCAGTGTCGCAGAGATTCCAGAAATGACCCGGGGCAAGGGTGTAATCCTGCAAAAGTATAATGCCGAACGGACGTATGTTTTGGATGTCATGTTCTTTGATGCGGCCGACGGATTTGGTTGGACAACAGGGCGTGGTGTCACAAAATTGGATGATTGGAAATTATGGGTGGGCAAACGCGCATCCCAGGGCCGAACTGTTCCATTTGGTTTCCCGCGCAGTGGCAAATTTGGAAAATAGGGCAAAAAGATGCCGAATTGCAAATTATACGTTTCACAAGCACAGGCGCGTTTTTTCAAAAAGCACACACGTGATTTTGTTATAAAATCTGATATACCCGTCGTGTGCATTGAAAACGGCATTATTGCCGTGGATACGCAAACTGGCGCGTACGGTGTATTGGACGCAAAGGGTAAATTTGTGGCGCAATCGCGTTGTTTGCGGGATAATAACGGCCAGTTTATACCTAAAATGCCGCGGGGTGATATCCCATACATGGATGCGGATGCCGTATTCTGTGGTTCATCAATCGGTCATTTTGGACACTTTTTATTAGAGGGCATGAACCGCGCATATCCCGCATTAGATACAAAGTATAAAGATGCGTATTTCGTCTTTGTATCCAAAGACGAGGCGCCGGCGCCTCGGTACATCACGCCATTGATGGCGGGGGTCGGCGTGAACGCCGACCGGGTAATGTTTGTAAATTCACCGATGCGTTTTCGTCGCGTATTTGTCCCGTCCCAGGCATTGAATATCCCGCGTTGGTCATCGCATCAGATTGGGGATACATACCGTGCGATATCCGCATATTATGGCGCACAGTCGGATGATATGGCGGATAAAATATATGTGTCGCGGGGCGCAATGCCGGAACGCCGAATATATGGTGAAAATCAAATTGAACGTATTTTTGCCCAAAACGGGTTTCAGGTAATCTATCCAGAAACATTGCCATTACCACAACAGATTGCGATAATGTCACATTGCCGCACATTGGCAGGATGTGCGGGTACAGCGTTGCACTTGGCGCTGTTTATGCCGCGCGGTGGTCATGTTATTCAGATTAAGCGTAATGGTCGCCTGAAAGACAGTGCGGATAATCAGAACATGATAAATCAAACGATTGGTTTGGATTTTACCTATATCGACGGCAGTATCGAAGAATCACCAACAGACCATTTCACAGATTGTCCCCAGATAATTGGTGTCACGGATAATATGCGTAAATTCTTTGATGAAAATGGATTCAAATACAGTGCATCCGACATCGCGTCAAATGATGATGAGATTGTGGCATACCGTACGGCATTGGCTGAATACACACGCAATCATGGTACGTCAGGTACGATAAAATTAAAAAAGAAATTTATAAAGTATGCATCATGCCTGATACCGGGACGTATAAATCGCAATCGTGCCCGCACCTGGATGCAAAAGAAATTAGGATTGCAGAAATAATACACCCCGCTATTTTGGCGGGGCTTTTTTTTATTCATCAATTGCGACAATGAAAATCTTTAATTCGTTGGCCAGTTTTATAACGGCGTCCCTGTCAACGACAAAGCATGTTTTCGTGTTCACCACAATCCCGCGCAGGTGTGCCGCCGCCACCGCCCGCACAGTGTCACATCCAATTGCTGGGATATCGATACGCAAATCTTGCCCGGGTTTTGTCATTTTTGCAAATACGCCACTGGATTTTTTGTTGCCTTGACGCATACCGACAACGCGTTCCAACATTTTTGCAGTGCCTTCGGCGGCCTCTACCGCGATGACCTGTTTATCAACCACAACAGATGCGCCGATGTCTGCGGCACCGATGGTATGTGAAACCTCTATCGCGCGTTCAATATCCTGTGCATCACGCGCGGTGGGTTTTGTTTTTGTTTGTACGCCTGCGACTTCAAATGTTAATTCCGGGGCAATATCCTGTGCCGCCACAACCTCGAACCCGCGCTTTTCTAAAACCTTGTTTAATGCGACCGCCATTGAATCATACCCCCGTTGATGTTTCATAATACTGATTAATGCAAACAATGACCATAAATCTGGCCGAATATCAGATAAATTCGGATGACCAATTGCACCGACAAACGTTAATTTGTGTATGCCACGTTTGCGAAATTGGCGAATTGCGCGACCACCACCACCCAGCCTAACGACGATGTCAGGATTCAATTTAGGGTCGACAAAATTTTTCAGCCCAACAACATACACATCCCAGCCGGCGCGTTTCAATGCGTCGCGCGTATAAAACGGCAAATCAAGTGCGCCTGCAACCAGTGCAATTTTTTTATCTGAATTGTTTTTCATATATGCAATGGTACGCATATCTGGTCTTGAAATCAAGTTTCAAATTGTGCTAAGATTTTTTTAAGCGAAGGAAAACAATAATGAAATTGAAAATGAAATCAATATGTTATGTGGGACTTGCGGTGGCAATGTCCGTAATGCCGAATATATCGTGTGCATCAAATGACAGTCTTTTCCAGGCCGAGGTTTTGACCGGCCTTGACATAATTGGTGCGCGTCGCAATGCAGATGTAATACCTGATACGGCACCTGGGGCACTGGGGGCGGATGTATATCAGGTTGTTGGTGCAGTAGATACAACAGATACAAAACTGTTTATCCCGACATCAATGTACGTGCGCATGGGTGGTGGTTTAAATCTGGCATTTGCCACGGACAAGGCGCGTTTTGGGGATGCAGAATATGAAACAGAAAACGGTTATTCCACGCAAATTGGTTTGGGATGGAACCTGTCTTCATATGTCCGTACAGAAATTGATTTACAGTCAATGAATCTGAAATTCAAAGATTTGGATGATGCGGGTGCCACATATAAAACCGCCGGTGCAATGTTGTATTTTGATTTTGCACGGCGCTATATACATACCGGTGATATCACGCGTCGTCGTACGTTTGTGCCATTTATGGGTATTGGTGCGGGCCTGGGCGTCTATGATTTCGAGGGCGCATCTGGTGCAGATGGCTTTGTTATTGCGGCCCCGCGTGCGGCGGTTGGATTTAATGTGATGCTGAACGATTTGATTGGAATTGATATCATGTATCAATATCAGATGATGATAGGCAATGGATTTGGTTGGGATGTACGTCGTGGTGGTGTTGATAACATCAGCAATATTATGGCGTCTGTTCGTGCGAACTTTTGATAATGGGGTTGAAATATGATGAAAAAAATATTGTTTAGTTTAATGTGCATCACTGCAATTGGCGCGGCAAATGCGGCAATTCCATATCGGGTGCAATCCAGCAACAGTATTGCACCAAACACACCATCCGGCCATGATGCCGAGGCAATGGCCCGCAATCACCGGTTCTATGTTGGTGGCGCATATAATTTTTCAATGTGGGATGGTTTTACCGATGATAATAATGTGCATATTGGCGGTAAAAACACATCTTCGTTCGAAGGTATGGCCGGTATCCGCCTGTATGACGTATTCCGGTTAGAGGCGAATTATATCCGCAACACCGCAGAATACAGCACATTTAAGTTAACCGGTGATACCGCAATGATAAACGCAATATTTGACGCGCGTATTGATAATATTTATCGTCTGTTTTATCGCCAGCACCTGGTGCCATATGTTGGACTGGGTGGTGGACTGTCATTTAATTCTGCGGATGATGCATCGATTGATAACAAGACAACGCCTGTTGTTGCGGCAATGGCGGGTATCGGCATTGAATTAGGTGAATATTTCACAATTGATTTGGGATATAGATACATGTACATGTTCACACCAAAATTTGATGTTATCAAAGATTTAAATCCAACGGCAAATCAGTTCCGTGCGGGTGTCCGGATAAATTTCTGATGAGTACATGTCCGCTAATCCCCTTTGCTGGCGAAGGGGTGGTTCTGCGAAGCCTTGGCGGAGTAGAAACGGGGTAGTGGTAATAATATGAGTACATGTCCGTTCTTTAATAAATGCGGCGGTTGCAAATATGACTTTGCGGCCGCCGATTATCGTGAAAATAAACTGGCCGCACTGCCAAAATTACCGATGGCGGGCACGGCAGTGTGGATTGATGGCGGTACGCGCCGCCGCGCAGAATTTTGCTTTGCTGGTACGGCGTTTGGGTTTTATGCGGCCGGTTCCAAAGATATTATCCCTGTTGATAATTGTCCGAATCTGTTGCCACAAATAAATAATATTTTGCCACAGGTTGCCAAATTGCCATGGGTGGGTTCCGGTGCATGCCTGATAACCGCGTGTGATAATGGTATTGATGTTTGTGTCACGTCTGATGTGCCATATTTTACCCCGGAATTTAAGACGGCGGCAGAGCAATTACCCCTGTTGCGTGTCACATGGAATAATCGCACGGTTATGCAACGTGCAACGCCAATCGTTTCATTTGATGGATGTGCAATAGAATATCCATCCGGTGCGTTTTTACAACCGAGTGTCACCGGTGCCGATGCGTTGCGTAAAATGGTGACGGATGCGGCGGCGGGCGCCACCCGTGTGGCAGATTTGTTCTGTGGTCTGGGGAATTTTACATTTGCATTAAACGCCGATGGTTTTGATATTGTTGGCACCGGCGTCAAACGTGATTTGTTTAAAAATCCGTTAACGCCCGGGATGTTAAAACAATATGATTGCGTTGTTATGGATCCGCCACGGGCCGGCGCCATGCGCCAGTGTGAAATCTTGGCCAAATCGGATGTACGTCGCATTATATATGTATCTTGTAATCCAAATACGTTTCGGCGCGATGCGGACGTTTTGGGCCGTGGCGGATATAAAATAAAAACGCTGACGCCTGTTGACCAATTCGCCGGCAGCATGCATTGGGAAATATTCTCAGTTTTCGAAAAGTAATTTAATAAAAAGTAAAAAAAACACCCACAATTGCGGGTGTTTTTTCTATATTTAAGAAATGCTTAGTGGGGCATTTTTGCCTCTGTCATGACGACATGCTTGCGTACTTTTGGGTCATATTTACGCATTTTCATTTTGCCCTGAGTATTTTCAGACTTAGTATTTTTTGTTGTTGTATAGAAGTATCCGGTTTCTTTGTTTTCCAGTTTGATAACTTCTTTTGAACCTTTCTTGGATGCCATTTTATGTACCTTTTATTATTCTGCGTTGGATTTTAGGTTAAAATTTACCAAAAATCAAGTTGTTTTTTATTTTTGGTGCGGGCGGGGGGACTTGAACCCCCACGGGTTTCCCCACTGGAACCTAAATCCAGCGCGCCTACCAGTTCCGCCACGCCCGCAAATGTGTTTAATACACTGGATAATTGCGTGGGAAACTGTCATCCGGGCGGGCCAGTTCAGATTTTACGCCACATCCGGCTGTTGCCAGAATTACCACAAATAAAAATCCCTGTATTAATTTTTGCATATTGCGATTATAAATTCGCATATACC
>CAZJGX010000038.1:0-7901 GCA_964545825.1 uncultured Muribaculaceae bacterium
AACGTCAGTTGCGTACAACCGGCATGCCGGGCGAGGTTTTATTACGTGACTTTGCCTTAAAATTGGCAATGCGCGCAACAAAACTGTCTGTTAAGAAAAGGAATTAGAAATGTTAGCATCTGTATATGCACCCAAGGATTTTAAGCGTCTGCGTGCTGCCGGCGATTTGGTTGCACGTTGTTTTGACCATATTACACCGTATATCAAGGCCGGTATTTCAACCGGTGAAATTGACCGTATGGTTGCGGAATTTCTGCGCAGTAATGGTGCACGGTCGTCTGATTTAGGGTATATGGGATATCCCAAAAGTATATGTACATCTGTTAATGATGTTATCGTGCATGGCATCCCCAGTGACGATGTTATTTTAAAAGACGGCGATATTGTGAACGTTGATCTGACGGCGGAATATAAAGGTTTCCATGGTGACACATCGCGTATGTTTATGATTGGCAATGTCAGCCCGCGTGCACGTGAATTGGTTCAAACATGCCAAGATGCGTTAAATGCCGCCATATCAATTTGTGCGCCTGGTGTGCCGTTATCTGAAATCGGTAAAACGATAGAGGCTGTTGTTAAACCGCATGGATTTTCAATATCGCGTGATTTTGTCGGTCACGGTATTGGCAAGGTTATGCACGATGAACCCCAGATATATCATTTTTATGATAAAATGTGGGACAAGGTTAAAATGGTTCCTGGTCTGGTGTTTACGATTGAACCGATGATAAATACCGGCCGGCCAGAGTGCAAAATTGACCCTGATGGATGGACGGCGCGTACCGTTGATGGTGGATTGTCTGCCCAATGGGAACACACATTGGGGATTACAGAAGACGGTGTGACGATTTTCACAGAACGCATGGTATAAAAATGGCCGCAAACAATAATGATAACCTGTTTCGAACCGGACATCGCAGCCGATTGCGAGAGAAGTTTTTATTTGGTAAATTGAATCAGGCGGAACGTTTGGAACTATTATTGGCCGATGTTATACCGCGACGTGACGTTCGCGTATTATCCAGACAGTTATTGGAAAAATTTGGTAATATATCACAAATATTGGGTGCACCGATTGAAGCATTGGAATCTGTTGATGGTGTTGGGCATGTTGTTGCGCTGCATTTAAAATTGATAAATGAAATAATGCTAGATGGATATCGTGCCAAGATGACGGAAACCAAGGTTTTTCATGATCCAAAATTAATCAGTGATTATTGTTTGACAATGCTGGCAGGCCGGAAAATTGAAGAAATGCATGTTTTGTATTTGGATAAAGATTATCGGTTGTTGTCAGATGATACACACAGTGTTGGTACACTGGATTGGTCACCGATATATGAACGCGATATTATACATCGTGCACTGAATTTAAATGCGCGTGTTATTATTATGGTGCATAATCATCCCAGTGGCGTCAGTCATTTTTCACATGAAGATATCACATCCACAGAAAGAATTCGCGATATGTTGGAACCATTACAGATTGCGCTGCACGACCATTATTTGGTTGCAAACGGTATATTATATTCCATGAAAAATTTGCATTATCTAGACAAATCATCAAAATAGTTCGGACACGTCGCATATTTCACGCATGGGCGTATTGCTGATTTCAATCATTTGATTGTTTTCCAGTCTATATACATACCGATATGCCATTGTTGGGGTTAAATAATCATCACCCATTTCGCGTCCGATTTTTTCAATACTGAATATCGGTGCAAAAGAAAAACGTAATTTCTGCAATGCGCAATCTGCACTTTCAACAGTTTTCATATCTGGTGGTGTGATGTCAATAAATCCGTCATCGGTGGCGATTTCTATTTTATATTCGTTGGTAAAATGACTGGTTCCGTTTTCAATGTGTGTACGGGTTATTTTATCCATACGGCCGTCACGATTTAAATCATGCGTGTAAATGCGTACACTGGTAATACCAACACCGTATTCATCAGGTTCGGTTTCTTGGGCGCTGCTGGGGGTGCGCAGACCATCATTAAAACTGTCAAAATCAATGGCAATGTCTGCGTTATTGTCCGGGATATTTATTGGCGATTTGACTGCAATATTTGTATTGGCCGACTGTGTTTTGTCTTGTGTCGTCAGCATATACATCAGCACACCAATAATAACCATTATAATGATGACCAATATTGTACGGGCAGATGATGTTGTGTTTTCAGACATTGTGTATTTTCCTTGGATTATAATTTTATGCGTGTGCCGACGCGCCATCCTTCGATTTTGCGGATTACATTGACAACACTTTCCAGTTCTGTGTCGTTCAGACTGCTGATTGTTCTGTTTATATCCAGACCTGTCTGGCGCGAAATTGTATTTGCATATCGCACAGGATTATTTCCATCTGCCGCGGGTGCATAGCGTTTTATCGCGTCAATAATTGTCAGGTTATTATACGATTGTGACCGTAATAAATGTTTTATCGCCCGCATACCATCAGATTCAGATGCATACACCGCAAATCCACCTGCACGGCCAATGGCACCATGTCCACTGCGGATAGCACCGGGGTTCGTATTGCGCCATGCACGTGTGCCACCGATGTTTTGATACCTGGTGCCGTCAGGATATGCATATATAACACTGTGGTTTGGCCCTTCTTCTACGGTTGGTTGTTCGCTGGGGTTAGGGGCGGGATTTTGTTCCGTATCGTTTCGTGGTAAAATCGGTTCGGGATTTCTGTCCGATATTGGCACAGGTTCCACATCCGGTTGTTCATTATAAATTGGTTCTATATCGCCAGTTTCTGGATTTTCGATATATTCAATATCTGGCAAGGACACAGATTCCAAATCATTATAAGATTCATTACCATAATCAATCCCGGAATCATAAATATCAATACCTTCAAATAATGATTCTTCTGGGCTTAAATTTTCATTGCGTGCGTTCAAGACGGTTTGCACATCGGCCAAAGATACCTTTATCTGGCCGCAACCACGGCCAATTAAATCACCGCCATAAATTGCATTTACAATAGGGCCCACAATCGCCAGCGTTCCAAATATTATAACCAGATTTCTGATATTTGTTGCGACATCAGTATTTGCACCACGAATTTTAGAAATTCCCCATCCGAATAATAAAATTGCCGTTATCAGATAAATGAAAACCCACGCATATTCAATAAATGTTTCAAAACTGCGAATAATACAAGATGGGTCTTCCAGATATAAGTATTGCTGTGCAGTATCCGAACCCAATACCTTAAATCCAGAATTGGTTAATAAACGCGTGATTGTTTCTATTTCCATAGCGTATTATTTCTTTGATGCGGCATTGGTGAAAAATCCTGGGATTGCAAAGTCTTCGTCATTTGCGGCAACACCGGCCCAACCAAACAAATCACCCATTAGTCCGGAATCATCACGTCGTGCCTTTTTAAACGGCAAAATGTTTTTCAGTTTGCCAATTTTTCCATGATTTTCTGTTTTTGGTGCAGTGGCGATTTTATCTTGGTTTTCTGCAAATTCTGTGGCCAGTTGTTCCAGTGTTGCATCTGTATCTGCTGATTCTGGTGAAATCTGGTCATCATTAATATCACTGTCAAATGCATCAAAATCTGGGGCAGGGGTATCTTCTGACATAACATCATGCTCTATATCCTCACGCAGTGGTGCCATGCTTTCCAGTAGTTGTTCCAGTGTTTTTTCTGTTGCCACCGCCGGTGCAGATTCAACAACCATATCTTCGATTGCGTCGTCATCAATATTTATATCAATATCTGGATTTTCCACCGGTGCATCATCCAGCAATTCATCTTCTATAACGGGTTGTTGTTCTGATGCCAGCGTATCAACGATTTCCGGCACAGATTCTGAGACATCATCTGATACAGGCGTATTCACATCTGTATCTGGTTTTGATGTTAATACTGACAGAATAGATGCGACGTGTGGTATATCTTCTGATATTGTGACCGGTTCTGGCGTTTCCACAACAGGGGTTTCCTCAATAACTTTTTTCTTAACAGATTTTGGACGACCACGTGGCTTTTTTTCGGCAATCGGTTCGACAGGCTCGTTTGGTGTCGCGTCTTCTGCAATATCTGTTTGTGTTTCTATAATTGCCGGTTCAATCGTGTCAATAACAGGGGTGACAGTTGTTTCAGGTATATCAGTCGCGACCGTTTGTTCTGGTGTGTCAACGGATGATTCTGCAATGACCGGTGCAACAGGAACAGGTTCTTGTTCTGAATCCATTGATATTTCAATCGTATCAATGGTTGGTTCTGATATAGTATCTGCCAATGCATCTGTACGGTCAACAGGTACACCAAATAAAACCGTATCATCGCCCAGGCTTAATGCGCCGCGTACTTGGTCAAATGCCGATCGAATATCGTTCATATCAAAAATTTCGCCACCAGAAATATAGATGATTTTAGTCTTCATAAGAAACCTTCCCCTGCTTATCGGGTTATATTATACCACATTTTAGTGTTGAACGCATATAAAAAATATCTTAAAATAAAACCATGGTCGATATAAAACAGCAAATTTTTCAAGAATTGTCTGCACTGGAAGACGCGGCATCACGCCTGCGTGCAACGGCGGTAAATGCCGGCAAACAAACAGATTTAGAGGTTGCAATCTTGACCGAACAGGTGCGGGTTCTGCGTGATAAAAATGCCCGTGCATCCCAAATGATTGACCAATCCGTGTCTATATTAAAGAAGTTGCAATGAGTGTAGTATCCATACCAATTGTTAATAAGAATTATCCAATGGGATGCGAAGATGGCCAGGAATCGCGTCTGATTGAATTGGGACAGATGGTGGATGCGCGCGCCCGTGAAATTTTGGATAAAATCGGGCCGTTGCCGGAAAGTGCATTATTGGCAACGTTGTGTATTGTTCTTGCAGACGAGGTACGCAATAAACCCACCGCAACCGTTTCAGATGGTGATTTGCGTGAAATCTTGGCCAGAATTCGTGAAATTAAATCCAAAATTAATGTATAAAAAAATGCCATAAAGGCATTTTTTTTACAATGTTCTTGCCATATGTTGTTGCATCATCATATTAAATGGCGTGACTGATGTATTTTGGGCAATAACAGGCTTATCAACAGGTGATATTGGTGGAATTATGCCTTTAAAATATTTGTCGCGTGCCATTTTTTGCAACATGTTTGTTGGCATATTGCTTAATTGGTCAGGGGAGACTAATTTATTGTCCATCAATATGTATTTGATTAATTGTTCGCGTGGCATAGATTCTATACGTTTCAATTCTTGGGCATACTGGGTACGTGCAATTTGTTGGGTATTTGATGCAAATACGTTGCTGGTATCCCATGCGTCAAACAGGTATCCAATCCGTTCCCTGTTATGTGCGGTATATACCGGACGTCCATTTGGGTCGGCGACATATTGACCGTTTTCAATACGACCGCGTCCAACATACATAATCATATGGAACTTTCTTTGATTGCCGCGTGTACGTGGTACAATCAGCATAGAACCGGGTTCAATTGCATCCACAGAAAAGTTTTTCTGTTCAAATTGTTGCGCATAACGCATAATTTCTTCTTCTGTGGTTGCATGATTTTTTTCCAAGAATTTATCCATTGCCTGATTATATGCAGAATCAGATTCATACATTTTACCTTCGAATATACAGTTATTATATCCGTTTTCGCGTGTGTATTTTTGGCGCATTTGTTTTTTAAATGCTGCGCATGCAGTATTTGCCTTTTTGGGTACGATTGTTAATGTGTCGCCCATTTCA
This sequence comes from uncultured Muribaculaceae bacterium, assembly GCA_964545825.1. Taxonomy (GTDB): domain Bacteria; phylum Pseudomonadota; class Alphaproteobacteria; order Rs-D84; family Rs-D84; genus Enterousia. The sequence goes on from CAZJGX010000038.1 coordinate 5,756, forward strand.
TCCAATGCACGTTGCAGTTGAGTATACTGACCATACACACAATGCAGGCCGGCTGGTGCGCCTGGTAATTCCTTGCGTACTGCGGCGTAATATCCGCGTTTACCAACATATGGTGCCAGTCTTTGTTGTGCATCCAGCATATTATCCATATATGTGTTGCACAGATTTTCTGCCTTTAAATTTAATAACACCTCTTCGCTGTATAAAGCAAAGAAATTCACGTCAACTTTTTCTGCCAGTGCTATTAAATCTGCCGGGGTGTTTATTGATATGTTATTGGCAATTAAATTTTTATTGGTACCAGGTGCAGATACTGTCTGGGCTGCTATGGTATTACTGGTATTCATAGACAGTGACATGCCTGCAATTAAATATGGCAGAATTATTTTTGCTTTCATTTCTATCACCTCTTCAATCTTTGTTGCCACGTCATTGGACGGGACTTATTTATTCGATTGGTTCGTTGTGACAGAAACATCTCAACGTACATTCAAGTGCTTTTTTAACACCCCGGCACGCCATATGGCAGCCCGCCCCGTTCCCGGGGAACCAAAAATTTTTTTTAGTATATGTCGCGTTGCGACATACGCATATTTGTTGCGTTTTGTACCACCAAATCAGAATTAATTTCTTGTTCTATGCCTTCTGTCCAGCCTTCTATTTGGCGAATAGATTTCGCAACTTGTTCAATTTGCTGGGGCGTCAGCGTCCCTAACTTGGTATTTGGGGTCAGCCCTGTCAGTTTTATTAACTGTTTGACATAGCGCGTCACACCAGCTGCATCTGAATATCTGGCAATTGCCTGCCGGATTGTTAATTTTGCATATGTACCTGTTTGCAATAATGCAACCAGGGCCGCCATGCCGGTCTGTTCATCTGGAAAAACTGCAAATCCGCCGGCCTCGCCAATGGCGCCATGTTCTTTGGCGAATTGATAATAACGCAGGTTGCCCGGATTATTATTGCGCCATGCGCGTGAACCATCGGTGCCGCGTTTTATTTTTGTGCCGTCATTATATGCATATATTACTGATTTGCCCGATGTTGCGATTTCTGTCAACATGGGTATCGCCAGATTAAATGTCGCCGTAGAATCATTAGATTCACTTTTATTGGCAACAGTTGTGTTTTCAATTTTATTCTTACCGTTGTTGTCTGTATCGTTTGGCTTTTCGTTGGCACGTGTCGAAGTCACCCCCAACAATGATGCTGCGGTAAGAAAGTATGGAATAGCGAATTTATAATTCATTTCTTTACCTCCTTTTGTGCAATCAAACGACCCAATCATCCCTTTGAGTTTGATTAGTTGCTTCGGTTTAAATTTTTTTTGTGATTGGTTCGTCACAAGGTAAAGTTTAAAGTTGCGACGTACATTCAAATATCATCAGAATTCCTGTGATATCCCGGCTTGCCACCATTTCGACAGCCCGCCCCGTCCCCGGGGAACCAAATTTTAGCTTGCCTATATAATAATGATAAAAAAATAAAATGCAAGCAGAAAATAATATTTTTCGAAATTTTTTAATTTATATATAAAATGATAATGTTTTTTTCTATTGTTATTTTTTTCCAAATGTTTTAAATTTTTAGGTATCATGACAAAACAAATAATAGAAAACATTGATTCACAACAACTGTCGGACGCACTGTCTGAACGGTACCTGTCATACGCGGTCAGTACGATTGTATCCCGTGCATTGCCGGATGTTCGCGATGGGTTAAAGCCTGTACATCGGCGAATTTTATATTCCATGCTGCGCCAGAAATTGTCGCCATCGGCGGCGTTTCGTAAATGTGCGACGGTGGTTGGCGACGTGTTGGGTCATTATCATCCACACGGGGATTCATCCGTTTATGACGCAATGGTGCGCCTGGCCCAGGATTTTTCGGTACGCTATCCATTAATCGATGGCCAGGGTAATTTTGGTAATATTGACGGTGATCCCCAGGCGGCGTACCGTTATACAGAATCTAAAATGACCGATGCCGCCATGTTAATTATGGAAGGTATCGACGAAAACAGTGTCGACATGATGCCGAATTTTGACGGCACCACAACCGAACCTGTGGTTATGCCGGGCGCATTTCCGAATTTGCTGGCCAATGGCGGTATGGGAATCGCGGTGGGTATGGCAACAAACATCCC
>CAZJGX010000039.1:0-7837 GCA_964545825.1 uncultured Muribaculaceae bacterium
AAACAAACACATGTGTATTGCCGGCGGGCGCCACCGCCACTAATTTACAAAAAGGATTGAATTATACAGCAATAGTTGGCGGCGCAGTTGCGGGTGTTATCATAACGCTTGGAACACTGGGTAGTGCCACAGTACCAACATCACTGGTATTGACCAGTTTGACAATCGAAACATTGGGTGCCGGCATAGAATTAACAGCCCAGATTAATATCGATAATACGGCTGACGAATTCTTTATTCAATCGGCCAATTGCAATGATATACGCTGTGCCGAAGATTTAATATTGAAATATTTTACAAAAATGGCAAATCAGCAAAATGACATGTTGGCTGAAGAATTAACCGCAGCCGATGCAGAACTGGCCAGATTGGCCGATTTGATACCATCTGACTATAGTTTTTATAAAAACATATTTGCCAATGGAACAGACCTGGCCAATAATGCAAACGGTAATTGGACACCGGCCCAGGTTTGGCGTGCTGTTGGAATTACAATGCAATTAACATCTGTATTCTCGGCCGTGGGGAATTGGATTTTAAAAGAAACGCTGATATTGGAAAGCAAATTGAGTAGAACTACCATCGTTATAACAAGAAAAGCCAAACAAGTTGCATTGGCAAATGCGGTTGATTATGACAAACTGGACGATATTGGCAAAGAGTGGTATAGGTTATGGAAACGATACGCACCAGACAATCAAACATTTGACGAATTTAAAGCAATGACTAATGGCGATCTGGATAAAATGAAAGAGATAAGTCAATCTTGGGCAGGACTTGGCAAAGGCGAAGCCTATTCGACAAACGACCTGAAAATGGGGCAAATGTTTAGTGAATATAACGAAAAAGCAGAAGAATTAAATAAACGTATCGCAGCAGAATTTGAAAAAAGATACAAGCAATTTTACGAAAATGGTGGAACTGGCAACTTTTTTGAATCTGATGAATACAAACAGCTTATGTTAGAGCAGCAGCAGGAATATCAAAAAATTTCCCCGACGCAATGGAAAATCGCAGAAGAATTCCAATTAAAAAATCTTGAAAATATTGTAAATGAACGTGTGCGTCTTATGGATGAAATTATACAATCCAATCCGGATATAAAATCCAAATTAACAAACAAGGTATGGAAAAATTTAAGTGAACAAGAACGACTAAACGTCGCGCAACAAATTATGGATGAATACGCTGCAAGATTAGGTACCCCAAAGGCTAATATTTTTATAACAGAAATGGATCCTGGCTGGGGCGGATACCATAAATCAGGAACAAACCAAATCCATCTTAATCCTAATGGACAATTTAAGGATGCAAATCTTTTAACAGAAATACTGGCACATGAATATGGGCATCTGATAGATGATATGGCACCGAACCGGGGAGCCTTGGGTGCACAATACTCTAATTTTGCGAATTCAATATACAGCAACACAAACGAAGCAGGATATCGGGTTGCATTAACAGAACAAAGTTCTTTTGCAATTGGTAATGCAACAGGTAATACCACAGATCATCTTGTTAAGGGTGAAAAAGATGGACTGATAGATATAATCACAACAACAGTCCCAGCAGCAAGTGCCGCAGGAGGCGTTGAAATTGGAGTACAGAATCAATTAGCAGAGGATAAAAAATGATAAAAAAAGACGCATCTATATACCTTGACTATATTAAAGACATGGAAACAAAAGTAAAAAATCTTTGCGATGGTATAACATCAATTGCCATATCAGATATACACAAACAAGCCATAGAAAAACAACGTATGCAAATATTTTCAAAAATCACACTATTGGCGCACCGGGCCACCTGTGACGTTGGATTTATTCCGCATTTTCAATGGATTCAGTGTCAAAAAGAAATTGATGATTTATACAAACAATTATCAGATACAGTCAATCAAGCTATGGCTTACCATAAAGCACAAACTAATATGCGATAAAATTATATAATAATTACGGCGATATCACTTGTTCCAATCGGCAATCTGTTTATCGTCGTTTATGTATATTATCGTATCATTTGTGCCTTGATATTCAGCAACGAATCAATTCGCATTTGGCACATATCTATCTTGGCATACATCGCACTGTCACAACTGATTTTTATTTGGCGTCGCGCATCTGCTGCACGCAATTTACGCTGTTCAAATTGGTATATACGATGGCGGTTATTTGAATATACAGTTCCCATTGAACTGACACCAGGAACACGGCAAAATTGCGAAAATATCATCGCATTGTTTGGGACAAATATTATTCCCCTGTTTGCACGCCGAACCATGGCCTGGGCACGTGACAATAATTCTTCGTTTTCACGACGCAATTTTTCAATTTCTGTCTGATGGTCTTGCACATACCGGTAATCTGAATTACGCATCATACAATCATGAATACGCTTTGGCTGATTGGTGCGCAGTGCATCAATTTCATTGCGTGTGTTTCTAATCTGTCTGTCAATGTCATAGACCGTGTTTTGACCACACGCGGCATTATCCACAAAGCCATAAATCACCAATGCAATAGACAATAAAAATTTTTTGTTATACATCATCATAAAATTATCCTGATTTTTGGCATTATAGACAAAAATTTACCCAGTGCAAGTCCAGGCATAAAATTTGACAAGTAATAAAATCTGATTTAACATATAAACTGAATCAATAGGGATATTGGTTCGGGGTCTTCAAAAGCCCATACAATACCGATGTTGCGATGCAACATTGAATCCGCATAATGATGCGGCGCAGTTGCGCCTTTTATTATGTAGTCCCCGCCACGTGGTCGGGGGGCCGTCAGTTATAAAACAGGGGGCGACCCCGAAGGCTGGCGGGATCATTGTGTTGTATGATTTTTGAACTCCCCGACCATCAATTTTGATGGTCTTTTGTTTTAATAAACAACAGGAGCACAAAAATGAAACAAATTGCTTTATCTGCCGTATTGGCGATTGTCGCAGCATCATCTGCACATGCAGGTTTTTACATCACACCCAAAATTGCATGGAATCAAACACACATTGACGAATCACGCAACGAATTAACGGTGGTAAACGGTAATTGGGTACATCTGGCAAAACATAAATCAGAATCTTGGACAGGTTATGATGATAAAATCAGCCCAAAGTTTGCCGTTGGATATGAATTTGCAACGGAAAAATATGGTGTATTCGGGATAGAGGCAGAATATGGCAAAACATCAAACGAATTCAAGCCATCTAGTGATATGATGACCGAAGAAGGCAAAACACCAAATCAAACAGATTTACGTACATACAAATATGACGAAAGCACATTGTCATTAAACGCAAAATATGGATATGATGTATACAAAGGCATCACACCGTTCATCACCGCTGGTGCCGGATACACAGTCATTGATTCAACAAATAATTTCCGCAGCGGTACATACTGGTGGGATACAACCGACCAAGAAAAAAACATTTCATGGAATATTGGCGCAGGTGTATTGGTTCCGGTTGCACACAATGTTTCTTTGAGTTTGGAATACAAATACACAGATTTGGGTAATGTAAAATATTCAAACTGGATGTATCATGAACAGTTTGATGCAAATAAATCCAAGACACAAAACTGGATTGAAAGTCACTTTGATTCCAAGGTTGATTTGTATAAACATGAAGTATTGGCCGGTGTAAAAATTTCTTTTTAAGGCAAAAAACATGTTTGCAAAACGGGTGCCATGGCACCCGTTTATAATTATGATTTATGTTCAGCGTTATAAAGCCGCATATATTCACGCTCTGCCACGGCAAATATTGCACGCTTTTCCGGATTTGGATGTCGATACAAACGCCAATAGAAATTCCCAAATTTGGCATTTTCCCAATCTATGACGGCTGTTATCTTAAACGTTTTTGGGTCAATTATAAAGTTTTCCAGGTTATTCCAATCCTCATGATTCCAACCATAAAACGGACGCGGGATATCAACCGGATACTGTTTATATTTTTTCAGACAATCCGGATCATGCCGCGACACGTCAAACAAAAACGCGCCAATCTGTTTGCCGATTTTATTTGCATTTTTTATTATGACATCGGCCGGCAAATGCGACAATGCCAGCCCGCCTGAAATATAATCATATCGTCGAATAATATCACGACCATTTTTTACCAATTCAACATCTGGGGTAAAGAACGGCGAAACATCCCGAAAGTATTTCACAATATCATATTCACGGCGGGCGATGGTGTTCGCATGATGCATACAAGAAAATTTGTACGCATATTTTTTATTCACCCCCAGCACCAGACTTTTACCACCCGCGCCATAGAATTTTTCTATTTTGGCATGACGCCCATGCGTACGCCGAACAAAACGCATACAGCGCCCCAGTGGCGCCGTGATATTTACACGCATACGACGACGTGTTTGGCCGTTGGCAATAAAACTGCCAACCAGATTGCCAAAAAATTTGCGCACAGATAATGGCAACATTTCTATTTTTCCCCACATAATTTCATATACTGATCATGAACACGCAACATAAATTCAGCACGCCATGGTCTGCGACAATTCCAAATACTTGAAAAGTCATCATATCTGCAATCTTCCCAATCTATAATGGCGATTATATTTTTCGTTTTAGGATTTATCATAAAATTACTTTCAATATCGCCATGATACCAACCATACCCAGGACGTGGTGCGGTGGCCCCCGCAGGCTTTAAATCACGAATTGATTCCGGGTCAGACATACCGATTGTATATAAAAATTCCGCAATCTGTTTTGCCCATGCATCCATATTCGCATTAATTTCGTCAGTCGACATTTGGTCAAAGTTTCGTCCCGGGATATATTCGTATTTACGAACCAACATATCTTTATATTTAACGATTTCAACACATGGGATATAAATAGGTGAAATATCCATAAATGTATCAACAACACGTTTTTCACGCAACACCACGGATTCAGATACATTATTGCGCAATGGAAATTTATAAACAAAATCATCATTTGCAATAATAATCAGATTTTTTGCCCGGAAACCGACTGCGGTACGAATTCGCAATCTCTTTACCCCCAAATCGTGACGGATAAACTTTTTATATGCGCCGATATCTGAATTCAAAATAACACGTAAATGATTACGTTTTTCCCGGTTTGGAACCAAACCACAAATTAAATTTGTAAAAAAATGCCTAACTGGTTGTGTATGTTTTTTCATTATTAGAAAGTGTAGTAATAACCAATATTATTTTCAAGAAAAACCTTACCGTGTGCTTGTTTCTTGTGCGTTCCATAATTTTGTATACTCATGAATTATTGCCGCGGCCATTGAACGCCCCCTGGAACGCATCATATATTGGTAAAAATCTCCAAACTTTGCATTTTCCCAATCAATAATCGCCGTTAATTTCATTGTTGACGTATCAACAAAGAAATTACCACCATTTATAAAGTCACCATGATTCCATCCATAAAACATTTGTGGCGTATCATTTGGATTTGCCTTGTACTGCTTTAATTCATCAGGATCAGAACGTCCCATTATATATAATATTTCTGCAATCTGGCGTGCTAAATAATCCATATTTTTATCCAACACATCTTGCGGCAGTTCTGATAACAATGTCCCTTTGATAAATTCATATTTACGAACCAAGTTATTGCCGTCTTTTAACAAAACAACATCCGGGACATACACAGGGATTTTATCCTTAAAATAAGACACAACATCATATTCACGTTGTGCGATATAGTTTCCATTTCTTAAACAAGAAAATTTATACACGGCAATATCGTTAACAGCGATAAGCAAACCTTTGCCACCACCACCATAAAATGTTTTAAGTTTTATATCTTTTACATCTTTGTGTTGTGCACGAACAAAACGCATGCAACGCCCCAGTGGGGCCGTAATATTTACACGTATACGCCGACGTTCAAATTTATCACTTACAAATGCGCTAACAATATTGGCAACAAATTTTCTGATATTGCGTGACATATTTATTTCCCTGGGCTGAAATTATGCCAATAAATTTTTTGCGTCCATTAACAAACTGATTGCTGCACGAATTTCAGCGCGATTATCAGGCTGTGACGGAATAGACGTTGCAACATCAGGCATCGGTGTTGCAGGTAAAGTTCCACCTGTAATATTTATCGCATCCAATGATTTTGGAAATTTGCCGTCATGCAGTAATTTTTTTACACCTGCAATTGTCATACCATGACGATACAGCAATTCTTTGATAATCGTCAGGCGTTCAATCGTCTCTGCACGGTAATAGCGACGACCACCCGCCCCGGTTGTGGGGCGAACCGCCATGGGAAATTGCTTTTCCCAATAACGCAAGGTATGGGCCGGTATGGAAAGCCGTTTTGACACATCGTTAATAGATGAAAAGTATTCGTTTTCCATATTCGGCCCTTTATTTTATTCTGCAGATTCCGCCATTTGTTCGGCAACATCAGATTCAACAGCCGCATCTTCGGCGTCTGTTCCCATGATTGATATTGCAGATACAACTTTTTCATTTTCTGCGGTACGGAACAGCGTGACGCCTGCGGTTGCACGACCTGCGATGCGCACATCGGCCACCGGCGTACGGATGATTTTACCACCGTTTGTCACCATGATAATATCATGATCATCGGCCACCGGGAACGATCCTGCCACAGCAGTATTTTTGCCACCCAATTTGATGTTTGCAAAACCATTTCCACCACGGTGTGTCGTACGATATTCATACGCAGATGTACGTTTACCAAATCCATTTTCAGACACTGTCAAAATGAATTCTTCGGCAGATGCCATTTGCGCCATTTGTTCATCTGTTAATGTGACGTTTGTGACTTCTTCGTCTTCGGCAGATGCCTCTTCTTCGGCACCACCTTCGGCACGACGCAGTGCGCGACTTTGTTTAATATACGCCGCACGTATATTGGCGTCACTTTCACCGTGATTTAACATTGCCATGCCGATAATTTTATCATCATCCGCCAGATTCATACCGCGAACCCCTGTTGAATTACGGCCCGCAAAGATACGAATTTCAGGCACCGGGAATCTGATACAACGGCCACGGTATGTGGACAAGAATACGTCTTGGTCTTCGCTGCACGGCAGTACTGAAATCAGACTGTCGCCATCATCCAATTTCATTGCGATTTTACCGTTCGCACGGATTGAATCAAAATCAGACATACGATTGCGACGCACGGTACCACTGGCGGTTGCAAACATCAGGAAATGTTCTTTGCCAGATGCCTTGACACGTTCCACATCTTCGTCCGACACCGGCAGGATTGCTGTTATCGTTTCATCTTTTTCCAATGGCAATAAATTCACCAGCGGGCGGCCCTTGGATGCGGCCGCAGCCTCTGGCAATTTATATGTCTTTAATTTATAGCACAATCCCTTAGACGAGAAGAACAACAATGGCGTATGTGTATTTGCGACAAACACTTGAACAACATAATCATCATCCTTGGTCGTCATGGCATTGCGGCCCTTGCCACCGCGTTTTTGTGCACGATATGTATCCAATGATACGCGTTTGATATAACCGGTGTTCGATACAGTGATAACCATATCTTCACGTGCAATCAAATCTTCGATATCAATATCGATTTCGGCATCAGATATTTCTGTACGACGCGGTGATGACCAGTTATCACGAACAGCCGTTGTTTCATCACGAATAATTTGGATGATACGTTCGTGGCTGCCCAAGATATCCAACAGGTCTTTTATCAACGCACCTAATTGTACCAAATCATCATGCAGTTTATCGCGTTCAAGACCGGTCAATCTGTGCAGTTGCAATTCCAAGATTGCACGCGCCTGATCTTCGGACATATAGAAC
>CAZJGX010000040.1:0-7649 GCA_964545825.1 uncultured Muribaculaceae bacterium
CGTTTCTGGGGTAAAAGAAACATCCCACGAGATTGTCGTGGGATGTTCTATATTCATGGCGGACAGGTATTGCGTTGCACAATTTCCCATACCAGAATCCATAAATACAGGGACTTTACAGGGAATTTTTCAATTTTTTGCCCTGCCATTTCTTGCACTGCATACCACCAACCCATTGGTATTCTGGCATTTTTCATATCCAAAGTCACAAATCCCCATAAAAATAACAGGGAATTTAATTCCCCCGAACAGGGAAAATTTTGCTCACAGCTTCAATGGTGTATCCAGTACGGTTTTTGCCATAATTGGAGAGCCATTCTTTACCTTAGGTGGTTCTAGCAAAAAGTCAACCAACCCTAACGTTTCACGAACGGCTTGCGCCGTTTCTGTATCAGTTGGCGCCTCTTCGGAACTGCTGTGATGTTCTGGCGAAGACAAGTCCTTTAAATGTTCCAATACATCCTTTATATCTCTCAATTTATGGTTTGGGTTACTGTTTATAATGGCGCAATAGTCACCTAAATATTTTTCATGCTTAAACTCTGCTGGATACAAACTTTGTAACAAACCTTCTAAGTATATTCTAATATTTGCCACAACTTGGCGCTTATCTGCATCTGTACGACTACCCTTTTGATAATACGCTTTTATTAAATCATATGCTTTGAGATGCCTATCTTTAACAATATCACTTAAGTTGCATTCTTCAATTACGCTACTCACACCTTCAATTTTTGTTAACTTTAAGCTCTTTTTCTCTGCACTGACCACTTTCCGAAGCAGCTTATCCAAGAATAAGGCATCATGAGATAAAACAAACAGCTGCGATACTTGTGTTGATAATTTTAGAATTTCAACAATCGTTCTCCTTTTTCTGGAACTGCCCAAGGAAGAGATAGGATCGTCTACTACCACAATTTTATTTGATAAACCATCATCTCTTTTTAGTTTGGCTAGAAAAAATGCAAATACCAATGTAGACTTATCACCTTCACTTAATGCATTACCAATACATAGTTCCTCATCAACAGAACTTCTCGGTCTGGCCGCAACGACATGTTCGTCACAATTATCAATAATTATTCCAAAATCGTAACTTGGTTTCGATGTACGCAAATTAGTTGTAATCCGAATTCTAAAATTTACACCAAAATTTTCAAGGAGCTCATTGATTAAAGCCTCATACTTATCCTTAAATTCAGTAGCATTAGTACGAAAGCTGTCCAGCAATGTCTTATAAGTTGCGGCCACGGTTTGGCGTTTATCAATTAAAGGTCTTACCTCTGTTTCTGCCAGTTTGTTCAGGACACAATAACGTGATTTCTGCAAGTTAATATCCAACAGCTGGTTACGTTCACGTTCCAAATCATCTGGATTTAATCCCGACAATTTAGCATTTGTATCTTCAATTGCGATATTATAAGCCTTAAATTGTTCTACAAGCGCAGAAAATCTTAAAAAACTTGCATCAAAAGCATCTGGCAAATCGACTAAATCCAAAACCGCGGCTTTTTTCTTATCATATGCGCCTTTTAAGATTCCAAAAAGCTCTGCATATGACGCTTTCAATTCATCAATACTTATCTCTGGCCAATTATCCGTTATTCCTCCATTAAATGCACTACGTGTTTCCGCATTCACCAAAATGGTGCTCACTAATTCAATAACCCTATTTTCTTCAAAAACATCGAGACCATTATAGGTCTTCAACGAATTCGCAAAATTTCTATATTCTTCAGAAAAATAAGACTTATAACTGCTAACTAAATCTATATTTGATGTTGATTGGCCACAAAATGGACATACATCTTTGTCCCCTAAAAATTGTCGTCCCAGCACTAACCATGAAGCATTCGGCATTCCAAAATTATGTGCGTGTTCTTTAACTTTTGTTTCTGCGTCTTTTGATAAAGTTTCCAGTGTCTTATGCAGAATTTCATTTACGAAGTAGTCTTTGTCAAACTCTGGAACTGTAAGTTTCCTAAAAGGCTGACGTTCTGGGTTATTTGATAATGCCTCTAATATTTTTATACGATTTTTTGTTTCTTCAATATGTTTATCATAATCATACCCGTCATCTTGCTTTGGCATATTATAAAATTTCTTTAAAAAATCATCAGCTTTATCTCCCGAAAAGGGGGCCCTAAAAAAATCTGGATTTCGCTTAAGTATTTCAACCTTCACACGATTTTCTGCACCCGGTATTGTTTCATTCAATTCTTTTTTACATGCTTCCAGATCTACGGCCTGCTTTATCCCATCTTCACCTAGAATAAGTGTCGGCAAATTTTTTTGGTGCTCAGTGCTACATTGCCAGCCAGAAAGAATATTCTTTTCTACAAAGTAAGCATCGAATATCTCTATCTCTGGAATTTTATGCGACTGCCAATTATTTGGTGTTTTATATGGAAAAGAGTGTTCTCGTTCGCCATCATTTACTTTAACTTGCACTTCTTGCTCTACCGGTTCTTGAACACCCAAGGTCTTTTTTAACCCAACTGCTGTGGCATCACCTGTTTTTAACGCTCGAAAAATTGTTGCTAACGTGGTCTTGCCAACGGCATTCTCACCATAAATCGTATTAAATTTTTTAAAGGCGACATCGCCACTGGCAGTATAATCCTTTATTTGCCCGACATTTTTTATTTTTTCGAATTTCAAAATTTGCAAGACTATTACCTCATCGCTTTTACCATAATAGTAAATTGAAAAACGTCAAAATTCAACATATTTGCCAATATATGTCAGCATTCATGCCCAAAACTATTATATCACACCAACATACACGCACAAAAATTGCTTTGTGTCACCATATAATAACTTTTGCATTTTCTAAATTTTATTGCTAGACTGACCAGTGAATCCAATGGGAATTGGGTTCGGGGCTGTGGTAGCCTGTATATCCGGCAAGCAAGCGCCATAATCATACGGTTTGGACTTGTTGTGTCGTCAGTATCCCCCGACAGTATGTCGGGGAGCTATCGGTTATAAAACACGGTTTATCCGGAAGGCCGATGGAATCAATGATATACTGATTACCAACTCCCCGACCGTCAATTCTGTTGGCGGTCTAACTTTTATAATGCATACAAAGGGTCAAAACGTCATGTCGTGTCGTATTCAATTTATAACAATCATAGGAATCTTTGCCTTAAACTGTATATTTGGTGCGCATGCAAATACCGCGAACGATATTTATCGTACGGCTCAACAATCACCAGCGATATTAACCGAGATTTCTGATATTGATGCGCCGGATGACCGTGGCAATACTGCACTATGTAATGCGATATTGAATGATGATGTAACAGCCTATAATAATTTAGTAAAATATGGCGCTGATAAAAAACATAAATGTGTGAAAAATATTTCCAAAAAGAAATATAATAAATTTATCGCAAAAACAACAGGAGCATCCGGCAAAACATTCCTTGGGCTGGGGAAATGGGGTTGGGCCGGGATTGGCGCGCTGGCAATTGGCGGTGGTGCCGCAGCCATGTCCAGTGGCGGATCTGGCGGTGGCGGCGGCAGTGCCACCTCTGACCCGAGTACCGGTAACAACAAACCAGCCACCACCCCAAATCCGGGCAATGACGACTGGACAGAATATGATGCATCTGTACGCGCCGAGTATCCATTTGCCAAAGACGCGCCGTGTCCCACCGGATATATACAAAGCGAATGCCGCGCGTTATCCACGGGTGAATACTTTTGCAAATGCGATAATTATGCAATTTGTCCTGACACATACAAAACACAATGTCCAAGTGGATATCATGAAACATCAAACACATGTCAATCAGGTCCAAATATACTGACCGAATGCGTTGCGAACACATGTTCTAGTGATTACGAACCATTCTGTGGCGCAGGCTATCATGAAACCGGGGACACGTGTCAGGCGGGGGCATATACTTATAAAAAATGTGCCGTAAATACCTGTGATGGTTTCGACTACTTAGAAAACGATACATGCCCCACCGGCTGGACTCAGGGCAGCACATGTCAATCCGGCACCACAACAAAATACAAATGTGATGCTCAGGCTGGATGTGACGGTTTTGACCATGTATATGAATGGAGCTGTCCGGCTGGTTATACACTGGGCAGTTCATGCAAAATGGGCGACACTACTCGCTACAAGTGTGACCAAGTTAAAACATGCCCAGATAATTATAAATCAAGTTGTGGCACAGGATATTATGAAACATCACGCACATGTCAATCCGGCGACACAGTCTACAAAGAATGTGTCCCAAATGATTGTAATGGCTTTGATTACAGTGAATCAGACACGTGTCCAGCGGGATGGGATAAAGGGGACTCTTGTCAGTCTGGGAACGAAACAAAATATATGTGTGACAAACCAGCAACATGCCCCAGCGATTATCAAGAAAAATGTACAACTGGATGGACGGACACATCTGACACATGCAAATCTGGATATAAAACACTGCATAGGTGCCGGGAATGCGGCGTAAATGCAACATACTCGAACGGCGCATGCAACTGTGACGAGGGATACACCACACAATCTGGCGCATCCGCATATCGTGAGGGCTGCACCGCACCTAAATCATGTCTTGGCTATTCTTTTACAAGTGAAGAAGGATGCCCAGATGGATACGAACTGGGTAGTTCATGCCTGTCCGGGGATACAATGAAATACAAATGTGACACACGAACCCAATGTCCGGCGTCGTATAAATCAAGATGTACTGGTGGCTGGCAGGCGACCGATGACACCTGCAAATCCGGTTCAGAAATCTTAGTTAGATGCGAACAGATTACGTGTAACGCCAATGCACAATGGACCGATGATGGGTGTGTATGCAAAGATGGATATGTCGGGGACGGAACAGTTTGTACACGCAGAATTGTCGTGGAAACAACCACTCCTAACGAACCTGTATACGGCACCGACAACAAAGACCATGTAGCCGCATGGAATTCAGAAACCCAAACTGGCGAAATGTATATTCTCAATCATGGCACAGGGGATGCATATGGCATGACCGCCGTTTCTGAGATTTATAATGCACATACATATAGTGATACCGCACACGCCAAAGGTACTATAACTGTATATAATTTGGGCGGCGGAACTGCGTACGGCATGTATGCATCTAATGCTGTCGCAGAACTACACAATGAAACATTTGCGAGCCAGGAAAATCCAGATGATCTTTTATGTGAATCAACGATAAATATGTACAACCTGGATGGTACGGCATATGGCATGTTTGGCAAATCCTTTAATTCAGGAACAATCAATATTAACACCCTTGGGGAATCCACATCGACTGCAATTTTTGGCCATGCAGAAAATACCGGAACAATAAATATGACCAGCACGCCATTTAGAGACGCAATACATGGACAATGGTATGGATATCCATTAGCCGCAAATGAAACTCATATGACCGGGATTGAAGGATATGGTTATAATAGCGGCAAAATATCTATAAACAACGCTGCGCATGCAATCGGATTTTTGGGCAGAACTGGTGACGCAAAAAACGATGGCGATATCATTTTGTCGGATATAACCACAGAAGCAACCGGCATGTACCGATTGGGCGATGCCGACACCGATGATTTAATAAGCGAAAACCTGGGAAATATAACATTAAATAATATATCCGGTGACGCATATGGTATACGCATGGAAACAGGCCACTATGACCATATAAAAAATTCCGGCAATATTACCATTACCAATGCAACCGGAAACAAAACATATGGAATGTATACACAGAGTCAAACTGGCACTGTAACAAACACAGGCGACATCACAGTCAGTGCGAGCAGCACCGGTGGCACAGGTGATTATTATGGAATTTATGCAGATGGCCTTAATTGGTTTGAAACAAAAGTGACATTGGAAAATCATGGTCAAATAACCATTGGCACCGAACAGGCACCGGTCTACACAGCCACCGGGATGATTAACACAACAGATTCAACAGATATTACCCTGCGTGAACCGTTTGCAGATATTATCAATAATGGCGAATTGAATTTATATGCAATCGGTTCCGCCATTGGAATATCCGGCACAGGTCCTCAAACAACCGTCACAAATACAGAAAACGGAATAATTAAAATAACAAATAATTCGGAATTAAATGATGGGCGTATAATTGGAATATTTGCCGACAATGGTGCATCTGTTACAAATGACGGCTCTATTATAATAGACGTCACCGAAAACAATATCGATCGCACATATGGCATATACGCATCTGGCGATGGCACAACCGTCAAAAACACGGGTAGTATTACAATCAACGGCAACGCTTGCACCGGCGTCAATTGCAATGGATATGGCGGCAACCACATCTTTTTGGAAGCCGGTGCGACGTTTATAAACGGCGGCGAAATATCTGCGGCCGCATTAAACTTTGACGATATGGGCGGAAATATTGTTGCGACAAATGGGGCGCAGTTTATCGCTGAAAACGACATCAGCGGAACCTTGAACCTGTCGTCTGATATCGTGGCAGATGGATTTGATACCACATACGTTGCCGAAAACATGATACGCGCCGGCAACACGTCTAAGTTAACCCTGCGTTCCGGGTCGGCGATGTTTGATGCCAAACTTGCTGATAATGGCAATGATGTTGTTATGACAATGAAATCATTTGATACATTGACGGATAACAAGTCACTGGCCACATATTTGGCCGACAATTATGCCAAGGGAAACAATGCGGCGTTCTTTGGCGGATTGAAATCCGGCGCAAATATGGCTGAATTTAATAAGATCTTGAACGGCCTGTCTGGAATGAATGCATTTACCCAGTTTGACCGTGAAGATATGTCCGCCATGCGTGAAATCAATTTCAGCATGAATCAGCAAATGTTTATGAACAGCGACCGCGATGAATACGATATTAGCGGGTCGATGGAACACTTCTCGTTCAGCAATTCATCCAACGGTGGTTCCGGGTCTTATGGTATATCCAACAGTCGTATGTCTGAGAACTGGAAACTGGGTTATGGCCTGGCGATGGCAAACATTGGCACCAGTGATGACTTTGGCACCAACCGCAGCAATCAAATCGGCCTGTTTTATATGCCCATGACCTATACCGGTAATGACATAGAGTTCATATCTACACCGCGCGTTGGCTTTGCAAAAAGTCATTATAATCGTCGTGGCTATAACAATATGAACTATGACGGGTATATTGAAAAGCAGATATTTGGGTTTAATAACGACCTGCGCTATCCGGTGCGCTTTGGCAATTGGACGATTGCGCCGGATTTTGGATTCAATGCGATAATGTATCGTCAATCGGGCCACGAATCCGACCAGGCGTTCAGCCTGATAATCCCGTCGGATGAAATATATTCTGCGGAATTGGGATTCGGGCTGTTCACCAAGTATGAACACAAATTAGACAATGGGTCTTTGCGGTTTAATTCCGGGGTGATGATATATCGTGAGCTGGCTGACACATACAATATGAAACTGGGGATCCGCGGTCTGGATGGTACGTTTAATCTGTATGATGATGCAGAGCATGATTACAGCGGTGCCGCAACGATTGGCTTTGATTATAAAACAGGCCGGTTTGATGTATATGGTAATGCCCAGTACTTTGTGGATAGCGATGCGTACACAAATATAAAGGCCGGGT
>CAZJGX010000041.1:0-7560 GCA_964545825.1 uncultured Muribaculaceae bacterium
AAATTTTGATAAATCAAAGTATAATAGTGCATTGCATACACTAGAAGAAACACCATCAGGTGTAAAATATTTCTGTTCTGAACCGGGGACTGCATTTCCGTCGCTGGGCAATACGGATTGCGTACAATGTGCCAGTGGTGTTAAAGGTGGATCAGACCCGAATACAGGTGTTTGCGTGTCGTGCAATTCCGGTGAATATTTTAATAAAACATCTGGTAAATGTGATGTTGCGGGGGCATATACCAAAATGGATTTACAATATGGCAAGGGTAAAAGCAGAAATACTAATACGGATGTGGATAATCAGTGTTGGACAGTGACAACCCCGGATGAATATAAGAATTGTGTGAAAAATGGTGGTGTTTCTGGCAGTTAAATAGAATCCTTGGTTTTAATTTATTATTACCGGTGCGTGGGCACCGGTAAGTTTTTATACGTATATAAAAATCCCCCTGGTTGGGGGATTTTGAATATTTTGAAATAATAATTTTATTATTTCTTGGCTGCTGCCGCGGCAGGTTTGTTATCTGCCTCGTCCGGCATTTTACCACCGATTGTGACGAACGCCAATTCTGCCTGGTGCAAGCCCAGTTCAACGCCATTTGGCAATACCAGGTCGGTTCCGTGAACCACGTCACCAATTGTCAGGCTGGTTAAATCAATTGTGATTTTTTCTGGGATGACATCAACCAAGCCGCGCAATGCAACCTTACGTACTGCAAAGTTCAATACGCCACCCAGTTTCAGACCCTTGGACGCGTCAGCATTGATAACTTCGACCGGAACAACAACGTTAACAGGTGATTTTACATCAATACGTTTAAAGTCAACGTGAATAACTTTGTCGCTGACCGGATGATATTGAATATCCATCAACATTGCGTCTTCGGTACCGTTGCCGGTTTCGATTTGGAACAATTTTGTCCGCAATCCCGGTGTTCTGATTAACATTTCAAAGTCACGACCATTTAATTCAATGGCGGCTGGTTCCTTTTTTTCACCATAGATAACAGCGGGGATATTTTTGTTATTGCGGATGCTGCGTGAGGCCCCCTTGCCTGTACGCGCGCGAATTTCTGCGTTTAATTTAATTGCCATTTTTTATCCTTTTAATAGCATGTTGGTTTTTGTTATGCGCGGCCTCCAAGGGTGCCGTGCGTCTGGTATTATTTACTAAAACTATCGAAAAATCAAGCCCTTTATTTAACAAAATATTGACAATATGTTATTTTGGTGTAATATATGCAGCATGTTTAAGGGTGAATTTAAATTTGATTTACAGGATGCGATGATGGAGCGTGGTGCGCAGTATTGCCGCGCATATCATACCACAAACGAACCGATTACAGATTGGTTGCCGTTGACGCCGGTGAAAAATCCGCGTGTTTTAACTGTTGCCGCATCAGGCGACCAGCCGCTGATGTATGCGGCAACCGGTGCATCGCACATTGACACGTTTGATATAACTGTAAATGCATGTGCGGTTATGGACTTTAAAACATCTGCATTGCGATTTACCGCCAATCTTAATGAATATCAGGATATGGTGCAGAATTTGATTCATTTGGATGGATTGGATGAAATTGGTACGCGACAGCATGCCACATTTATGCGTATTGTTGATAATATGCCATTGCGAACACGTTCTTTGATGCAAAATATTATTCGTACGTATTGTAATCAGACTGCATTTTCCCAGCATACTGCGCGTAAAATTCGTTTCCCGACAGATGATGCGCAATTTTCACATATGCAGACACGTGCATGCACGCCATTTAATTTTATATGGTCTGATTTGTTAAATGTGCACAATTATATCAGTGGTGAATACGACATTATCAACGTATCAAATATTTTTGACCATTATTTGTGGTACCAGGATTCTCCAAAATCAGTATTTGATGCAATGAACAGCCTGACACCACATTTGCGTCACGGTGGATATATGGTATGCACCAGTACAGATGATGAAAATTTACGTACTGTCAGATTGATCAGCACGATAATTAAAAATTTGCATGCGGATATCTGCGAAGATCCAAATCCGTCACTATATCCGTGGAATACAATTGTTATTCAAAAGACACGGTAATTTATTTACGTTGTAAAATCAGAAACCGGGCACGACCATATGTCTTGTCGCGCAAAGTGTCCCACACATCCGCCGCCGGTGTGTATTGGTTTGTGGTTTCTTGTTCCCATATTAATATTGTACCCGGATGCACAACTGTTGCCAATTTGCGCACGAACGATGATCCCAGTGTATGGTCGGCGTATGGTGGGTCGATAAATATTAAATCAGACGTTGACCCAAATTGTGAAACGCGTGACATTGCGTCACATTGCATAATTGTTGCACGCGGGCCAATGTTTAGTAATCCCAGGTTTTTTCGTATCACTGCGACTGATGATGGTGCAACATCTGTAAACAGCACATTTGTGTTTGGAAATCGTGACAGGCACTCTATCCCAAATGCGCCGGATCCTGCAAACGCATCCCAAACATGCGTTGGCATAATGTCCAGTGATTGCATAATGTTAAACAGTGCAATACGCGCCCTATTCTGTGTTGGACGCGCATCCGGCGGCAGGCATAATTTACGCCCGCGAAAACTGCCTGAAATGATTTGCAATTTTGAATCCATGCATTAAAGTATACAATATGGATTTTATGAAACAAGCCTTAAATTGTGCCATGCGTGCAAAATCACACGACGACGTTCCGATTGGGGCGGTAATTGTATGTGATGGCAAAATTATTGCGCGTGGTGAAAATCAGGTGCAACAGAAACAGAACCCTGTCCTGCATGCGGAAATAGTTGCGATTAATCGTGCGACAAAGAAACTGGGGCAAAAGTTTTTGTCAGATTGCGACATTTATGTGACGCTGGAACCGTGCGCAATGTGTGCAACGGCAATATCGTTTGCGCGTATTCGCAATATATATTTTGCAGCAATTGATGTGAAAGGCGGCGGCATAACGTCAAACGCACGTATTTTTGATACAGATAAACATTTGTGGCAACCACAGATTATTCAATTACCAGAATATGCGGACGCATCGGCCGATATGTTGCGTGATTTTTTTCGTGCCCGTCGAATAAAAAAATAATATTTAATCATCTATAATCGACAGCGTTTGGCCTTTATATTCGATATGTAAAAATCCGCGTTTTTCAGAACTGGTATCGGCATAAAAAATACGATTTTTTATTTGTACAGCCAAACTGGGACTTGTGCGTTTTACACTGTGTAAATAAAGTTTTTTGTTTTCACCTAAATGCATGACATAGCCACAATCAGATATATCATCAGATCCAATTGGACTGTATGGGGCATCCCCATCTGTCGCGGTAATGCACGCAATACTGCCGTTGTGGTTGAATTCGGTTATATGTTTGCCACCCAAGAAATCGCCTGTTCCAATATTTTCCAGAAAACGCCCGGCGACCGTATCCCACATACCGTACTGTCCGGTCTTTGTATCATATACAGGCAATGCATCAAAAATCAATTCGCCATCACGCCATTGTTTAAACGAATAAAACTTTAACGATGGGTGTATCCACATATCACCGTCGTCTGTGCGATGCAGTGCAAATAGATAGCCACTGAGCCCGACATTAAAAGTCCCTGAATTTGTATAAATACTTTTGCCATCAAATATCCAATCGCCACTTTTAATTGCCAATGTTGACTTTTTCCCGGGCATTATATGTGCTTTATATTCAGACCTTGGATGGTAATCATTATAACGAATATACATGTTGTTATTAAAGCCATTTAACCAATAGTGCAAATCATTATTCATTGCGCCGAACAGCGTGACATCACCAGAAATATTTCCGGCCTCAAATACCATTTCTGTATCAATATCCGAACCCAGAATTATTCCTGTATCAATGTATTGTGTGCCGGTACCGTGAATATATTCAACATTGATAAATCGCGGTGCCAAATCATAAAATACAGGCGCATTACCTGGACAATAATGATTTTCAAGACACGGAACAGGCGCGGTACCAGCCGTTGCAACATATTTGCCTGTTTCGGTAATTAGATAACAATCGTTTATACTGGTTGCATTTGGAACACTGTTTGGATAATTTTGCGGGCATTGAACACAGTTCTCGTTATCCATATACCAGCCATTATCACACGTTGCTGCAATTGCCGTGGTACAGACTGAATACATAAAACTAATTACAATAAAGTAAATTTTCATTTTCCTTAACTCCTAACAAAAAACCACTGAACAAAATTCCAGTGGTCAGGAGGCAGAAAACAATTGTTAGAATTGTGTTGCTTATTTAAATATTCACAACCCTCCTGACCAATGTCAGGAGCATATTCATCAGTGGCATACTGATGCCACGAACGCTAACAACGGGTTTTCTGACCCCATTGATGGAATTCCCATCAACATAAAATATAATATCATTGACGCTTTCTTGACGCAATCGAAATTAATACAATCACAAAAGAATCCCTAAAAATTAGGATTTTCTAATACGGATAAACATCAGAAACAATAATTCGGTTGCATTATATTCCTATCGACACTATTATTGAAACGTCACCAGGTGTTCTGGTGATGGGGTGTAGTGACCCTGAGCTTGCATCGGAATATAAACTCAGTGCGCGTTGCGCAATGTGGCGTTAATATTCGATGAAAAATACTCTCCTGACGATATGGTCAGGAGGGCTGTGAAATATATAAAATACACAGCACAATTCAAGCAATTGTCACTAACCTCCTGACCACTCAATTTCGGGTGGTTTTTCATTTGAAAAACAAACAGGAGAAACGAACAATGAAAAACAAAATAATATGGACATCAATCGCGTTACTGATGTGCACATTTTGTGCAAATGCAGATATGTGTACCACAACCACCACCAGTACACCCAGTGCTGCCCTGCCGTCGTTTGCACAGCAGTATATTAAGAATTGCAGAAATATTAGTTATACAAACTATTATGCAAGTCAGTATTCCACAACAGCCTTATTTTCATTGCCGCAGTGTACCACTTGTACCAAAGCTTCTTTGAAGTTGAAGACATTTGGCAATGACGGGACATATTCCTGGACTGGTTCGTGCACAGATAATAATTTGACATTTACGGTATGTGTTCCGCTATGTGATTCTAGTTGTCAACCAGATTCTTATTATTCAGATGAAGAAAATGGTGTGGAAAGTTTGACTAATAGATGGTGCAATTACGAATATGATATTTGTGAATCTGAGACAGATTATCGTTGTAAAATAGGATATTATGGTACTGCGATATCTGATTCTGCAGGTTGCACACGTTGCCCATATCCACATGGTAATAATCATGGTGGTGCAAATTCAGAACCGGGGGAAAATGTATTTATCACCGATTGTTATATTGCAAAAAGTAGCAGCGAGAACTATTTTGATGATTCAACAGGTATATATAAATGCACCGAAGATGCGTACTACAAACAGTAATATAATAAAAATCCCGCCACAATGGCGGGTGTTTTTAATCAATTAATGATTTTCCGTTCATATCATCGGGCTGGGCTATGTCCAACAGTTTTAACATCGTTGGTGCAATGTCGGCCAATCCGCCGTCATGAACTGTATGTGGTGGATTGTTTGATACGACGATAAAGTTTACCGGGTTTGTTGTGTGCGCCGTCCATGGCAAATTGTTCTCGTTATCCCACAGTTTTTCTGCATTACCATGATCGGCGGTAATTAATATTGTGCCATCCAAATCTAATACGGCCGGAACCAGACGCGCCAGTTGTGCATCCAGTGTTTCCATTGCGCGGATTGTGGCATCTTCGTTTCCGGTGTGGCCCACCATGTCACCATTTGCATAGTTTAAAATTACGACATCAAATTTGTTTAATAATGGCAACAGTTTGTCTGTGATTTCAATTGCAGACATTTCTGGTTTCATATCAAATGTCGCAACATCAGGTGATGCAATTAATACTTTTTCCATGCCTGATAAATCTACGTTGCGTTCTGCATCAAAGAAATACGTGACGTGGTTATATTTTTCTGTTTCTGCAATACGCAATTGGCTGATTCCGTTTGCCGCCAAGACATCACCCAATGTGTTTTCAACTGCGACATCGGGCAATAATGCCGGGCAATGCTCGTTTAATCCTTCGCCATATTGGGAAAAGCATAACATGTGGCATTTTGTTTCCAACATTGCGCGCACAATCTGGCGGGCGCGGTCACTGCGATAATTACCGAACAAGAATCCATCACAGGGACGTATTGCCGCGTCACCATTGATAACAGTCGGCCATATAAATTCATCTGTTTCGCCACGTGCGTATGCATCAGCCAATGCCGCATCAATTGTTGGTGCCGAATACTTTGATTTTGCGCATGCAATTGCGTCAAATGCGGCCGCCGTGCGATCCAGATTCTGGTTTCTGTCCATTGTGTAATAACGCCCGGACAGTGTGCCAAAAAATGCGCGTCCATCGGCCAGGTAATCACCCAGTTTGTCTTTGATTAATTTTATGTATTCCGGTGCGGATTGTGGCAATGTATCACGCCCGTCTGCGATAAAGTGGATGCATAATTTTAATCCGCAATCCAACACGCGGCGCATGATTATTAACATATCATTGATATCGGCATGCACGCGTCCATCAGACATTAAACCCGCAAAGTGCACAATGCCGCCATCACATTTGACATTTGATATGAATTCACACAGCGCAGGGTTGTTATCCCAGTTCTCTAATTGGAACCGGCGCAAGAACTGATTTACTACGCGCCCTGCTCCCATTGTGATATGTCCAACCTCTGAATTGCCCATCGTTTGTGGTGGCAGACCGACGGCGGGGCCACTGGCGTCTAACATAGAGTGTGGATATTTTTTCAATAATTCGTTAAAGAACGGCATGCGTGCCAATGCAACTGCATTATGTGTGCGTTCCGGATTAATACCGACGCCGTCCATTATGCATAAAACTAGCGGTTTTGTCATAATTCTTCCTTTCTGTTTTTAACGCCCCAACGGTATCACAACAGTTTTTTGATTGCAAAAGAAAAAGAAAAAAGGTATAACTAAAATCAGGTATTTTTTTAATAACAATAAGAGATAGATAATAAAATGAGTGGAAAACCCTTTGAACCAACAGCAGTTGACGCACATGTCGGACAGCGTGTTCAGTTGCGTCGTATGATGATGGGACTGTCACAGAAGGACTTGGCGGCGTTGTGTGGCGTCACATTTCAACAAATTCAGAAATATGAAACGGCGGGCAATCGCATTTCAGCATCGCGCCTGTTTGATTTAAGTGCGGCATTGGAAACGCCAATATCGTTTTTCTTTTATGGTCTGCCGGGCTATGTCGAAGAAAATACACGCCAGGCAAAATCTGGTATGCGTGTTCGCGAACCGGGCAAAGATGATCCGTTGGGGAAAAATGAATCATTACAGTTGATACATATGTATTGGAAACTGCCTACGGATGACCAACGTGAAATAATAATGAAAATGCTGAAAAGTTTAAATGGCATGGATTAAATAGACGCCCGTTTGGGCGTTTTTTTT